>JAGXNT010000053.1 GCA_019894765.1 Candidatus Heimdallarchaeota archaeon
AGACCAAAATAGACTGGTCCGATAAGTATGAGTGCTCCTATAGCTAACGCAGCGATTTTTTCTGGGGAACGTCCTAATCGACCGAAACTTCTGGAAAATAAACGCATCAATGCTATGATGCCTATACCTGTGATTAGTAAACCAATAAGAACGATTGATCCCCATGTTGGCATTGTATACCAAAATTGGATTAGAGAGACAAGAAAACCAGCAAGAAATGATCCCCCACTGACAATACCTGTTCCAAGATTGAATTCACCTTTAGCTAGCCAGACTACTACTGTTCCTAAAACACCGAAAATTGCTCCCATTATAAGTGCGGCTAATATGAAAAGCATTTTTTATCATTCATCCAAATTTAATATGTGTTTCTAAATATAATTGTTTACTTGCACCGAATTCAAATACTTTTTTGAATAACAATTAAAGACTTGTCTAGTAAACACTCACTTTTTTCTCTTCTTTTTGTAAAGTTCTGCCAATTCTATTCATTAACACGAATTCCAAAGTGTTTGAACCTGTTCTATCAAGTTTAATCGCTGGTTTGAATTTCAATTGTTCATTTGGTGAAATTTTCACACCTTGAATGGAAAGTAATTTTATTATTCCATCTTCAATTCTCCTGATTTCAAAACAACCATTGTGAACAGATTTCGAATTATTTCTTATGGTAATTACTTGATTCTTCATTGTTCCGGCTTTCATTATGTCTGGAATGGATAAATCAAAAGACAATTGCTTTAGTTGTCTACTTTTTTTAGGTAAATCAATTCTTGTTTTTTTGTTTGTAATTGTTTTTGAGGGTAGTTTTACTAAATCCGATCCCATAATCTCAATGGATTTTTTCTTAGTAGTCTCTGATAGAATTTTAACCTTAGAGGAATCAAGCATTTGTGGTTCAAGTATTTTGATTGTTTTATTACTCGTTGCATCAAATGGTTCCTTTTTCTTAAAAGTTAAGCCATGTTCAAAAATGATTTTCCAATCAATGTTAACATCGAGCTTCTGTGTTTGCTCCATTATTTGATATCTGTATGAGACTTCTTTAGCTATTGTTTCTCCCATCCAATTCCCTCGAGTAACTATAATGGTATTTGGTAAAGAACCTAGAAAAATATCTTTTCCGTATTGCCCTGTCACATCAATCGGAATCCATCTTCCTCCAACAAGAAATTCAGCAGTAGCATGTCGCTCCCAGTGCTGGGCCAATGCAAATCCAGCATTTGTTCTTGCGGGAATCCCTGCAGCTCTACAGAGAGCAACAAACAAGGCAGCAAACTCAGTGCAATCACCTTCTCCTTTTTCTATTGCATAAGCTGCACCGTATTCGTCCGGTTGAATTTTATACTTTATTTTTCGATTAACAAGTTTAGCTGCTAACTTTGCAAAAGATAGCGGATCCTTATTACTTATTTTTGAAGCGAGTTCGACGATTTTCGGATGATTACTCTCAATGTGAGGTTCGGGAGCTAGATACTTTTTCAGAAATTGTTTTTTGTAAGGATTAATCTTATAATTTTCAGGAATTGATTTCGAAATAATTATTGGTTGACAATCTGCAAGTGCAGAGAAACTCATGGTATGTTCTGCTTGCGGGTCAATTCTAGGTAATTCATAATGTATCCAATGGTTCCCCTCAACATCTGTTGAATCCTTTAGATTACTTGGGGAAGTTTTCAAGTCTTTAATAATTTGTTGTGGAAGAATTGTTATTGGTAGTGCTACAAATGCTGAGAAATTTCCAATTGTTTTAGTTGTAGGGTTCTTAACTTTGATTTGATAATGAATACGCCATTTCGGGGAAATGGTTTTTTGTGTGAGATAGGTTTGAAATTTACTTGCAGATGTGACATTGAAATAATTTGAACAAACGACATTATTTCTAGTATCTAGAACATTAGCTTGATAACAACCACAAATCCAATTTTCAGGGATAATGACATCAAAGTATACTAACTTTGAAGGATCGATTTCATTCATCTCACCTGATACTACCCTTTTCTCTAATGGATTAAGAATTTCAATTATACCCGCTTTTACTTTTTGAACATCAGTTTCATCTGGATTAACTACTAACCGTAACTTTTCACCATATTTTATTGAATTATGAGATTTTAATGGAATATCTCCTACTTCTGTACTTTGAAAAGAATTAATTAGCACATTATTGTCCTCGGTTTCTTCACTTCTTTTCTTTCGCTTGTTTCTTACTGTCTAGTATTTTGATCCTTTTCTTTGGGAGGATCTTCACTGTTGGTTTCTCATCATCTTTTACAACTGTTTGAGTTATGGTTTGTACTGGTTTCGGTGGAAGTATTTTGATGAATTTTAATGCATGTTCTTTCGCACCTAATAATCCCGCAGCAGGACACAAATCATAGTCTTTTACTGCTTGCTTACACTCAGGACAGAAATATGCTTGGCATTCAGAACAAATGAATAACTCTTTGTAGCTACGTGTTCCAGATGCTAGTTGTTTATTGCATAGAATGCAAGG
>JAGXNT010000054.1 GCA_019894765.1 Candidatus Heimdallarchaeota archaeon
AATTGAAGATTCCATAGAAAGCTCCGAGATATAAAGAAAATAAAATGACTAGACAATTCCTAGTCATCAGCCTATTTTTTATTCGATACAGTCCCATATATTCAATCCGTTTAACTCTATTTTTTTTGATGATTTCGTGCTTGTTATTACTTTACTGAATCTTTGAAACAATTTTCTCTTGAATTAAACAAAATCACTGTCTTTTAATATCTAACAACGGTCTCCCGCAAATACTACAACTATTATGACATTGGCAATAAACTCTTTGTGGATGATTTTGACAGTATCTTACTGGTGGGCAATAATTGAATAAATTTTTGAAAACGCTTTTGATCATTTTATATCACCTATACGATATATAGGATATGTGACTTATAGGTATTTCCGTTGCACTTATCTTCTTTTATAATCTAAAAAACAAAGCTTTATCATATTCTTTTCTTTTTCTAATTTAGCTTTTTTTTACATTGAATTTGTTATCTTTCGTTTTTCGATTAGCCATTTTATGTAGTCCTTTACTTCATAGGCTATGTATGCACCAATTAGCAATAAGGCAAGAAACAAGAAAATAAATGTAAAATAAAGAGTGTCTACTAGCAGATAATCATTTTCTGTCAGTAATTTGATAAGCATTGGGACAGTAATTACAAAAGTTACACCCATTAATCCAAGTCCAATTATCAGGCTATCTTTTCGACTAAAAGAGAAAAGACCAATAACTATACCACTAAAGAAGAATGCTAAGAATAACTGATATTGCCAAGGATTATCTTGACCTATTTTAAATATTTGAAATGATCCGAAACTTGTTCTTATTATTATAATCATAAGAAGAATACTTAGTAGAATCCCAGAGATATTGTAAAGAAATCTCTTTGAGAGTATCTGTTCTTTGAGAGGTTTTGGCAATTTTGTTTCTTCTAGATCTAATTCGTCCTCTGAATCTTCCATTGCTTCTTCAAACATAACGATTAAATCATCTTCAGATTCACTCATCGACTGCTCCCTCGAATCTTGGGATAATATACACAATCTATTTTTGAATTAATAATTTATTGTTCAACTAAGATCATTTCTTTTGAGCAACATACTCAATCATTGATATTCCATGATACCATCCACTATTTATCAGTAATTTCATTTTGTTCTTAGATAAGATTTCACAATTATCAAAATAAGAATCAGCATCATTATCATCAAAAAAACAATGAATAACTTTTTCTCCATCGGATTCGAGTTGTAGAAATTCTCCTTTGGCAACTTCTTCCCCTTCTCCATAACTTGCACAACCAATGGATGGGAAATTCACAAAAATTAATCCACCTGGTTTTAACACTCTCACCATTTCTTTGACTGTTTTTTCCACTTCGACTTTTGGCATATGATGGATGGTATGATGACTAAAAACGAAGCTAAATGATTCATCATCGTATGGAAGGTCTCGTATATCACCATCTATGATATTGAATTCCATATTGTGTTCCTTAGCATAATTATTCGCACGTTCTATCTGACTGTCTGAATTATCAATCCCATACGTTTCATATCCTGCTCTGTGAAAGACTGCTAGAGGTGGATGTTGTCCACCAGCTCCACAATCCAGAATCTTTTTTTCCATGTCAATTTTATTGCATTCTTCTAAAAATCCAAGTATTGGATAATCTCGTCTATGTAATGGCATTTCTTTCACTTGTTGTCTTCACTTCTTCTTTATTTTTTCCAGTTCTTTGGCTTCTTTATTTTTATTAAGTTGTTTTAAAGCAGTAATTGCTCCATCGATCATGTAATCAACTAATGCTCTATGTTTTGGTTCATTTGCAGCTATCTTTTGGTAGAATTCTAGAACGTTATCCATTCGAGTAAATTCTATATTATCATGAATGAATGAATTACTATCAAACACAACTATCTTCCCATTTTTACTTTGAAAGACATTTGTTTCGGATTCTAGTGGTAATAACCTACTGGTTCCTAGTTGTAGGTATCCATCGTCATCTAAAGAAATAGCTGAAAAATTATACTCGGTGTAATAATATTGGGAATAATACAAGCCAACATATTTCTTCCATTCCTCTATTGTTGGAGGTAATTTCTTAGATTCAGTTTTTTCCGTATAATGACCATAAATTAGACCATCAGAAGAATGGTATAGTTTACTTCCAACAACTTTTCCTTTTTCATCTATGTCGAATACTATCCCATGTGGTGTTTTTGTAGTAAAAGCAATTTCACTATGTGGAGTTAATTCAACCTTATTACTACTTACTACATAGAATAGTTTTCCATCTGATTCTTCAATATCAAACGTTAGAAAACCACCTTTGTAGGATCCCTCAAGTCTTTTCAATTTCTCTGAATCAACCTCAATCTTTGGATCTTCTGCATGAGGGAAATCAGTTGATTGTGTATCTACTCCTTTCAGCTCCAAGTATTCTTTAATGAACTCTAAAATTACACTAGTTAATTGATAATATGACTCATATTCCCCATTATTGATGTGTGCAACACCTATATTGTACTCTGGCAGCCAGATCATTTCTGATCCTAGTCCAAATCCTCCTCCAACATGTTTGGTGACATGTATTCCAAATTTTACTATGACTTCTGTGGCTAAACCATATCCTCCATTTCCATCATGTGTTTTTCTTAGAAGATCAAAGTATTTTGCTTCTAAGATGGACTTACCATTGAGAGAACCCTTGTTTAAGAGGAATTTAACGAATGTTGCCTGATCTTCTATCGATATAAAAGCTCCACCACACCCAAAAGCCACGCCATCTAGTTTATGAGCTTCAAAACCATTGAGATACCCTTTCGCAGCATTTGATTTGCTATAGATCTCATCGATGTCCCATTGATAGCTTATTCCAAGAGGTTTTCCCAGTACTTCCTGTACATATTCCGGATAAGGTTTTCCAGTAATCTTTTCTAAAATATATGTAACTAAATTCATGCCAGCATTCGAATAACTAAAATTGGTTCCTACTGGACTTTGTAACCAAGAACCATTTAAGCTCGCTATATGTTCTTCCCATGTGGGTATTGTTCTTGAAAAACAACCCCCAACTTTTGCTTCTCTTGGTAATCCTGAAGTATGAGATAATAAATGTCTAAAAGTGATTTTCTTATATTCCTCTTCCCCATAAGGACTCTTCAAATACAATTCTGGATAGTGTTTTACCACTGGGTCATCAAGTTTTACTAATCCTTTTTGCTCTGCTAAGAAGAATGCAACCGCTGTAACCGTTTTTGTTGTTGATTGTAAACTGAATAGAGTGTCTTTGTTAACTTTTTGAGTTTTCGAAGCATCAGTATAACCAAAACTCTCCAACCAGATATTTTCCTCTTTATTTAACACTGCAATTGATAAACCTAATATTTTCCCTTCATCAACTACTTTCTTTATTTTCTCTCTGAGTTCATCAACTAATTTTTTAATTTCATCTTGGCTCATATCAACTATATCCCCAAATATTTTGAATTACAAATAATAATGGATAATTTCAAGCAAATGTGTTATTTGAGTTAAACAATATAATTGTAATTGCTTGTCTTGGATAATGTCAATTCTTTAAAATCAGAAAAAATCAAAATTTAACCTACTAATCTTGAGACACTTCTTCTTCAATTATTAGTTTGGCTTCTATTTTATCTTCAACATCTTCCATTGCATCAATAACATTCAGAAACTCAGTATCAAGTTTTTGAGCCATTATGAAAATATGTTGTGTTTCAGTAACATCATCTAAAATGAGTTTCAGCCAAATGACATGGAATCCGACTTCTTTTAACATCTCAATATTGGTTCCAGCATCAAAACTACTCCAATACATTTTAACACCAAAGAAATCATCAACAACAGTTCCAGGATCATCTGAGGTTCCAAAACATAATAGAGCTATTCCATTACTCTTAAGCATTCGGTACAAGTTTTCGAGTAAACCTTTGTGTTCCTCTCGAGGGATATGAGGAATGGCATAAAACGAGATAAGGCCATCAAAGTAATCGTCAGGAAATGTTAAAGTAGTCATATCTTGCCAGATAAATTCACAGAACGGTAAATTCTCTCGAGCGATTTCTATTTGCTTCTTTGAAATATCTACACCTGTAACTTTGAATTTTTCACTTAGTAATCGAGTAGTTGGTTCACCAGCACCACACCCTGCATCCAGAACCCTTGCTCCAACGGGTAATCGTTTCATAAAATCGGGAAGTAATTTAATCTCAGGATCTTCTTCAGAACGAGTTTTTAGGTACTCATCTGCGACTTTGTCATATCCTTCACTAACGATAATCCTGATCTGCTCAAATTCTTCATCTTCCAAGTCGAAGCTTTTCTGAACCATCTTTTCTGCGGTATATTTCAATTTTTGAGTTCGAATCTCACCTAAACGTGCATTGGCTGGGAAAATGTCTTGGAATTCATCTGCAAAATTCTCTAAAGAATCTATGAGAAATTTAGTAGGTCTATCAACGATTAACACAACTGCAAAATTATCTCTTATTTCAGTCAATAACTCAAGATCACTAAAATTAATAGTTCTCAGCTGTTGAGAAGCAAGACCACCTCTGCCTATAATAGTGCTAACTGCAGCGTATGCCTCTGTCAGCATCTCCTCATCGATCACATCATCCTCTTCTTGCTCAAATGGAAATTCAAACACTGGAACTCCATCTCTATTAATAACAATTAATCGGGAAACCTTTCTTGATTGCATGAAGAAAACGGATCGACTATAAACAATGGGAATGGTCATAATTACTAAACCAATTGTCTGAATAGTATTTAGCAGCATATCAAAGATATGAATGGTATCTGTTCTTTGAAGGAATGACACATCATACCCCTCAAAGATAGTTACATTTGGAATTAAGGACAACATTACAGGTAAAACTGTTAATGCAATGAGTGCACCAATAAGGAATTTTGGAATGATGAAGGTTAGATAAATCCCAACACGCATTTTCCTTATCTTACTTTTCTGATTTTCAAACCGAATTCGCTCTCTCATTTTCTTTATGGTGCTCAGATAAAATGCGCCAACAAGTATAAACATTATAGGAGCCATTAGGTTGATGAATTCACCCAATCTCTGTGAAAATAGATGAGATGCACCTTTTACTGCTCCTACTATAATTATGAAAATTATTGAGAGAGAGCTTCTTTGTGTAAATGATTCCCCATTTTCAAATATTTCTAGAAAAACAACAATAGGCGCTAACCCTGCTGCACCTAGTAATGCTTGAAAGAAATCTAATGGCCAAGATTGTGGTCTTTGAATAAAGGCTAAAGTCAAAATATTACTTGTTATAAAGAAGAATACTGAGAAGATTAGTGAGAGAAAAGATGCTTGTCGCTTACGAACATACAAAGTGATGAATATCCCTAGAATAACTAACTGGAAAAGTATTAGGACAAAGATTAGGAAGAAATCTGCACCTAAACCATCAGCCATTTGACTCACCCATCACTCAAGTTAATTTTGTTTAAATCTTCACTATAAATCTATCAATATAATACTGTAAGACCTTCTATCTCAGAACACTATACTGTTATTATTCGCTTGCTTTAAGAAAATAGTGATAATGATAAAAAACTATTGATTTAGGAAGCTAATAGATTTATCTTAATATAAACAATTTCTGAAATATTTATAACTTTAATATTCGATATATTCAAAGCAAACTGAACCAGAATAATTAAGTAAGCATATATGAAATACTAAATTGAATATAATTAAAAATCAAAAAAAGTAAAAAAAATCCTGTGTGGTGCATATCTAAATTGTCTGATGAAGAAATGACTGAAAACGATTATGAGGAAACAAAACAACGCTTTCAATTAGGAGATACTAGTAGAAAGATACTTACTTTTAGTATAATAATAATAGTTTCATTCTCTATTGGGTGTGGTCTTGTAGGCATATCTATGCGTGCTAGTGAGAATTCTCCTCGAAATGAATTAGCAAAAACTGATTATTTTATAAGATCGATTATAATAGGATTTGATGTTAGGGTTTTTAATACTACTTCCGAAGAATTTTCTAATTATATGTATGAGTATGGTAATAATTTAAGCACTTTCGATGATAGTGGTGGAGAAGTTATTTACAATGATATAGATGAAGAATTAGAGTATATGACGATTTATTATCCACCAGCTGTTCCTGAAAATCTTATCACTGAAATTACATTTAGCATCTATGAAAAATCTCAATTAAATATCATTATTTTCGCTGATGGTAGAGAAGTCTATAATGCCTTAAAAATAAGAAATGGAATTTCCATAGATTTGACTATTCCAGCATCTGAAATTGTTGTTTATGTTTTTTAAACAACGATTTCTCTTTATTTATATTTTATACCCATTTTCTAATTAGTACAAATAAATGCTTAGCATCACCTAAACTATCATCAACAAGTTTTGACCAAATGATTTCAAAACCAATTTCTGTTAAGATTTTAAGATTGGTTTCAGCATCAAATCCACTCCAAAACATTGTCGCATCGAAAAAATCATCAAAAAATGATCCAGGATCATCTGTGCTGTGCAAACTGAATAAAGCTACGCCATTTGGTTTGAGCATTCGATAAAAATTCACAAATAAATTATGCTGTTCCTCTCGAGGAACGTGAATAATAGAATAATATGCTAAAATCCCATCAAAAAAATTCTCCGGAAAATCAAGTTGGGTCATATCTTTGACAAAGAATTGAGCATTTGGAACATTATTCTTCGCTAACTCAATTTGCTTCTCAGAAATATCGATTCCGACAACATCAAAACGATCACTGAGATACTTTGTGAAAGGTAATCCACCACCGCAACCAGCATCAAGAACCTTACCATCCTGCTTAATCAAAGAGCTGAATTCAGGGAGAAACTTCATTTCTTCTAGATCTTCATTTCTTCTTTCTAGATATTTCTCAGCAACTTGATTATAACCTTCGCGAACTATTCTCTTCTTATCCATTTTCATCACTCAAAATACAAAAAAGAAATGTAAAAGGAAGAAGCTTATGCTTCTTCATAAGAAATTATTTCTTCAATCTTGGAGTCAAAACATCAAGCATGTCTTTAACCATTTCTTTAAGATCATACTTGGGATCCCAGCCCCATTCTTTTTTGGCAATGGAATCATCGATTGATTTTGGCCAGGAATCAGCAATCTCTTGTCTGAAATCAGGTTTGTAAGTAATAGTAAATTCAGGAATATGTTTCTTGATTTCCGCAGCTAATTCTCCTGCAGTAAAGGACATTCCTGTGACATTGTATACTCGACGTTTGAATTTCTTCTCATCTTTCTCAGCTAAATCAACATGGCATTGCAAACAATCAGGTTGGTACATCATAGGGAGCATGGTGTCTTCCCCTAAGAAGCATTCGTATTTCTTATTCTTGATTGCTTCATAGAAGATTTCTACTGCATAATCCGTTGTGCCCCCACCTGGGAGTGTTTCACTACTAATGATTCCCGGTAGTCTCATTGAGAGTGTTAATAAGCCATATTTTTTGTAGTAGTATTCTGCTAGTAATTCTCCAGCAACTTTTGTAATACCATACATTGTTGATGGTTGTAGAATTGTCTCATTTGGTGTATTCTCTCTTGGAGTTGTTGGACCAAAAGCAGCTATTGAACTTGGCCAGATCACTCTTTCGACATTGTATCTTCTCGAGACTTCTAGCACATTGATTAGCCCATTTATGTTAATATCCCAAGCTACTTGAGGCATCTTTTCTCCGGTTGCTGAAAGAACTGAAGCCATGTGATAGACGTGTTCTATCTCGTTTTCATAAATTACTTTCTTGAGGGATTCTTCGTTTAGTGCATCTAGATAGATGCATGGACCTCCTTCCAGAACCACATCTGGAAGTTTTGTTCTTCTTCCAGTCGCAATAACATTATCCTTTCCATACCTATTTCTTAGGAATGGTACAAGTTCGCTGCCGATTTGCCCACTGGCACCAATTACTAGAACTCTTTTCTTCATTTAATATCGACCTTTTTCTCTGAATTTCTACTGTCTTATTTTTTCTGAATAAAAAAGTGTTATGCTAGGATTTTATTAAACTTTTAGGAGAAAAAAACAACTTTTTTCACTATTTTAAGCAATTTTAAAAACACGAATACTGTAGCACTACACGGTAATTCGTATGTCACTTATAATGAATAATTCATTGTTAAACCAATTGAGAAAAATCTGCTTGGATCTTACTAATAAAACCAAATTCTCAATTCTTATCGGTACTCTTGATCCTGAGAATAATGAAGTGAGGGCTTACTCTGCAATTCATTTTCCAAAAGATGTCGAATCACATTTATCCTCACTGTTACCCTCTGACGATGAAATTAATCAATTCAAATCCCTAAAATTCATGTTACCTTATAATCTTGAAATCATCGGTATTGCATTTTATACTGATGAAGAAATTTCTGAATTTAATATGAAGTCACTCGTTTCGAAAGTAAAGGATTTCCCAGCAATTAAGTTTGTAGTAAATGTTGGACAAGTTGAGATATTATACTATCAAATATCAGATGCAAAACCCTTGAAACTTGAAGCTCAAGCTGTTGATCTGCAAACAAACAATTTACTAAAATTCATCCATACAATGGAATTTGAAACCTCTGATAAAATATTGACTAATCAAATGGAATTAAAGAAGAAATCATTTTCCAGTATCGATATTCTCTGGGACAAAATAACTTTCAACAAAGATAAAAATACAGATCTAAAATCACTCCAAGCCACGAAGAGCCCCTTAGATAAAATCATCGAAATTCTAGTTCCATGTGAAGATAAACAACTTTCTTCAAAAACTGAAGAGGGCAATGTTTTCCTTGCTTTTGATCTACATATGAATTATTTTGTATCCAATGCTTTGAGAAATAAGAAATTGCATGAAGTGAAGGAGCAATTAAACACTGTTATGAAACAAGATCTTATGGTTAAGCTACAACGAGCAATTTTTGATGAAAATATCAAGCGTTTAATTCTCCCAGCGAAAATTCCTTTGAAATTCTTTGGTATGGAATTAAATGCTTATTTGTTAAGAGATAATCCTTCAAAGTTTGAATTTGATCTTTGTTCTAGTTTAATAAAACATGCAGAGATAAGTGCTTTAATCGGTTCTGAGCTGCAAGCCCGAATATTTTTGCGAGATTTGAATGAATACTTCCAAATACTTGATGATAAAGAGAAACAAAAAGAAATCTCTAATCTTCTTCTGAAACTGAGCAACTAATAATAGGAATTTAAATTATCGCATTGAATTCCCTTGGGGTTGGTATATCACAGACTTTGTATGCTCTCAAAAGATTGGTGCTTCCTGGAGCTAAGACTGAACCTGAAATAACCGCAATGATATCATCATCGCTAAAATAACCCATTTTCTTAGCGACATGAACGGTTTCTACAACCATTTGATCGGTATTTTGGTATTGCTTAACCAGCAGCGGATAACAACCCCATATTAATCCTAATTGACGAATAATCTTAGTACTTGGAGTAGCAACAAATATTCGAGTTTTGGGACGATGTTTTGCAATTAATCTAGCACTAAATCCACCTTCTGTAAAAGCAATTATCGCTTTGACTGGCATTTTATCAACAAGCATTCCAGCAGCAGTTGCAAGGTTTTCTGCAATTCTATCTCTTTCAGTGAATTTCTGATCTGGAAAATCCATCCATTTCAATTCTTTTTCTACATTTAGTGCAATTTTATTCATCATTTCAATTGATGCAATAGGGTACTTCCCAACCGCTGTTTCTGCACTCAACATGACTGCATCTGTACCATCATAAATGGCATTAGCAACATCACTTACTTCAGCTCGTGTAGGTCTAGCATTTGTGATCATTGACTCAAGCATTTGAGTTGCAGTAATAACTGGTTTTCCCACACGATTGCATTTTCTGATTATTTCTTTTTGTAAAATTGGTAATTGAGTGACTGATGTTTCTATTCCTAAATCTCCTCTAGCAACCATTATCGCATCTGATTCCTTTAGGATTTTGTCAAAATTTTTAACAGCAAATGCATGTTCTATTTTGCTTACAATAGGTATATCTAAATCAGAATTCTGAATGATTTCTCTTAGACTACAAACATCATCAGATGAACGAACAAAAGATAAAGCAATATAATCGGGTTTGAGTTTTAATGCAAATTCAAGATCTTTAAGATCTTTTGGAGTTAGAGATGGAACATCCAATTTAACGTTAGGAATATTAATGCCTTTTTTACTCCTAATCTCTCCAGAGGAAAGAACCTTACAAAAAATATCTTGATTTTCAATTTTCTTAACTCTTAATCCAATTATACCATCATTTATGAAAATTAAATTATTCTTCTTTAATGAACGAGGCAAGCTCTTGAGTGAAACAGATGCACGAATATTATCACCTATTATTTCTTCTGTTGTAAGAATAAATTCTTCACCTTGGACTAAAAAATAAGGTTCAGATAACTCACCCAATCGGATTTTTGGTCCTTGAAGGTCAAATAAGACAGTGATTTCATCAGAAACTGACCGTATTTTGTTAAACATGTCTTTATGCCATTCATGAGAATTATGAGAGAAATTTAGACGGGCTACATCCATTCCTGCAGTGATCATTTTTCCTATAATATTTTTGGATTCACTACTTGGACCTAATGTACATACAATTTTTGTTCGAGCGAAATTTTTGTTCCTTATTTTCTTTGTTTTCTTAGATGACAAGAGATCCGTTAACCTGATTTCAGTAATTATAGAAAATTAAGTTCTTCATGTTATCTAAATGTTTAGTAGAGCAATTTTACTTCTAAAAAAAGATGAAAGATAATGGAAATATTAAATAGAAATTTTCTCCAGCTCACTAAAGAAGTAATCTTTATCTTCTTTTTTAGCTATTTTCTCACCAGCTTCTTTTCCTAATTCCCAGTATTTTTTAGCTTCTGTCTTTTTTCCCGCGACATTATAGGCTCGTGCTAATGCTTCATAGGCAAAGGCTAACTCCCAATCACCTATGTTATTTTCTTTACAAATTTCTAAACATCTTGTGGCGTGATAAATAGCTGCATCTGGATGGTTTAGAATAGCATACACTCTTGATATTTGCCATTCTCCACGTTCAAAGTGTGTAGGTGTTCCGATTTGCCCCCAATGATGTCTGGAAGCATGTGCTGAGTGGATCATTTCATCGTCGTCTTCTTTAGTTCTATTTTCTTTTTCCATTAAATCCCATGTATGGTTGAAATTGTTGACTGCAAATTTTTTATGGACTTTTTCTTCTTCTGTTAGTTCTTTCTTTTCTTTAGTCAAAGAATCACCCATAACTAAATTCTAATCTAACAAAGATGCCAAATTTATTAAACATTATTTTTTACGAAGTAAGAAAAAAACAACTTATTTTTGTTAGTTTTTAAAATGTAAATCATTTTCTATTCAAATTTCATTTTTTATTCATCAAAAATATTAAATTACCAAAATAACATTATAAATGGGGTAGAATTTGTTATACAGAAAGAGGTTTAACAATTTTAATTCAAAAATCATAACACTAATGATCATTTCGTTGTTTCTTTTCCCTAGTTATAAAAGCAAAACTAACATAAGCTATTCCATAATACAAAGAACATCAAATATTGAAGATAATTCAGTTAGTATAAACAATATTCAAGTACCAATCATTTCCTTAGATGTAGCTGTAAAAAATTCGTATGCATATCTTGTAGGGGAAAATCATTTCAGTTATTATAGGCTTGATACATCCAAACCTGAAAGAGTAGGATATGTTGAAGAAACGGATGATTATTACAATAGATCCTTTCTGGCACTTAATCAGATTGAAATTCAAGGTAACTATATGTACCTTTTAGGTTCACGAAGTCATTATTCATCAGCAAATGCTACTCTTTTTGTAGCTGAATTATACGATGCAAATAACTTTGAGGTTTTAGGTAATTGTTCATTTAATGCTTCGAATGTTGGAGCATTAGCTGCCTATATTCATGAATTGTATATAGAAGATGATTATGCGTTTATTGGAACAACATGGTATAACACAACTTATGAGGATATTGCGATTTCACTCATATCAATTCTTGACATAAGTAATAAATCAAATCCTGTAGTTCTTGGTAATTATAATGATACAGGGATTTGCAGAGGTTTCGCAATGGAGAATGATACTTTATTCCTGGCTCTGAGTGAGCAAGCTGTGTATGATGCACCAAATTTTTCGTATACCTATATTGGAGAGAATAGACTAGTAATTCTAGATGTATCTAACAAATCTCAACCACTAAAAATTCATCAACTTAATCTTTCACATAGTCCATGTTCTGCTGCTATACATAATGGTTATCTTTATTTGTCGTACTCAAATTCATCTTTTGAAATCTACAACATAGATGATATTCAAAATCCAAATCTCTTAATAAGCTCAAATATAAATTCAAGAAATATTGTTTTTGAAAATGATCTCACATATATCTTGGAAAAAAACAAATTACTAATTGTTGATACCGAAGATATATACAATTTCAGAATAATTGGACAGAAAAAAGTTCGTTATAGAGGAGAAAACGGGATATTTCACGATTGTATTATTGAGAATAATCTAGTTTTCGCAGTGAGACAGGTTCAATATTATGGATCTTTCATAATCTTTGACTGTACAAATGAAAGGAATCCCAAAATTATCTTCCCTGATGCTGATGCAAGTGATGTTTTACATGAGCTAACTTTAACCATCTCGGGTTATGTAATCTCTCCCATAATTTTTGTCTCGATAATATTTTTTGTTACTAGGCTTTTGATTAAGAGAAATAAAAAAAGAGAGGTAAAAAATGAGAATGGAGATTGATTTATGGAAAACATAAAACTTGAAAATGATTCTTTGAGTTTTAAAGATGAAATTGATAAAAAAGCTAGAATTCAATTAGTCAATATTTTAGTTTTCTATTTTATAGGAATTTCATTATTGACAACCTTGGTTTTAATGGTACCAAATATTGATACTAGCTATCATACTTCAGAATTAATTGATTATGATGGAAACAACTTTTTCTACAAGTGGTTTTATAACTATTATATTGCTGGTTCTTACTTCAATTCTAGTTTAAAAAACATACAGCCACATTATGGATTTTTCATTCTTCTCCCAATAATTTCCATTTCATTTTTTGTTGCTATATACTTTATTTTAAAATCTAATAACCAACAAAGAAAATTGGTTACTTACATTTCATGGATTCTAAATCTTGCCCCAATTATTGCCTATATTGTAGTTGCCCATAAAATAAATGCAGAGTATTATCACCTTACCAATGATCAACAATATTATCTTCCAGGATTAGGTTTATTCCCAGTGTATTCTCTACTACCTTTCCATTTAATTCAGATTTTTACCAAAGATAATTTTACAGAAGTATTTGGTATAAAAAAGGAAATAACTTTTAGAAGACTAAAGAGATGTTTTGCAATCACAATTTTGTTCTTTATGATCATTAATTTTATTTTTCCATATTTATTTTTGTCTGACAATCTTAGAGATGGTGTTTATCTTTGGTTTCTCCTAATAACAAGTTCTATAGTCTATTTTTATTTGACAATTTTTTATTTAACGGTTATCAGAAAACAAGTTATGAAAAGATACGCGAAGGAACTTCATGCAATCTTTCTCCCAATTTTAACGTTTTGGATATTCATTTTGTATATTGGCTTCACAACACCTTATTACGGTGTAGATGATCCAGTTTTTGAATTATTCCATGACATTACTTTTCCAATAATAATTAGGTCGTTATTAATAAAATGGGCTTTAGCTTTAATGTTAAGTTTTCCAATTGGGTTCTATTCAGATAGAAAAGGATTCTTTATTATAACAGCAATATTTGCTGCAACGATATTTAGTCTTATGTATCTAAACAATCTCCCTGGTCTAATTAGATACTATGATAGATATACTCCTGGAAAAATTACCTACTATATAATTGATCCAATAATAAATTGCTCAATTTTTGTATTAGGTGCTTTTGTTGGCAAATTTCTGAAAGGTGATTTTTGGCCTAAGATATTGAGACCAGTTGTTTAATTATAGTTCTTTAAACCATTCATCACTATATTCTCCAACCCAGACAAAACCAATAGTATCTGGACCAACATGTACTCCAACAGCTGGTCCAACTTCTGCCATAAGTATTTCTTTGGGAGCATTTGGGAGAGCTTTAAAGTAATCAATTAGTTTCTGGCATCTTTCCGGATTGCCAGAATGGGCTACAAAAACTAATTCTTCCTTTTGTTTCCCTGCAACTTTTGCCATAAGTTTTTTGATTGCATCTTCAATATTTTGCCATAACATGACTCGTCCAGGTGAAACGATTTCTCCATCTTGAATATGGAAAATTGGCTTAATATTGAGAACTGTACCCATAAGATGAGTCAATCTACCAATACGACCACCTTTTCTTAGGAATTTCAGTGTTGCTGCATAGCTAATCAAATGAACATTCGGAATGATATCTTTTTCAAGATATTTTATAACTTCTTGTTTTGATTTTCCTTCTGCAAGTTTTCGAGCTGCTAAAAGAACAACAAGACCTGTTTCAATTGTTCCACAAAGAGAATCTATCACTGTGACATTTTCATAAGAAAATTGCTTCACAACGAGATGAGCTGTTTGATTAACAGCACTTAACTTCGATGAAAGTGTGATAAGAAGTATCTCATCATATTTCTCAAGTTGCTTGTCAATTGTTTCTTTGAAAATCTTAGGGGAGGAAACACCAGATTTTATATCTTCTCCTGCCACTAATCGTCGATAAAATTCCTCATTTGTTAAATCAAAAATTGGTTGACGAACTTCTTCATCATTAAAAATCACATTTACTGGAATAACACCGATATCATGCTTTTTGATATATTCTATTGGAAGATCACAGGTTGAATCTGTAATTATACCTACTTTACTCATTTGTAATCACTCCTGTAGTTTCTTTTTTGGAAACCATGGAAACAAAACATTAGTTCTTTCTTGATATTCCTTATAACCAGGTTTTGTAATAAGGTGTTTTTCTACTTCTGGTACACCAGTGAAATAACGTATCAAGAGATGATACATTAATGGTGCCACGAAGAATATTACAATTAAATGAGCCCATTCAGTATTCGCGAAAGTAATAATGAATAATGCCCAGCTCATTGTTATTTCCCCAAAATAGTTGGGATGCCTAGTATATTTCCAAAGACCGTTTTCGATTATTTTTCCTCTGTTATCTCGATTTCTAATGAATTTCTTGAGTTGACGATCACCAACTGACTCAAAGAAGAAACCAATTAACCAAATTGCTCCACCTAAAGCTATAGGGACTACTTGCCATACAGTTGGGTAAAAAATTTGCCATCCACCAAATACCCATGATTGCCATGGAGCTCCATAGAATAATGAATTAGCAAAAATCACTGGTGATGCGGCTATTGATGCCCAGAGTCCCTGCATCATGAAGATTAATAGAAAAGATTTAAGATAGAAGTTTTTTGTCCATGACTCTCTTCTTTCAGCATATCTCTTATCTTCTCCTTTCCCAATATTTCTACGTGCAACATGATAGGCCAATCTAAATCCCCAAATACTAATTAGAATTGTTAAAATTATCTGGATTAGATTAACTTGTTTATGACTAAATACTGTAATCAAAAATGAAATATAAACACCAAGTATGAAATTCAAACTCCAACAAATATCAATAATACTATTGTTTTTCAAAAGAACTGCAATGAAGAACATAATAATCATAAATACAAAAATACCAGTAAAGGCGAAACTCAAAGAATAAATATCAATATTCAATTGTTCACCAACTCCTTTTAACTTAATATTTTGCTTATTTAAAACTTTAATGCTTTAATTTTGTAAAAGTGATTTTTCCTAAATTCTTTTATAGAAATAATAATTTGTTGGGATGTATTTAGTTGAGGGTTGAATTAACTGTGTCAAATAAAGTAAAGGAAATCATTGCTGTTGCTAGAAAGGAGAAGAGAACCTTTCTATTAGAACCGGAATCCAAGCAATTGATGAAGGAGATTGGTATAACCACAACTGATTTTCAAGTTGCAAAAAATAGTAAAGAAGCAATTACAGCAGCTAAGGATATTGGCTATCCTGTCGTTATGAAGATCCTTTCACCACAAATCATCCACAAAACTGATGCAGGTGGAGTTAAGCTAAATATTAGTTCAGAAAAAGAAACCGAAAAAGCATTCAACGAAATTCTTGCTAATGCTAAGAAATATGATTCCAAGGCAGAAATTAGAGGAGTTCTCATCGAAAAAATGGTTGCACCATCAACCGAAATTATCGTAGGAGTAACTCGTGACCCAACTTTTGGTCCAGCAATTATGTTTGGTCTTGGAGGTATTTTCGTAGAGCTTCTGAAAGATGTCTCTTTTAGAATTGCTCCTATAAAGGAAGAAGATGCACAAGAAATGATCCATGAAATCAAAGCATTACCAATGCTCCAAGGTTTCAGGGGAGGACCAAACGTTAAATTAGAATTAATTGTCGATGTTCTGATGAAAATCTCTCAATTAACAATCGATTTTATTGATGATATTTTAGAAATTGATCTTAATCCCATCTTCGCTTATGAAGATAAAATACTCACAGTTGATGCTAGAATCATCTTAACAAAATAAAGCGTTCATTATTTTAAAGAAACTCATTATGAATGCTAACTGTCAATAAAGAGCAATGTAAATTCCTTGCTCAAGAACTTAAATTTGCTATTATAAGGATTGGATAATTGATTGGATAAAAAGAAAACAATTGCTACACGCTATGATTCATCTGCTGAAATATATGATACTAGATACAATGACATCCAAGCTCAGAAATATCAAGAAATTCTGTCTCGAGTTGATTTCTCTGAGTCTAAAGATATTATCGATATTGGTTGTGGTACCGGAACTTTTCTCGGTTTAATAAAACAACGTGTTGATGGTAATAGCAAACTAATTGGCGTAGATATTTCGCATGAAATGATTAAAATTGCCCATGAGAAATTCCCTGAAATCGACTTTATAGTAGCTGATTCCGATAATTTACCAATTAAAGATGAACATTTTCAACGTGTTTTATCAGTTACGCATCTCCAAAACCTACCAGAACCTGATAAGACTGTAAACGAAATGAAAAGAATCTCTACAAAAGATGCAATAGTCGCTATTTCGATTTTAAGAAAAACTTGGACTCAAGAAGAATTACATAGATTGATTAAGAAAAGTGATCTAGAAATAGACGATGAATGGATTGCTGAAGTCGAAGACATCGGTGTTATTTGTCATAAGCCTTAATGGGCATACTTTCCAATCTTAAAAGAAAGTTTTTTATATGTTCACATATGTATAATTATGTAACAGGTGATAGTGAAATATCAAAGTTTTCTAAGAGCATGCTCAAAGGAAGGTTTTCCGATGAGTGTGCTCAAAAAAGCTTTATTTAGAGCTTTTTTAATGAAACTGCCCGAGGAAAAAGTGAAAGCACATGACAATTGAATCCGATAAGAACAATGGATTAAGTGACTTCTTACTACAAGTCACACAAGCTGGTACTTTTAGAGATTTAGCGAGTGCGTACAAGATAGTTTCCAAAGATTTTGAGGACATCAAGAAGCGCGACGAAAAGGGCAGAACTAAAACCTTCATTCAAAGATATCAAGAATTATCTGAGATTGCAGATGAAATCCTTAACAAAACAAATGGTAGAGTTCCTTCAGCACAAGATGTTGCTGTTTTTGGTGAAATGGTAGTTCTCCGAGATATTTGTCTTAGAAGAATTGATGGTTTCTCAAAATAGCTTTTCTGATTGCACAGCTAAAAAACCATTCTCTTAGTATCTTTACTTTTCATATCATTCTAAGCAAAAGATTTTAATCAGTTAATTAATCGCTTTTAGTCAATTATTGGTGATTGTTTATGAAATTCCCTCAAATACGCGAGTTACTTACCGGGAAGCAAGCCGGAAAGAAAGTAGTACTTCGTGGATGGGTAGCCAGAAAAAGAAGTAGCAAAAAGATTGCTTTTCTTACTATCCGAGATTCCACAGGCAGGATTCAAGTATCAATTGTTCATGAGAATAATGAGGAGAATTACGATATCGCTGATAAGGTTGGTTATGAAGCAGCGGTTATGATTGAAGGACTTCTCAGTGAAGATGATCGAGCGCCTGGTGGTTTTGAAATCAAAGCATCAAAGATTGAGATCATTGGTCCTTCAGAGAACTTTCCGATATCCAAGGATCAGAGTCAAGAATTCCTCTTAGATGTTAGGCATTTAGCTTTGCGTTCTGAACGATTGACTGCTATGTTAAAGATTAATTCCTCAGTTTTTGAAGGATTACATGGTTATCTTCGAAAAGAAGGCTACACAGAAGTACAACCTCCTATGTTCACCACAGCTGGTTCTGAGGGGGGTTCCACTTTGTTTGAGCTCAAGTATTTTGACAAGATGGTTTATCTTAGTCAGAGTTGGCAATTGTATGCGGAGAACTTCATTTATGCTCTCGAGAAAGCCTATACCATTGCCCCCTCATTTCGAGCTGAGAAGTCTAAAACTGCAAGACACGTAACTGAGTACTGGCATGCAGAAGTAGAAGCTACTTGGATGGATTTTGAAGGACTTCTGGAATTAATGGAAAACGTGATTAGTGCTATCTGTAAGAATGTTGCAGAGAAAAATGAGCACGAACTCAAGGTTCTCAAACGCGATCCAAAAGAATTACTTAAAATCAAACCACCCTTTCCAAGAATAACCTATGCAGAAGCTCTTGAGTTACTCAAGAAGCAAGAAATTGACATTCCTTACGGAGCAGATCTTGGCGGAAGAGAAGAAAGAGCTATTGGCAAATTCTTTGATAAGCCTGTTATTGTAACAAGATATCCTCGAGAGATTATGGCTTTTTATAAGAAAGTGGATCCTGAGAATCCTAAGGTTTGTTTAAATGCTAACTTACTTGCTCCTGAGGTTGGTGAAATCATTGATGGGTCAGAACGAGAATCCGATATGAACAAGATTCTTGAAAGTCTTAAACATGAAGGATTAGATCCAAAGGATTATGACTTTTATTTGGATACCAGAAGATATGGTTCTGTTCCTCACGCAGGTTTTGGTATGGGCGTAGCTCGTGTTGTCATGTGGTTATGTGGATTTGACACAATAAAAGATGCTATCGCATTTCCAAGAACAATGACTCGAGTAAAACCGTAAAAAGAGATTGTATTCTCTTTTTTCATTATTTTTTTATGTGTAGGAAAGATATTTTTCAAGCAAAATATCCTTAGTGAAATAATAGAGAAAACTTAATAGGTTTACAGAAGTGAAAGAAATCGATTATAATGACTAATTCTACTTCAAAAGTGGGGTTTTTTGGTGCCTATCGAGTTGCAGGAGTTCTTATCAAAGATGAAAAAATATTACTTTTTACTGATGATTTAGCAGATTCTTGGCATATTCCAGGTGGTCTAGTAAAGATATTTGAGTCTTCAGAACAAGCTATTAAGAGAGAGTTCCAAGAAGAAATTAGGATTAATGTTACTGTTGAAAGACTCTTATGGGTGGTAGAAAGTTCCTTTGTTTTTGACAATAAGAATTATCATGGAATAGAGTTAACATTCTTAGTGAGTGCATCAGATTTCGATGAAAAAATGACACAAAATGAATTTTATGGTTTAGAAGATGATTTAGATTCACCTGAAGGCAGATACAAGTATCAGAAAGATTTGAAACTAACTTTTAGGTGGTTCCATCCATCAGAATTGGACTCAAACACGATTAAACCTAAAATTTATCATGAAGCACTTAAGAATATCCCAGATCATCCTAAGCTTATAAGAAATCTCGAAGTTGAAAAATAAGAAGCTTTAATACAAATGTTATAAAATCTATAGAAAGACTATAAAAGAGGTTCATTGGTTCCTCACTCAGTGAAAACCACTCCAAAAAGAGCAAGGAGTAATAGTAAAACATGATTCCAGTTAGATGTTTAAGTTGTGGTAAAGTTGTGGGTGACAAGTACGAAGAATTCGAACGAAGAAACGCAGCTGGAGAAGACCCAGGTAAAGTATTAGATGAAATGGGTTTAGATAAGTATTGTTGCAGAAGGATGATCATTGCTCACAGTGATCTAATAGATGAATTTCTTCAATTTGAATACCCAAGAAAGAAAGAAGTTTAAATCTACTTCTTTTCCCATATTTTAATTCTTATTTTCTTTTGTTTCTACAATTTCATTTCTTAGTAGAATTTTTCCACTAAGGAGTAGGAAGAACAATACGGATAAACAGACAGCAATTCTTTGTGTATAGGCTTGTCCAAAAAACCAGCGAGTAGCAATATTGAATATTTGCATAAAGACTGCTAGAAAACCAATTATTGGATAAAAGATGGAAATCGACTTGTCATATTTTAAGAAATATATTGATGCGTATGATGTTAGTACTCCTCCCGATAAATAAAATATCAGAGCAACTATATAATGAAATTCAGGAAATTGATCCTGTGAGAAAGCACCAACTCCAACTAATGATAAACAAGTAATAACCACTAAAATAATGAAAATTATTTGCTTCTTTTTATCCTTGAAGTAATCAATCATTAGGATTAGCGCAATAAACAAAGAAGCACCATAGAAGATAATTCCAGTATTAAAGAGAATCTTAGCTTTATTGCTGTCTAAAACTAGTTCACTTAACTCCCAATCTCTTAATATGAATCCCACTTCATGTGCATAATAATGAGCTAATCCAACAAGAACAATAAAAACTACTGAACCAAGAATTGAAATTAAAAAACCAACAAAATTGAAGGTTTTTTTGAACTTCTGATTTGATTCAAACATAATTAGTCATCCTTTTCTAATCAACAATTTCTTTGAAAGAATCGTCTTTGTTTAGGTTGAAAGGGTACATTTTCCTAACAATATTGGATCCAAGAGGTACACTCAAATTTCCTGTAATTACATCACATTTTGTTCTCATGATACAAAAAGTGGGTGGAAATTGAAAATCAGGAAAACGCTTGAGATTGTTTAAAGTAGTTTCAAAATTAGATTGACCCTTGACTATGAGTAAATCACATTCTTTTATTAATTCATTAAAGCGATCAGATGTTTGATGTAAGTTCCATCCAAAGGATGAACTAACAGTGAAAGTTTCAGTTGCATATTCTGGCAAACCATCTCTAACAAAATCATCCATAGTGCAATCATTTGCTATTGGTGCTCCTTTTAATCCAAAGTAGACTGTCTTATTCAATTCATTTACCAAAAATTTAACTACTAAATTATCTACAACAACCTCTCCACAATTATCTGACAAGTAGATAATAGAATCTGTTTTCAAAACTAAATCATACAATTCATTAAAATGATCAATAGCTAATCCTTCTTTTGGAAAATTATCAATGTTTTTCGCGATTTCATCTAGATCAACACTATGTCCACCGGTGCTGAAATCTACCATATTGGCTGCAATTGAATATAGAACTAATTTGAACAATTTCTCCTTTTGAGCTAGATTGGACAAGGATTTTTCTATCTTGGGAATTAATTTTACAAAATAATCATCGCTTTCAATTTTTATTTGCAAAAAGGGATCTTTAGTTCCGGTCTTTTGTGCGATTATTGAGAAAATCTCAGTCGAGAAATCTGGCAATTTCAAGCAGTCAAATTGTTCCTTTGTGTAATCAGATATTTCCTTGATCAATCTTTTTCTTAGCTCTACGTCAGTTGTTGATAGTTCAACAGCTTTCACAGTTATTTCATTCAAACATTCGAGACACTTTGGATTTGGCATGATTGCTCTCCTAGTTGCTTGTATTGATATTTACTTTTAAAATTGCTGGGAGATTAAAGAAATAAAAAGAAGAGGAGTAAAGGATTTGTCCTTTTACTCATACTATATTTTTCATTAGTAATGTACTTGGTAGATTCGGAGCATGGCAAATTTAGATTGGAAGACTAATTGGAAATTATGTAGATCAGCTAAGCCGATATCGGGAGCATTTGCTAGCTCGCCACCTCGCCATGATTGCATACCACCAACGTCTTGTCCACCATAGGTGCCGTCAGCATTGAGATTCAAAGCACAGAGTTTGTATATTACTGAATCCCAGAAGGCAGGTTGGAAACCACCTGTTTCTCCTACATCAGGACTTTCAATATAGTAGTTTTTGTAAGTAATCCCAAGATCATATAAGGTTCGGTTACCATAAGTTTCTCCGATTTGCATCATCCAACGTGATTTTGAAATATCATTACTTCTAGATCCGATTGTTCCAGGGCTTAGAACTAATACGTAATCGACATTATACTTCTTCATGAGTTTAATTGAAGATGATTCGTTATGTATTAGCATAGCACCTATCACACCGATATGCGTTGAGTTAATCGTAGCATTATCCACAAGCGTAGTACAATTACCTAGAACCCGTATTTGATATCCATAATCCCACCAACTCAGTACTAATGGTGGTTTTTCTCCAGGTTGATATGGAGCAACATTTAATCTGAGGAACTCATAGGCCTCTTGATAATCATGGGCAAGGAATTGTTGACCTTGTGAAGTTGTTAACCGTGGTGTTAATTCATGGTTAAAGTAGTATTGCCTATTTGCCATATTTACACTAAATATTACATTGAGCATTAAAGTAATAGCAATAAAGGCATATGCAACAGCAATTAACTCTTTTCCGATTTGTTTTGTAGCGCGTCTTTTTCTTCTGGAAATGGTGAATCGTTCTTGAAAGATTAATGCAAACGGACGAATTACTTCGTCGAGTGTATAACCTGCAACTACTGCAGCTGCTGGGGTAATAATAAGTGCTAGTCTTACCATTGAACCTCCAAAGTATACACCGGTTAATCCCATTAATAACAAGAAAACAGTTTTCTCATTTGGTTTCTTTATACAGAAGTAGAATCCTAAAGGCAGGAAGAAGACCATGATGTAGATGTTAAAGAAGATGCTTGCCCAAGAAGAAGTAAGATTTTCCGCTACTGATTCTACTAAAGGCAGCGATTCGGCAAGTGTTGGAAAGATTGTTCTCAGGAATTTTGAAGCTACAGGAGCTATATCTCCTGTTATATACAAAACTATTACAGCAATAATACCCACACCAATTAATCCGAATATGCTATATTTTGCAATTTTTTTCAGTTTTTCTACACTTATGTTCTTTTGTAGTTCTTGATACAGAGTGATCATAATCATTCCAACGATGACTATTACAGGTAGAAGTTGTTCCGTTGATGTAACGAAATCCACGCCGTTTCTAGGAATCAAAGAACCAATCATTATTCCAAGTAAGATTGTTATCGAGTAAGATGAAAGTAATCTTCTTGAGTATTTTTTGAGTAAAATCATAACCACTGCATATACAGCGAGTAAATCATAGGCGTACCGATAAGCACCCCAGGTTATACTTAACCCACCTAAACACAAACCAGCTAGAACACTATGTACTATACTGTCTTTCGTTAATCCTTTGACAAAGAAGTAGAATGTCAGAAACATCAGAAATATTCCAACACATTCATTGTCATAGAATCCAACGATCGTTCTACTTAAGAAACCTTCAGCCATAGTCAAAAAGAACGCTGCAAATACACCAGTTCTTTTACTGTGAAGAGCTGAACCTAGCTTGTATATAACTAGTATAGTGGCAGTTCCAAAGATAGCAGGCACAAAATAGGAGACAGTTAATAGAGTTGTACCAAATCCAAAAAATAATGCTATTTTATAGAAAATAACCGCGGTAATTGGAATAACAATATACAAGGTTTTGCCCATTTCTTTACCCATCGGATACCATGAAGTTGTATCATACCAATTCATGAATTCCCCGAGACCATTCTCTAAGATGTATTCAGCACTACGGTATTGTACCCAAGGATCTAATCCTTTGAGTAAAATATCTGTTGAAAATATTGGTAGAATTCTCAGGAGAAATGCTCCGAGAACTATCAAAGTTAAACTGAGATACAATAAAAGATGTTCTCGTTTGACTTGTGGTCTACTGATCCTTGAATCTATGGCATCCCACACTCTGCTAAAGAAGGCTTTCACTTGTGACAATTGTATCGACCTGCGTATTGTATTTCATTCGCAAATTCTTTTTGCTTATTTTTATGTTTCATGAAAGATATTTAATTCTTTCTAGAGTTTCACTAACTGAGGATTTTTAATAGTTTCTTCCTCTATGAACAAATCGTTTAGTTTGAATTGCATTGCTATTTTGAAGAAAGAAAAAGAGGAGGAGATAAAATCTCCATATTTAATGTAGGTTTATTCTGGAATTGCTTTAGCTTCTTGTTGTGATTTCTCTCGTTTTTCAGACCAACGGAAGAGGTAGATGCAGACCATCAGTACGACTGCTAGAATCATAAATGCTATACCGATTCGCCATTGTTTTTCATCCAAGAATTGCATAAGTACTTCGATAATAGATTTCGCTACGTCCATTAATATTATAATTAACCCGGTACGACGTAAGAAAAGCCTGTCGAAAATTAATCCTAGAGTAAATAAGAACAATCCTATTCCTGCCCACACAATTTCACTATATAAAAATTGAGATGCGAAATTAATTGAGAAATACAATTGGGATGAAACCATAAGAATCAGTGAACCAGCAAGTGTTAAGGTTGTAGTTAGTGGTTCTCCTTTCAGTAATAATTCATTGAATACCGCAAAAATAACGATAGCACCAGAAATCGCCATGAGTATTATCAGATTATTACTGTATTGAAGTGTAGTAAACTCACCAAGTGTTAAAGCCAAGAATAAGTTAGACAAAAGCAATGAGCTTATTGTTGCAAATCGAATTGTTAATGGTATTGTTGCACCAAAGAAAATTAATGAAATAATAAGTCCGTTCAAGAGATTTAAGTCATATTTTTCTACAAACATTACTTGTGACATCGCAACAAAGGAAAGATAAGTTCCCCAGAGGATCATATCTTTTGACAAGAGTTCTTTATTCTTGAAGAGTGAATATGTTCTTAATGATAGTTCATCCTTTTCTCTTGGATAATATTTGATTACTAGAATAGTTATTGTATAGAGGACCAATGGTAAAAGTAAACCATAGTTGACAATCGCTGCTTTAGTTGTAGAACTTGTAATCCACGAAAACGCATAGTTGAAGGTATATGAGAAAACAACAAATCCAACTTCGATAATGGCTATGTTTCCTAAGAATCGTCCTACATTGAAATCTTCTTTTGGTACTGCTAAAATTATGGATACTACAGCTGCTCCTAGAAGTATGATAGCACAAATTAGCGAGAACACATTAGCATTTGATGCTCCTTCTGGGCGAATAATTGGCCCTAAGGAACTTATTATTACTAATAGGATTGTATACAAAATATTCAATCCTGTTTTTTCTTTGTTCTTAATAATTACAGCTGTTATCGCAGCAGCCCAGAACAACCACAGAAATGAGACAACATTATATTCTTTGCTTGTAGCTACAAATCCTTGATTGAACTTCATGAACGTTGTTAGAACAAACATGGTAATTGCTGAGAATAGGATAGTGATTATTGTTTGAGTATCATCGTCTTGTAAGAAGACTAAAGTGAAGTAGAAAATACAATAGACAATAAATATCACAGTAACGCTTATCGTACCTGCTAAACCGCCTATTATACCACCAACAACAATTAAGGATAGAAAAGGAATGGGTATGAGATATTTTGCGTTTTCTTTCTGTAAATAAATAAACCCAATAGTTCCCACTGAGATTATTCCATATATGACCACGGAAACCCAAGTTTTAGTAAAAGCGTTTGATGCTTCAAATGCAATATATAGCAAGTGAATTACTGTCAAAGTAATAATTTGATGTGGTGTTTTTGCTAAATCGAATTTTCTTGTTTTCTTTTCAGCGTCTTCCATTACGACTTCTTTGTCTGACTTATTCAAGAACTGCAACCTCCTTTTGTTTCCAATTAATGAAGGGCGAAACACTCAGTACTAGAAATACCAGAAAGATAACTAGAGCTTCAAATGGGAAAGTTGCTAATCTGTCACCCATTAAGAAACTAAAGATAACTATAGCCGCTGCGAGATTTGCAATAAGGGAATACACTCGCCAATTCGGAATTTGTGGGATTAAGTGTGGTATACTGACCACTAGAGTCGTTGCTAATAATAATATTAATCCAACAAAACCGTACCATTCGTTTGGCATTTTTCCAAGTAGACCGAGTAGAATTGTGTTTAGAGCTGAAATTATAATCCATGTAATGAATAATGCATTCGAGTTAACTAGTACTCTATTAATGAAAATACTCACGAATGCCAAGACTGCAAATGAGATGGCTAAAATAAAGTATATTATTTGATTCAATTTTGTAGTAGGATTTGCTATAGTAAGCAGTAGTATAGCTTGTAGCTCTGCAAATGCAAAGGATATGATCGCCGTTGCGATATTGAAATGCTTTCCGAATACCTTCAGAACACTCAGAATTCCAAAGATGAAAAACGAAGCAAAGTATAATGAGGTAGTTAACATGTCAAAATTAAATCCGATACTAAATATAGAAACTATACCGACTACAATTTGTCCAATAATCCAGATCGCAAAATTTGATTGCTTAAATTCCAAGTATTTTTCCTGTATGAACCGATAGTAGAAAGAGACTCCAAGAAATACAAGACAGCATATGAAAATTTCCCACTGATATATTCGACCCCAAGCAGCCTCTGTAACATCTCTGTTAAATGATAAAATTATGAGCCCTATTGCCGGAATTATCTGTGAGAGAAAAACTAGACTTCTTCTGAATTGTACAGGGATTGAGTTCTTTGAGAATCGAATCACAAGTAAAATCATAATTGGAATTAGTAATATTGGGATAAATTCCAAAGCAACATTTTGACTAATTTCTGGGGTTGAAATCATAAAAGGTGTTACAGACATTGCTATCAGTGCACCCCACCATTTCTTGAAGAAAATAGCGACAAGTGTAGCTAAAACAATCGGAATAATAAATCCAAAAAGACTACCAATTGAACCTAAAATAATTGTATCATGCCAGAGAATATCAGCAGCAGTAAAAATAATTGCAGCAATGAAACCAATAAAAACAAGCAAATTAGAATCATTAATTATCCCAAACACAATAGATATGATACAAACACCAAAGCTGAGGAAAACAAAGATTGTTGGATTGATATCAGCATACCCAAAAAATCCTCCCGTGAATAATACTACAAATCCTATGAAAATTATTGCTGATGCGAGTTGAGGTATTGGGAGTTTTCGTTCTTGTGGTTTTGTAATATTTTCTTTTTCTATTATATCACCAACTTCATAATCAATTTCAGGTTTCTGTGGTTCTAATTTCTTTCTACGCCATTTTGTAAGTAAAGCAATAACTTCTCCTAAGAGAACAATTCCTGCACCTATTGAGTAGATGATAATTACTCGTGTTGTTAAAACAGCTACTTCTATGGCAACATAGTATACCGTCAATGTTATACCGACACTAAAGAGTATAATAGCTAAATAAAAGAACCAATAATTCAACAAACTCTTTTCAACTTGTGACCACATTGTTTGTGGCTTATCCACAAGATCCACTTCTACTCGTGATGGTTCGCCAACTAAGGTTGGTTGTTCTGCAACAGCTGGAGCTGATCTAGCTTCAGGCATGGTCTTAACAATGGTATTTCGTTTTGCTATGATACGATTCTTTATTTGTTGCAATAAAGTAGCAATTGCTCCAACTGTTTCAACTAAATCATCAGGCAATTCTGTTTTCGTCTGTTCTTGGAATTGTCCAAAATACTGTGTTAATCTATTAACCCTGTTTAATGAATCATCTATTTCTGCCAGTGGACTAGCATGTAAAGCGGAACCACATTCTTTGCAAAACCGAATATTTGGTACATCAGCACCACAACTACCGCAAACAATACGGTTACTGTCAATTTTTTGTTTCTTCTTGTCATCTGCAGGTTGTTTTTCGGACAAACTTTTTTCTTTTGCCTCAACTTGCTTCAACAAAATAAGAAACTCTTCCCTGAAATTAAGAAGAACCTTTTCAGATTCAATCGATATTTTATCCAGTGATTTAACACGCAATTCATCAACTAAAGTCTTAATTTCTTGCAATCGATTCAATCTATCTCTTGTTTCATCTAAATCTGTAGCTCCTATAATCGAACCACATTTCGGGCAAAACTTACCCTTTGGTACGCTAGCTCCACATGACTGACATGTAATTTTTTCACCTGTCGACAATAAAATGCCCCCGGATCCAATAAATCTACCCACGGGTAGTTATTTAATGATATTTCCTAAGATATTAATATCTTTTCCAAATAATTAGGAATATTTTAATGAAAACAATCAACAGTGAGAATTATAAATCATGTATGTTGTTTACTGAATATAAGGTATGAAAAATGTCAGACGATAAAATTGTTGAAAAAGATGATTGGAACACAATTCTTGGGGAATTGGATGAGATTGTTCGGGAAACTGAACGTTTATCTGCAATGTCTCTAGGTGACAAGAATGCATTTGAAGATGAAGAATTTCCTGCAATGATTCATTTCATTTCAGAGATAAAGAAGGAAAAAAAGAGTCAATCTTGGGAAAAACTTGAAGGTTTTGCTCAAAAGACCAAAGAAAATCTAAAGCTTCTTGAGGAAACTCAGCAAATAAAAATGCATGATAAGAGAATTGATAGATCCTTTATAGGTGTTTTACCAAAAAATACTGAGGAAATTGGGCAAAATGCCATGGAAATTTTAAATGAAATTCCTCTTGTTCTACGAACAATAAATGAATCTATTGAAGCTTTACTTATTGACATTAAACTCAAAATTGGTTTTCCAATTATTCGAATTGAAAAAGAAATTCTTGATTTAAAACATCAAATAGAATTGTTAGAAGCTGAGATTACATCACACACCAAAACAAAGAAAGGATTTGTTAGCCGCGATGAAAGAATGATCTATACTCAAGCATATAGAGAAACTCTTCATGAAATACTAGAAAAAGCTCAAAGTTATGTTACTCGCGGAATGAAAGCACATTCTAAAGCATTCGAAGATGTCTATGATCGATATATATCCAGAATCAATAATTATCGTCAAAGTCCAGCTTACGATGATTTTATTGGAGAAAATTGTACTGAAATAGAAAAAGCTATTGATAATTGGCCAACTGAAGGATTCCAAGCTTTTATTAAAGCATTGAAATTTGTTCGAAAAATTGATGACCGACTAAGTGATACAAGGCAAGTCTATATTCAACAGATTAAAGCTGAGCTTGAAAAAGATATTAGTGAGCTTGTTTCTAAAATTGAAAATCTTTACAATTTAGATTCAAAAGTGGATGTTACTTTGTTTACTAAAATAAAAGAATCTTCAGAGAAGGTTATATCAGCTGTTAATTTCTTTCTAAAAACAACAGATGTTGTATTGGCGGATCCACACGATAAGCTAATCAATGATGAAAAGATTCTACGCGATGCTACAAAAATGACAGAATCAGCTTATGAAGCAACTTATGGCAGCTTTGAAAAGAGACTAAATGAATATATCAATCAAATCCCACCCAGTATGAGTACAAATAAGATTCTTGAGTTAATAAATGAGACAAAGGAAATCTGTTCGAATCCCAATAATCTAGTTGATGCTGTTAATGTAATTCCAACAATACTTGATTACAAGAAGAATATTGACTTATTACTTAAAGAAATGGCTTCTGATATTGTAAGCACTCAAGCTAAGTTTGTAAAGAGGATAAAGAATATTAACATAATTATTGGAAAAGGTGAAGCAATTACTGTACCATCCGATAATGATCTTATCAGTATTGAAAAAGTAGATTTAGATGATCCTGTTTCATTGAATAAAGTATCTGAGTTGCTTAAAGATAGTCTTGTTCAAACAGTAAATGCGTTAGCAAGTTTTGAAAAGAATTTCTCAGAAGGTCTTGGTATAAGTATAAATCCAAATCTTGAAGGAAAAATCTCTAAATACAGAAGACCATCATATAGTCCAACTGTAAAACAAGCTAACACGGCTATGAGTGAACTGGAAAAAATTGCTAAAAACCTTACCTCAGATACTGGTAATGCTATAACAAACTATGCAAAGAACTTGAACAAATTTACTGTGAATTCATCAGCATTAAAAGCCCTTCAAAAACTCCTAAGAGCAATTGGAAATGATGCAATTGCAGGGAAATTAACACTCTCACAAATAACTGCCAAGTTAGAAAATGCAGTTATTGAGTATTCCAAGCTAATTCAAGTAGTCATAAATGAATATTCTGAAGATTTAAGCATAATTATGAAAAATATGGATAAAGCTCAAATTAGCGAAGGAATGACTCTTGATAATTTTGGTTTAAAACATGACGAACTAATTAGTAATATTTCGTTGGAATCTGTTATAAAGCAACAAGATAAGAAAAAACCAGAATTATTATGTAAAGTTTGCAAAGGAAAAATAATCTCACAGCAATCTGAATACAATGATATGCTAGGTCTTGACGTATTGAAAGTAAAGTGCGAAAATGGACATGATGATAATATCATTGGTTTTGGTGAAGATGAAAAAGAGGAGAAACAAGAAACCATTGAAATCGAATGTGCAAAATGTGGATCAGATACACTAACACCTACGAAAATTGATATTTATACTAAAGATGAGCTTGTTGTCTTCGCTGCTTGTCCAAAGAACCATGAAAGTAACTTTACTATAAAGAAAAAATAAATAGACTTAATCTAGATATCATCTATAGTATAGTAATTGCAATAAAGCTGAACTTTAAATAATAAATCATTGTAGAGGATAACCATCCTCTACCGATGGGTTCTTGCCGAAAGATGACTGACTATAAACGAGATCCACTTCGTTCTCAAGCGAGAAGAGATGTTCTAAAAGCGATAGGTGATAGTGATATCATTAACAAGCTTGAGATAGTGAAACTCACAGACTTGAGTCCCTTAACAATTAATTCTATCTTGAGAGAGTTTAGGAATTACAAAATTGTTACATGTCATGCTGGTGGATTATATGCCTTATCAGGGGAAGGAAGAGAAGTTTATATTCAAATGATAAATGATAAAAGATTTCGGAAAAATGAATATGAACGAAGAATGAAGAAAACTTGGAGTAAAGATAATGAAGTCAGAAACATTCAAACCCTTGTTATAGAGGAAGATGAAGACTCCAATGAAAGCTCAGAAGAGTAAATTAGTTCTTTCCATTTTTTTGATTTGTTACTTTTTCGTATTGATGTTGCCAGGAACCAAAGATAATACCATCATTTGACCATCTTCTTAGAATCTTTAAAATCTCGCCTGGGATTTTTTTGGGTTTCATTTTTTCATATTTGGTTCCAGGTAAAGGTATTAGGTAATGCATATGGATTTTACAATTTTTACTAATAAGTTCCTTACAGAGATTAATGGTCTCAAATTGATCTTCTTCCGTTTCTTCAGGAAATCCTATAATAAAATCAATATTCATTATATAATCAAAGTTGTTTGCTAATTCAACAGCAGCAATAACTTGCTCAACAGTATGCCCTCTTCTAATTGACTCTAGAATTTTAGGACTCCCTGATTGTGCACCCATTGTTAAATTATTATTATCACAATATTTTCGAGTTAGTTCCAGGATTTCTTCGGTTACAGATTCGGGTCGAACCTCTGAGGGAAAAGTTCCAAAGAAGATTCTTTTTTTGTTTGTAGCTTCGAGATTCTTCAAACCGGAAAGCATTTGTTTAATTTTCTTAATATTTGGTTCTGACGATTTCTTTGACCCATATCCAAAAGCATTTGGAGAGATGAATCTGAAATCCCAGACAGCTCTTTTTGATAACAAAAATTTGCCCCATTTGACAATAGTTTCTGGACTACGATACCTCACTTGTTTTCCGAATAGAGATGGAACTTGACAATATGTGCATCCGAATTTACAACCTCGAGAAATTTCCATCGCAGAATATAATTCCATTTCTGGAGCAAAAGGTGGATAATCATTCAAATCAATAGGTTCGTTTCTTGGTTGGATTTGTATGTTCTTTTCTTCATCTAAGAATGAAATCCCTTTAAGTTGTGCTAGAGGGCTTTTGTTTCGCAACGCTAAAACAAGCTCTTGAAATGTCTTTTCACCTTCACCATTTACTACTATATCAGTTCCATTACTTAACAAATCTCCAGGTCTCGCTGTAGGATGTGATCCTCCAGCAACAATCGTCAATTGATTTGCTTTTGGATGAGATTTTAAGCTCCCAAGAAATTCTAAGACATCTTGGAGTTGAAAGGTATTCAAGGAAATGCCAATTAAAAGATGTGTAAACTGCTCTACATCCAGTAATCGATTTATTTCTGGAATTATCTCTTCTGGTTTGGGAATAAAAACCGGTATATCTGATACAAAAGGAGAAATCTCAAGAGCGCCAATTAAGGAATGATATGAATAAATATTCGCTCGAGAGTAACGAAATACAATTCCAAATTTCTCTTCTGTTATTGGCATTTCAGAAGATTTCAATGCAACATCCATAGCTCATCATTCAATTACATTCTTGTCATATAACGATAAACAGAACCAAATAGATAATTATCATCTCTTTCCTTGACTTCAAAGTTATTGGTATGCATCCATTTAATTAGAGCATCTCTCATTTCATCTGTGAATTTCTGGCTGTCTTTCCCAGAGTAAAATCCATCGTTTTTCAAAACAGAAAGAACTTTTGCAAGAGCTTCTCCTTCGAGTTTAATAATATCTTTCGGATCATCTCTTGTTAATAGACATAAATCATAGATTTCAAAAACTTTCTTTAATTCTTTAATGGGAGTTGGATGCTCATCAACACGAATATCGATGTAACGATCCGTTCCACCATCGTATACACCTTTTTCTTTAACTATGAGAATAGCAGCTGCTTCTTGTCCTCTTTTATCCCCACCAGCTTCTTGAGCAGCTTCTAATGAAGCGAATAGTTTCTCAACAAGATCACCTTCAGTGTGTTCAAACGCATGAGACATATCTTTGATAACATTTCCAGAAGTCAAAATATTCCCCTGGCAGCAATAATTCTTACCCACAATGTGTCCAGCCCAATTGAAGCAATCCTTACCTGTAAATGATGCTGCGTTTCCTTTTGCATCCACAACACCAACTTGCCGCTGATCTTTGTTTGGATCATTTTCTGTTAAAAGTTCAATAACTTCATCTGCTGAGATACCATTAGCAAGTAATTCAAGACCATCGGGTCCATAACTAGTATTACAGTAAGCTTGCGTAGCAATTGCACCAATATTTGCTTGAGCAAAAGGAACAATAACACCAACTGCAACAAATTTTGATTGAACAGCAACCCCCCATTCTTTGTTCTTAGGATCATAGGCCACTATAGAGAAAGTCATTTCAATCGATTAATTGTTTATATTAGAAATTAATAACTTTGTCCCAGCAACTTAGAAATATATGTTTAAAAATTATTTTTTATTTTTAAGCTCTTCATATTGCTTTATTTGTTTGTAGGTTTTACTAAAAACGCCTACAAGAGAAACCGCTTCTCTACCAGAAACAAAAGCTCTACCGATGATATTTCGAAACCTTCTAACCAAAATTTCCTCTTTTCGTTTCCGGAAATTTAAAACACTAATAGATTTTTCAAACCATTCAACAAGCGATTCCTTTTCCTCTCGAGTAGCACTTCGATAATTAGTTGGCATAACCTCTTCTTCTTTCTTAATATGTAAAGAATAGAGTATAATTGTTACAGCTTGAGCTAAATTGAGAGCTTTATACTCTTCTGAGGTTGGAATGTGAACCGTCATATCACACTGTTGAATTTCCTTATTGGTTAAGCCACTATCTTCTCTCCCGAAAAGTATAGCAACATCATCTTTGAATTGTAGCAAATTAATAAGACTAGGATCATCAGAGCTCATGGCAACTCGAGCATTGGTTGATCCTTGATCTTTAATTATTTTCGCAGTTGTACCGACAACATACGGAATGGTTTTGATGAAATCTTCCAAAGAATCATATGTTGACATATTATCAAGAATATCCTGAGCTCTAACAGCAAAACGATAAGTATCTCCAGAAATCTCAGTTTGAGGATTAATCAAAACTAGATCTTTGAAACCAAAATTCTTCATTACTCGAGCAACAGATCCGATGTTTCCAGGAACAGTAGGTTCAACTAACACAATTTTTATGGTCATTCCAGCACAAGCCTAACCTTTTAGTTATTGATAAGAAAACCTTGTGTGATAAAAAATTATCTTTCGAGTAAACAATTTTTAACAAATTAATACTAACAAAATATGATTAGAAATTGTAGAACGAAAAATTATAAATAACAAAAAGAAAACTGTAAGTGGGTGTTTAGATAGTTATTCTTTCAGTTAGCAATTAAGTAATCTTTTGAAAGTACTATTTAATCAACCACATAAAAATATCGCTAACATAAAATTGAGGTTAATGAAATGTTTGAGAAAGTAAAAGATTGGCTTAAACAAATGGGCTTGAATTATGCCTACAATAAAGAACTTAATTTGTTCCATCTGCCTTACAATATTGATGGAAACCAATTTTCAGTTGTTGTTGGCGTTTTTCCAGATGCAAATTGGATGAAAATCGCAGCTTTAGTAGTAACAGCTGAATTTGTCCCAAGTGGATTGTATGAAGCTTTACTAAAGGAAATGTGGAGTTTATTTGAAGTAACTTATTCTGTTGATGAAAATGGAAATGTATTCTCTGAAAATGATATACCATTTAGTTCTAACTTTGAGAATTTCCAATCAGAATTCCAAGCAGTTGTTTTCGGAGTCACTCACTTCTTCAAAGTAATCGCCCCAAAATTCAAGATCACACCAAAAGGCACTTTTGGTATGAAAACTATTTATTCAGGTTAAATAGTAGGAATTCAAAGATGTAATAAAATCATCTAATAACAGATGATTTTTTTATTTTATTTTTAAATTTAAAAAATCAGGTTTTTCAAACATAAATGTAATTAATTGAATTGCGGTTTATTATTTATCAGTAGGGAGGAAGATGAATATTACTAACTCATCAGAAGAAGTATTTCATGGGTTACCTGTTGAACATTGTCCATTATGTGGAGAACTAATTTCTATAGAGAAATCAGAGATAATGCAACTAGAAGAAATAAACTGTGATTACTGTAAAAGAAGCATTAAATCATATCTACCAAAATTTGAGGAACAATTATTTTTTACGAAGGAATGCAATAATTGTGAAAAAATGAATAATACTAGATCTCAATATTGTGTATTTTGTGGACACGACTTCTCATATATAAGAAAGGGATTAAAATTTTCAATACCATTACTTGTAGGAATGGTAGCTTCAGGCTTTTCCATTGTAGGGGTTATTTTAATTTTCACTAGTAGGAGGAATTTAGCAATGACAATTACTGGATTTGTACTTACAGGCATTGGATTTCTTTTAGGTGTAGCAGCCTTTTCCAATGAAAAAGCTAGAAAAGCAGCATTACCAAGTGTAATAATTTCTGGGGCACTAATTATTATAGCGGTAATTTTCTATCTCATAGTCTTCTTTGTATTTTGGTAAAAAGACAAACTAGCTAAAAACAACAAAAGTAAAAAAAATTAATCAATAATAAAAATAAAAGAAAAAAAAGAAATCTAGTTTAAAGTAACAAAATTGTTAGGTTTGACTAGAATATCTCTTTCTTATCCTAATATCTTCTTGGTTTTCGTTTTTTGTAACAATCTTGACAGTATACAGGTCGTTCGCCATCTGGTTTGAAGGGAACTTCTGATTCGTTTCCGCAATCTGCGCAAGTTACCTTGTGCATTTCTCTTGGTGGTCTGTCGTAGTTACCGTATCTACTCATTTTTTATTTTCACCATATTATTTGTTATACTCTATATTCATCCAAAAACCATGAAGTTACAATTAAAATCTTAATAAATAAATATGACTAAATTTATTCTGATAAGAATTAGCTACCTTCCTCTTTTTGTTTCATATATAGTATACATGCTGACATGCTAAGAAGTTGCTTAAAAATTTATCCTTATTGAATATAAAGTGCAAACCTATTTTTTCAGAGGAACCTTTTTTAATTCTCTAACGACTAAAAATAAAGTTTGGCATATTATTACAGGAGATTTGATTAAATTGGATATAAATTCTAAAGTCAGTACTGATATTGATGCACCGATCGATTCGGATTATAAAGCATATAAATACCGTTGGGTTGTCCTCATATTTTTTATGCTCGTTGGTGCAGTAAGTCAATTAGTATGGGTAACTTATGGAACGATTATTGATGAATCAGCTGGTTTTTTTGCTGTTGATGAATTATTAATTGTTTTACTTGCATTAGTCTTCTTGGTAGTATACATCCCAGTCAACTTTCTAGCTTGTTGGTTTATCGATAAGTATGGATTGAAGTGGGGTACTGGTATAGGTGTTATTATAATTGGTGTTTTTGGTTTCTTGAGAGTATTTGCTCTTAGGGGTCCAAACTATTGGCTGTTATTTGTTTTCCAAGTAATGTGTGCAATAGGTCAACCATTTATTTTGAATTCCTTTACCAAACTTGCCTCTGCTTGGTTCCCACAAAGTGAAAAAACAATGGCTTCGGGTTTAGGTACTATGTCTATGTTTATTGGTGTTTTAATTGCTTTTCTTGTCCCACCACTTGTTGTACAGAATCAAGGTGTAGATTATGCAATAACATGGATAACATGGGGTTTTGGTATAGTAGCATTGGTTTCAATGGTTTTATACCTGATATTCGTTCGCAATAAACCTCCAACTCCTCCAAATGCTTACGCTGATAAAACAAAAGCTCTAGCAGTAGAAGGAACAAAATCTATGTTCAAGAAAAAAGACTTCAATTTACTCTTTGTAATTATCCTAATTGGAGCCGGAGCATTTAATGCAATATCAGCTGTTCTAGATGTTATTTTTGATTATCCAATTGGAGAACCACAACCTGGAATTATTGGTGCGCTGATAATTGGCGGAGGTACGGTTGGTGCTCTGCTATTTTCAACTTTATCCGATCACTTCCAGAAAAGAAAACCTTTCTTAATTATGGCTTTGGTTGCAGGTGCAATTCTTTTACCATTACTCTACTTTATCCAAAGTGACCCTGCGAGATTCGCAATTTCGTTTTTCTTAGGATTCTTTTTAGTCTCTGCATTACCTGTTGGATTAACTTACGCTGCGGAAATTACTCACCCGCTTCCCGAGGAAACGTCAAATGGCATCATGATGTGGATTGGACAAATAAGTGGAATTGTTTTGCTTGCTTGTATTATGGTAACGGATTTAGTCAATACAAGTGGAAGTCTAATGTTCATTAATATAATCGTCATTGCAGTTCTCTTTGTAACAGGGATAGTATTATCCATATTTATGAAAGATCTGGATGCTTACGCAAAGACCTAAGCATTCCTTTTTCTTCTTTTTTTTTTCTTTAGAAAAGATTCTTTATTGTTACAATAGTTAGTAATTAGTAATGATAGATCCAAAAGAGATCCAACTAGCAAGAGAAAGAATTTCTCCTTATATTAGAAAAACTCCAACTTTCCGTTCATATTATTTAAGTACTTTATGTGGTGGAGATGTTTATTTAAAAGTTGAAAGTCTCCAAATTACAGGATCTTTCAAAATTAGAGGAGCATTCAACAAACTACTAAGTCTTTCTAAAGAAGAAGTAAAAAATGGAATTATAACGGCTTCTTCTGGCAATCATGCACAAGCTATTGGTCTTAGTGCTGAGAAGCTAAATATTTCTGCAAAAATTATTGTTCCCACTAATACTCCAAAAAACAAATTAGATAAAATAAGAAAATACAATGTTGAGCTTGTTTTGCTTGGAGATAACTATGATGAATCAGAAGTAAAAGCACTAGAAATAGCTAAAAAAGAAAAAAGAACCTGGATTTCTCCATATAATGATGAATTAATAATAGCTGGTCAGGGTACTATTGTTCCTGAAATTTTTGAAGCATTAGAAAAAATAGATTCAATTCTAGTTCCAATTGGAGGTGGGGGTTTGATTTCAGGTATTGCTATTGCAACTAAAAACGCAGATCCAAATACACAAGTTATTGGGGTTCAAACAGAAGCATGCCCATCCATGTACGAATCAATTAAAGCTGGAAAAATAATTGATATAGAAATGTTTGATTCCATTGCAGATGGTGTCTGGGGTGGTATAGAAAAGGGTTCCATAACTTTCGATATTACAAGAGATTTTGTTGATGAAATTGTAGTTGTAAAAGAAGAGACAATAAAAAGAGCATTATCTGTAATTTGGAAAAACGAAGAATTTGTTACAGAGGCATCTGGAGCCATGGCAATTACTCCCATACTTGATAATCCTGAGAGATTCAAAGATAAAATTGTGGTATGTGTCATATCCGGGGGAAATATTGACAAAGAGCTTTTTGATGAGATAATTACTCATTACTGAAGTTACTTCTCTGCAATCAATATGTATGTGCTTTTGTTAGGTTTTTCCCAAGAGACTTTGAATCCAATTTCCTCGCAAATTGCACCCAACTTTTTTGGAGAGTAAAATGTGCTACCAAATCCAACTATAAATTCTAGAAACCTTAAGATGAAATTCCAGAAATAGCTTTTATCAAATTCTCTGATAATGAGTTTTCCGCCCGGTTTTAAAACACGATAACTTTCTTCCAAAGTTTCTTTTTGTTCTTTAATATGATGAAAGGAATCGTTAAGGAAAATTTGTTGTAAGGATTTTTCTCTAAAAGGTAAATTTTCTCCGGATCCTTGAATTAGCAAAAATCTATCTGTTTTACTTTTTGCTTGTAATAACATTTCATAAGAGTAGTCGAAGACAATACATTCATTTACAATATCTTGAAGTTGTTCTGCAACTCTTCCTGTTCCTCCACCAAGATCAAGAAGTAAATTAGCAGTATCTAGTGGTAAATAATCAATTATTTCATCCAAATTGAATTTACCCACGAAGTTATCATATTTTTTTGCTACCTTAGAGAAGATGTTCATGTTTTCTAATCCTTTTCTGCTATACTTTCGTAGACCATATTGCTAGTATGAACCACATGGCTATAATACCCAACATCAAAACGACGAATAATAACTGTTTCCATTTAGAAATTTGCTTTCGATAAAGAGTAATTAAAGCTAAGCAAACAAATGGCAATGAAATACCTAGAACAACCAAACCAAAATTGAACCAACTAACTACTGGTTCTTCTTCTGAATATATAGTTCCAAATTCCATTAATTCTTCTCTATAAATTATGATTAATATAATAACTACAACAGGTGTTCCTAAACCAAGTAATCCAAATAAACCAATTTGAATCCAAATATCTCTAAGATTATCTGGACTAATTATGAAAGGGAGAGCTGTAACTGTGAATAGAATAACAAATAAGAAGACTACGAATAAGACTGAGTTTGATCTCATTTTTAGTTTCTCTTTAAAACTAGTTCCAGTTCTTTCTGCTTCACTTCTATTTGCTTGGTAATTATTCCATTTATTCTTGGTTAGAAAATAAACACTTAGTGCACCAATTATTCCAACAGCACCTATCACTCCTGAAATTATGTAATAGATAATTTGTCTCTCTGCTTCTGGTAATAAGAAAATTGGAGTGATCAAATCATAAAATAAAGTTTCACTCATCGGAGTTACCTCCCTTTTTCTGTGGAGTTTTAGTTAATTTGATTATTACAAATCCTTTTTTCTCCCATGCTTCCTTCATTTTCGGATTCTTCTCGAGATACTCAGCAACAATTTTCTTGGAGACTCTATTCATAGGACAAGAGAAATTAGGGCAATAGGGACAAAATTTCTTTTGAAGAACAACAATAAATCGAATTACTGTTGCAACTGTTAATAGAGTTACTACAGACAAGCTAACTGTAAATGCTAAACCAAGATAACCGAAGTTTTTAGCAGCATAATAAATTCCATAAATTTCCCAACCGATTCCCCAGCAGAAAAGAAATAGAAAGAATGTTGTTAATACAACCTTTTCAAATATGTTCATAGGTCCATGTCTGTATCTCCAAAATTTAGGTAAACCGGTATTTGCTGGACAATGCAGAATTTTATTTTCTTCAGCATAGAAAGGACAATGCGAACATAGAACATATGATTTTATTCCAAGAAAGAAGAATGCAATAGTAACTCCACTATATGTGATTAATGGCCACCACTTACCAGGTACAAATCCTATGAATATCAGTCCACCAGCCTCGAGTAAAATCCAAGGGATGAGAGTTGAAACCAAATATTGCCATTGTTTCTTATTATACCTACAATTCAGTTTTTCATCTAAAGAACACTCTATACAAATGCGCTCATCTTGCCAGGTACAGCTTATTTCCTCATGAGAAATGTTCATTTTAATCACGAATTTAAGTTACCCACCCAATAGCATTGTAATGTTTTAAGTAAATTATTTAGTTTTCTAAGACAGATTTGGTTTTTTAGAGAATTCTTTTAAGATTCAATATCATATTTTGTTTGGGAGGAAATTATGACTCAATATAATTTTTATGGGATAACACCTGAAGAATTATCTGAACTTATTACATTCTACTTTACAAATAATAAATATAGAATTGAGACCTTGGAGGAAAATCATATACATTTTCGGAAAGGAAATGCATGGGCACTTATACCACAAGGATTTATTGACATTGGTAATTTTCGAGGATTTCTTGTTGTAGGTCGATTGAGAATTCAACAATCAAAAGAACATCTAAGTTGTACAATCATTTTTGAAAGAACTAGAATTTGGTTAGTCAATTTAATTTGGTCTTTGCTGTATTTAGTTTCTATTGTAACAATGTCAGCATTGGATATTTATCCAAATGTAAGAACTGGTTTACTCATTGGTCTATTAGTAATTGTATTCTTTCAACTCTGGATTGTAAATGCGGCAGAAAAACTATTCTTGAAGAGATTTGAAGAACACTTCAATCAGTATTTCTAGTAACCCCATTTATCTATAATATCCTTACAACTGGTGTAAATCATTTCTCTATCTTCAGAAGTAATTGTGTATACATTTTTCTCATAATTAGCAATGGAATCTATATATTCTGATAACTTCTTTTCATATTCTGGTGTCCAATCTAGATCCATATACTGATAGATTTTCTTTATTTCCCGCATGGGATTTTTTTCAACATCTTCAAAACTCACTTCAATGAAATTCTTTTTAGGAATCATTTCATAATCTGAAAAAAATTTTCGATAAGTATAATTATAGATTCTAAGAATGAAGGCATTTTCATCCCCAACAGGTGTTTGCAAGTAATATGTTGGAAAAAGTTTAGCATATAATTGCTTAATTGAGAAAAACGTTACATATGGATCCCTACGAATATGGATGAACTTGGCATTTGGAAATAATTCAAGTAACATGGGGATTCTTTGTGTCATCGCAGGAGATTTGATTAGCAATTGCTTTCCTTTTTCTTTCAGAGTAAGTTTCTTTAGATAATTAAGATAGATCTTTTTCCATGTATCATATTCCTTTAGTGAAGCATCTACAAAACTACCATATTTTAGGTAATAGTCTCTTCTTGAGGTAAATACACATGCAAGATTTATTGAGAGTCCACATATGTTTGCTATTCCATTTTCTTCTTCTTGTGGACCGTAAAAGGATAGTGGCATATTATCCATTGGTCGTGTTTTTGGTAAAGTCATTTTAAAGAAAGGTCTGAAAATTCTTTCCCAATACAAGAAAATATGAGGTTGAACCATTCTGAATATCGTAAAATAAGCAAATCGTTCATCTTGAGTCATCAAATTATGAAGATGTGTAGTTCCGTTTCTCCAATGACCTAAAATAAAAATAGGCGATTCATTGAATGTTACTTTCTTTATTTTTCTTGCACTAAACAATTTCTCAATCAATCTAAATGGCATAAGAAATAGAATTGAAAAGGTAATCAGGAATGCTCTTGGCCAATAGCGAAATTGTACTCGAAATCGATTTTCCCATAAAAGCTTCAACCAGATTCGTAATGATGTACCAACTAGAAAAATAATTTAATGCCCCCTATAACCACTCATTTTAATTCTCAATAAAGTAATCCTCTTTATTTCTTCATTTTAAATGTTGATTGCCTTAATTGATAGATCCTAGGATAAACTTTGGTCTTGTAACGAGAAACCAATTCCATGGAAATCTCCTTTTTCAGTGGAAACTGATCATCATCAAATTTCTTGAGTTCATGATTTATGGTATTCGCAAAACAACCACTCTTCGGAATTCCGAATGCTTCATTCATCTCTAACCATAGTTTACTCACATCTTCTTTGATAACATTACCAAAAGAAAGAGGAACGAAATCACATGGAAGTAATTCACCATTTGGAGTAATATACGAATGTTGTGTAGCTGCTCCACATCCATATTTTTCATCACTTTCAGTGTGCGCGAATGAGGTCATTTTTGGATAACCAAGTTTCCGATTGATTTTCAATTGAAAATTAACTACTTTTTGTCTTGTTTCCTTATCGAAAAATATCTCTTCCATTCCAGAATCTTTTAGCAGTTTTCCACTCTTTATGGGCTCTAATAATCTAATCTCATGAACTTTCAATTTTCTTCCTAACTTGAATAACTCCATAAAATTCTCTTCAGTCACATCACTTTTTGTGAAGACCGATTGCATCATAGTATAGAGACCTGCTTCTTGGCAGTTTTGTATTGCTTCCACTGAAATATCAAATGCTTGATCGCTACTTCTGAATTCATTGAAACGGCATTTATCATGTGAATCCAAACTTATAGCAGCTGACCACAATCCATTCTCCTTATATTCCTTAGCTATTTCATAGGTTAATCCTTTTCCATTCGTATAGAGAATAGTGACACTTCTATTGTCAATCGAATTGATTATTTCTGTAAGATCCTCTCTTAGTAAGGGTTCGCCACCGGTAAAGCCAATAATGGAAGTTCCCATGTCTTGTATCCTTTTTATTACAGATTTCCATTCTTCTGTTGTAAGTTCTTTGTCTTTTTTTCGCAATTTCGCACTGCAATGCTTGCAATCAAAATTGCATTTGTATGTTAGTCCTAAGAAAAATGATATAGGTGCAGAACGTTTGGACAAACTTTGTTGAGTATAAATGTTCTCTTTTTCTTGAGATGCGGTAGCTAATTGAAAATATGCTTTTGAAGGCAATGGAGGAAGGAATGAAGAAATGATATACTGTTTATCATGTTTTACTATTTTTTCTCCCCAAAGCATTAATTTTGTTGATTGCATCGATGCTTTATTTGAATAGGCAGGATCTTTTTTGTATATCTTCTGAATACTCATTAATAATTTCCTAATCTTTCTATTGGATGCCATGCCAAGTATCTTGAAAAAATTGTTTAGTGTCAATTCTCCCACCTAGGTATTTAAGATAGCTAGTTTCTTGTAATCTAACATTAAATCAATACTTAAAATTAGTGTTTTTTTACTTTTCTACTGACCAATCACATTAAAGGGAATCATATTTTAATTCTAGAAAAATAAATCAGGATTCCATTTCGAATCCCTTGTCCAATACATTCACAATAAACCATTCATCTTCTTTCTTTGCGAACTGGATGAAAGTGTGGTGAACTCCTTTAGATCCAGGAAGAACCATCTGCCATTTAACTTCTGCAGAGGCAATTACTCCTTGACTCACACTAATATGAACAATTTCATTTACAGTGAATTTTATTATTTCTGGATTTGGTATCTGTTCCTTCAAATTCTTCAGACCAGCTATTGAATATTTCACAATTTCATCCTGTGTGAATGAGTGCAATTGATTATCATTTCCTAATCCGAATCTACGTGCATCTGGATGCCATAAAGCTAAAAATCTTTCTTCATCACATTTTTCCATGATATCGATGTAATCTTCAACTAGTCTCTTTATTTCTAATTCTTCAGTTTTTTTATTCATTAACTTCACCAAATTTAACTAAAATTACTAATAAATTAAGTTAAGAAATGCTTTCTTTAGTCTGGAAATAATTATAAAATTAACCGATAATATTTATTAGGGTAAAAATGTAAAGAAACAAAGTGGCAAAAATGAGTAAAACAGGAGATTATAAAGTCGGACGTTTCACAAGAGAACGAGAATTGATTACTGATGCAGTTAATGCTAGTAAGTATTACAATCACATAATTGGTTTAATTGAAGTTGATGTTACAAAGGGATTAGTAACGCTTACGAAACATAGAGAGAAGACCGGTGAGAGATTGTCTTTCACATCTTGGATTATGAAATGTGTTGCACAAGCTGTATTAGAAAATTTAGACGTTCAAACATTCCGAAAGGGATGGAGAAAGACGATTATTTTTCAAGATGTAGATATTAAATGTCTTGTTGAGAAGGACATGGGAGACGGTAGGAAAGTACCTATTCAATATGTTATTCGCAAGGCAAATGAAAAAAGCTACAAAGAAATAAATGATGAGATTAGATCTGCTCAGAAATATGTAGAAGATAAAAATAAAGCAGAACAGAAAACAAAGAATCGTCAACAATTTCTTATGAAATTCCCTGCATTCATTAGAAGAGGGATAATTTGGCGGAGTGTTATGAAAGATCCTTTCAAGATAAGGAAACATATTGGTACAGTTGGTTGTACAGCTGTGGGTATGTTTGGTAGAGGTATTGCTGGTTGGGCTATCCCAAAAACTATGCACTCAACAACATTTGCACTTGGAGCCATTGTAAAAAAACCGGTAATAATTAATGACAAAATTGAGCATAGAGACATTCTTCATATAACTGCTGAATTTAATCATGACATTGTAGACGGAGCACCTGCTGCTCGCTGTTTAGCAAGACTCACTGAAACAATAAAAGAAGGATTCGGATTAGAAGAGTACATGTAATAATCTAATCCAGTTATTTTTGTTTTGGAACTTGCACTATTTGTATTGAGTTTCCTTCGGAATCTTTGGTATTGAAGAATTTGATATTTGGTGTCTCAATAATTTCTGTAACATCCAAACCTTTTTTCTTGAGATAGTCCCAAGCGATCTTTAAATCTTCAACTTCTAGTGTTAGAACACCCCAACTTGGCGGATGATCTTGACCTGGTAGTCTTAAATTGTGACCAAGTCTTAAACCACCTGGTAAAGTGGATTCAGCCCACCCTAGCTCTGGTCCGACATATAGTGTTATTTCAAATCCAAAAACATCTTTGTAGAAATTCGTTGAACGTTCTAGATCATCTACTTTTATTTGGTAATAAACTCTTACAATCTTCATTGGAATCTTTGTCATTACTTATCACGTTGTTTTATTTTTCTTCACTTTTCACTCTTGGATCACTCACAATTTGGATCTTGTTTCCTTCGGAATCAAAAATATCAAAAAGTGAAACCATATCAGGAATATCAACTATCTCAGTTGGTTTTAATCCTTTCTTATCTAAGTATTCTCTAGTCTCTTCGAGGTTTTCAACATCCAAAGTTAAAATCCCCCAGCTTGGAAAGATGTCTTGACCAGGTTCTCGAGTGTTTAAACCCAATCTTGCATCGTTTGGTAGTTGCATTTCACACCAACCAACATCTGTATCCATAAACCAAGCAACTTCAAAATCAAAAACATCATTATAGAAGTCTTTGGCTCTACCTAAATCGCTAACTTTTATTTGAAAGTAAACTCTTCTAATTTTTATTGGATTACCCAAATTTTGAACCCTCCATTGATCAATATATTATAGTGTCTATTGAATAGGAATAAAGACTTTGCTTTACAAAATAAAAAAGATTGATGTAAGAGATAACCGAAAATAATGAGAATAACTTACCAACTATCTTTAAAAATACGAATTTGTATTGTATTTGATGTATTGATATTTCAGAGGGATTAAGATTACTGATCACTTTGTCATCAAAGAAATAACTCTGTCTCATTGTGCTAAAGGACCCGAGAGATGTGATGTTTGTAAAAAACTAGTGAGCGAAAAGAAGATTTGCTTGCTTAGAATCTCCTCTGAATCTAAGGGTCGTACTATGAGAGTTATGGAATATACAATAAGTGACAAGAAAGGTCTTTATGAATTTGAAGTTGAGAAAATCTTCAATGAGAAAGCTGATGCAATTGAGTATTCAAAGGAAAACAATGTACCTCTAGAATTGGAATCCAAAGAATTAATTATTTTAGAAGATGCAGCAGAAAAACCAAAAACAGATGAAAAAAAATCAAAAATGCAAATAATTTTTGTTGATTGGCGAGTTGGGAGATTTATAATGTTCTTTATGATAACAGCTGCTGTAACCTATGGTTTAAATGGAACCTGGCAAGAGGTTCTTTATGCAGGAGCTATTGGAGTATTAGTTGCTTTCACTGGGTTCTTCTTGGATTATATATTGGATATGGAAGATGATAAGAAGTCAGGTAAACTTTCTAATCCAATTGCAAAGGGTACCTTGAATCCGATTTTTGCTGTAGTTTTAATTGTTACTACGTTATTTGCCAGCATTATTTTGACAATTTTTACTAATGACTATGTACTAATACCAATTGGGATTCTTGTTGTTGTGATTATTTTTCAAGGTGTATTTAATTTCATGAACACCCCTATTATTCGAGCAATCACTCTAGGTGTTCTTCAAGGACTATATGTAATAATGGGTGCTTTAGTTGCACATAACTTGAAATTAAGTGCGGGATTAATGGCATTATACCTATTCTTTGCTATGACTGGTGGGAGAGCTGCTGGTGATACTCGAGATCTTCCGCATGATTTGAAGGTTGATACCATGACTCTTCCGAAAAAATATGGTCCTAGAGGAGGAGCGATATTCATGTTAGTTAATCAGTTTCTTGCTTATGGTGTTGGGATAGGAACTTATTTCACTGGTATTTTTAAAATTGGATTCCTCATTTGTATGATAATTACAGCGGTCATTGGCACAATAATGTCAATTATCTTTGTAATCAAACCTACACCTAAAGTAGCGAATATAGTCAATATGTTGTCATTAGGCATTCTCGGTAAGCTATTTATTGTTGGATTGATTACTGGAAGAATGACACCGATTGTATAAACCACTTTTTTTCAATTGTATTTAATTACAGATAATTTATGAATCATAAGAGAATTTAAATTCGTAAATAAAAAACCGATTTGGATGATGAACAAATGAGACTTTATGAGCATGAATCCAAGAGTATTTTTGAAGCAAACGGAATTCCTACACCAAAACAATATGGAACAATCAGATCAGTATCAGAGATTGATCAATTACAACTTGATTTTCCTGTCATGGTGAAAGCAGCTGTCCTAATAGGTGGTCGAGGAAAAGCTGGAGGAGTAAAGAAAGCTAATTCACTGAAAGAAGCTAAAGAAATAGCATCCAAATTACTAAATTTAACAATCAGAGATTATCCAGTTGAGATAATTCATTTTGAAGAAGCAGTAGAAGAAGTGCAAGCTTGTTACTTAGGAGTTACCATGGAACCTAAGGCTTACAAAAATACTATAATTGCTAGTCCTTCTGGTGGAGTTGATATTGAGGAAGTTGCTAAAACAAAACCAGAATTAATTTTCAGACAAGAAATGCAGAATAATGAAATTGAAATTCCTAAAGAAATTTCTTTGGATTTAGCAAATAAACTAAATAAAGTACTCAAACTCTCAGACAAATTACTGGCTGAGTTGGAATTATTCATCAGAAAACTCTATTCTTTGTATCAGAAAATTGATGCGAAGTTATGTGAAATTAATCCATTAATTATCACAAAAGATGGTATTATTGCTGCAGATGCAAAGATTGTACTTGATGATAATGGTTTGTACAGACAAAGTTCTCTTCTAAGTAGTTTAGATTTATCTCATAAGAGACACGATGTCGCAGAGCCAACTGCTAATGAAATATTCTCTTATGAAAACGAATTTCCTTATGTTGATCTTTTGCCAGTGAATTATGAGAAGAAAAAAGGTTGTCTGTATGTGGGATTAGTTCCTGGTGGGGCAGGATATGGAATCCTATCTATAGATGAAGTTGCGAATCTTGGAAAGAGATTCTTCGATGGCAAAGTTATTCCCATTAATTTTATGGATAGTGGAGGGGGACCCCCTCAAGATCGAGTCGCTGAAATGTACAATTTACTAATGGATAATCCAATGGTAGATATAATAATCACCTCTAGATTTGGGGGAATCTCAAGTTGTGATGTCTTCATTCGTGGAACCATTTTAGCATTTAGGGAGCGATACAAGAAGAAACAAAGAATCATTCCAGTGTATGGTCGAATGGTTGGGACTGATCTTCCGTCTGCGATAAAATATCTCGAGAAAGCATATGAGGAAACACCAAAGGAATTAGCAATGTTAGAAATTGAAATAGGAAATGAGCAGATTATGGCAGACGTAATCAAGGATGCGCTGAGGAAAGGATTTGAATATCTTAAGGAGGGCTCAAAATGAAGCGATTACCTGTAGACCAAGGAATGTTATATTACTTAATTAAAGATAGACGTCCAAAATTAGCAGAGCATATTAAGAAAACAGGGTCAATAGATACCGTCATTATTGGTCTTGGAAGACAAGGAATGAAGCATGCTGGCTTAATGAAGGACTTCGGAACAAAGATCACTGCCGGAATATCAATAGGGAGAGGAGGAACGAGAATCCATGAAGTTATTCCTGTTTACGAATCAATTACAGATTGTGTGAAAGAACACCCCAATATTGCAATTGCGAGTATTTGGAGACATTACTCTGGAGTAAAGGATGTAGCAATAGAAGTTATTGAAGCAGGCATCCCAATTGTTGTGTTGATTAGTGAATTTATTCCATTAAAGGATGTTAGAGACATCATCGTAGCTGCGAAGAAACACAGAACAATTCTATTTGGAGGAAATACCCCCGGAATTATCTTTCCACCAGAGGGAGTTAAAGTTGGCATGTTACCGGATATCTTCTATCCAGAAGAGAAAACCTCAGATGAGTTTGGACCGAAAGGGGTAACAATTGTCTCGAGAAGCGGAGCAATTCTCTATCATATGTCAGATGCTCTTGCTAGTGTAGGGATTGCACAAAATGCTGTATTAGGTATTGGAGGAGACGGAGCCATCGGAACAAGATTTTTAGATATAGTTCCAGTTGTGCAACAATATGAAAATACAGATCTCATTGTTATTGCGGGAGAAATCGGTGGATGTCAAGAAGAAATATTAGCAGAAGACATAGCGAAGCATCCTGAGAAATACCCAAAACCAATGGTGGCATTAATATCAGGTTCCAATGCACCTGAAGGAAAAACCATGGGGCATGCAGGAGCAATTGTTACTCCTGGTCAAGAATATGGTACCTTCAAGTCAAAGAAAGCTGCTTTTGAAAAAGCAGGCATTCCGGTTGTTAATGGACAACATGACTTGATAAAAGAAGTACAAGCCAAGCTAAAAAACAAAAAGTATTTCCCCATCAAGAGTTATCGAGATAAACTTCGCAAAAATTGGGAAGAACCTCCTAAGAAACCTGAATGGGCTACCTTAATTACAAAAATCGAACCGAATAATATCATCATTTCTGGTTATCCCCTACAAGACATTGTGAAAGAGAAAACACTTCTTGAAACAATGTATCTGCTAATAAAAGGAAAATTCCCATCAGAGAAAGAAATAACATTTATGGAGAAAATTGCTTTTGAAGCGGTTAGCATTCCATCTCCAAAAGCAAGTATCTTTGAAGGAGAAGACATTGCGAAAACATTAGGCAGATTTCTTGTTAGTGATGAAGAACTTGCTGAATATTCCAAGAAGGGTATTAAGGCTTCTCTTGAAATTGCTGTGTTTGGTTTAGGTAGAATTGCCAGATATCTATCCACTATATTGAAAACTGAGAAAATTTTTGATACTGTAAACAAAGGGGAGATATTTGGGAATATAATTTATCAAATCCTAACTGGTGAAAAGAAAGCAGACAAAAAGAAAGCTGAACTCTTGGAAGCTATGATTGTTGCTAGCGTTGATCATGGAGTAACACCGCCTTCAACCCAATCAACTTTAATTGCCGCTTCTGTTCGAGCACCATATGAAGTTGCATTAGCACAAGGTGTTGGAGCAATAACAGATGTTCATGGAGGAGCAGGAACAAAAGCAGTTGAATTCTTTAAGAAATGCCTTGAAATTGCTAAGGATAAACGAGTAGCTCTATCGGTGGCAGCATTTGAAGTTATTACTGAGTATGTTAGAGACGGAAAAAGAGTTCAGGGATTAGGTCACAGAATCCATACTGAAGATCCCAGAAGAGATATCTTATGGTTAAAAGCTGAAAATGCTGGAATTGCTTCCGATAGTGTTGAGTTATCTAAAAATATCACTGAAATCTTCAAGCAAGCAAGAGGAATAGATCTTCCAATAAATGTTGATGGAGTTATTGGAGCAATAATAGCTGATCTTGATTTGAATCCTATTCTAGCAAAAGCGGTCTTTATTTTCGGTCGTATTGCTGGTTTGTCTGCTCATTACTTTGAAGAAATAGTTTCACAACCAGAAATGCGCAGGATCAATTTCTCAGAAGCTGTTTACAAAGGCAAGGAATAGAGTGTTTAAGTTATTTCTTTTCATCAACAAGAAGTCTTGTAGTAACCACACTTATTTGATAAGAGTCGTCTAGAAATATCTTCACTTTTTTTTCTACATCTATTCTTATTGTTACATCTTCAAAATCAGTTTTGGTTTTGCTCAACGCTACACCTTCAAATAATTCTTACATTACAATTTCAAAATAGAAATATAAAGCCCACATAAAAAGTAAATTCGCAGAGAAAAAATGAAAGAAAGAGATTATTTACTTCGGTTTTTGACCGATTAATAATCCTCGATCATCGAAGAGACCTTTCTTATGATAAGTTACTTGTAAACCATTTTCTTTCATAATTTCTAGTTGTAGATCTATTGGGAACATAGCTAATTCATGTTTATCAACGAAATGGATTACTGGTTTGTTTGTATCAGCAATGAGATAATGCATTTCAAAGTAAGAAATATTTTCATCTTTTAATTCTGAGACATTCACTCGAGCAATCTTAGTATTTTCCCCATCATATGTATTCATATGTGGTGATCCTGTACGATAGATTTCCTTTGTTAACCAAGGTTCAATCATTACTACACCACCTCTCTTCAAATGCTTAGCAAATCCTGCAATAGTTTTTCTTAAATTCTCTTCTGTTTTCACATAACCAATAGAACTAAACAAACATAAAATCACATCAAATTCTTGATTTAGTTTAAGATGTATCATATCTGCTTCTCTGAATTTCGCTTTTGGAGCTTTTTCTTTTGCAAACTCGAGCATTTCAGGATTTAAATCCACTCCAACACAATCGAAATCATCAACAAAATACACAATATGGCTCCCTGTACCACAGGCAACATCTAGTAACAGATTACCAGTAGATGATTTGTATTTGTTAATTAGCCTTTTTATTTCCTCCGCTTCTTTCTTGTAATCCTTCCAAGTATAAATTAGATCATAGTATTTTGCTAGAGATTTGTATAGTGCTTCATTCTTCATAATTGAATTATCTAGCAATAATCTTAAAGAATTTATCTTACTCGATAATTTAGTTAATTTTTAAGGACATGGGAAGAACACTTTTTAAAATAAAAAGAACTACTAATTATAACAGTAATGAGGATAAGGGGTAATATGTCTAAATGACATCATCGATTTATGCAAGAAAAGGCACTGTTTTGATTGTGGTCATTTTTACAACAATAATACTTGTTGGAACAACTATTGGTTTCATTGTTTGGTTTAATTTTGATAAAAACTATGGATTTGGCGAAATAGTTATTCATAAGGATCAGGATTTCGTAAACAGATATGATTTCCCTGGAAGTGGAACAATTAATGATCCATATCTGATAGCGGATTACTATATTGATACAAATAAGGAAGTAGCAATTTTAATTGAAGAGACGACGAAACATTTTCTCATAACAAATTGTACAATTAGATGTCCATATAATGGTATAATAGTTAGACATGTAACAGAAGGAACTGCTCGTATTGAAAACAATGAGATTCATACTTCTGCCAATACATATGCTTACGAATCAGCAATCGAAGTTTTTTGGGCACCGGGAAGTCAGATAATCAATAATCAGTTATCATTTTTGAGTAGCAATGATTATACATATGGTATTTTTGTTTCTTCTTCAATGAATTCATGGATTGCAAATAATAGCTGTGACTCGCAAGGTGTAGGCATTTATGTAACGCATTCAGATTCAGCTCTAATTGAGTATAATTTTGTTGAAATATGTGAATCTGGAATTTATATTGATTCATGTGATAATTCAATTACTAGGTATAACAGTCTTTATTTCAATGAATTTGCTGGTGTTATTAATTCTAAGAGTATAAATTGTATTTTTCATCATAATAATTTCTTTAATAATTCAAATAGTCATTACTATAGTTATCAAGCCGGTGATGGTAGCGCCAATATTTGGTATGAAACAAGTTCTAATGAAGGAAATTATTGGTCTGACCTAGTTTGGGATGATGATGCAACTTATGAAATTGATGGAAATGGCAATTGTATAGATCTTTATCCCTTGCAGTTTCCTGTTGCAATTTAACTTCACATACTTCTTTATTTTAGAGTGTCCACATCAACATAGTAAAAATGTAAATTATTAAAACAATCAATGAAATTGTATTCAATGAATATCCTGCTTTACCAACCGCATGATAAGATGCTTTTGCTCCTAAGATTGTTCCTGCTATTAGGAAAAGAGCAAATGGAATCGTTGCAAAGAAATAATCAAATCCAAAGTTCATAAGAACTATATATCCTACTGTTGATATTGCAAAGAATGCAGTAGAGAATATTCCCATTATTTTATTCTTTGTAATTGGCAATAGTTCAGGATCCAAAGTTGATTTCGAAGAGGTTCTATTTTTTACTTCTTGAAGAAGTTTCGCAAAATCTAACTTTGATCCGCAATGCGAACAGAATTTGGCATCTTTTTCATTAGGTTTGCTGCAGCTAACACAGACAAACGCTCCCTCTCTTTGTTTAGGCATTATTAGCTTATTCTTCTCATCTAAATCTCCAATAATTATTCCTTTACTAGTTAGGATATGAGCTACTTCTAAAGTAACATCAAGTGGGATATTATATCTCATGGAGATACTTTCTAAATCAAAAACACCCATTTTAATCGTTCTTTCTATCATTTTTTTCCATTTTCCTTTCAAAGCTATTATTCCTACTAGATCTCCAAAAAGCCACCACACTAACATTGCAAAATAAAGACTTGTGTGAGTGATATGCAGAGATTCAGTACTAAAAGGAAAAATCATCAATCCAAAAGGGTAAAACCACATCCATGCAAATATTAGGAAAAAGAATATTGCACTTACCATTCTACCCGTTCTTATTGGTCTTTCTTTTTGGGCTTTTTCTCCTTTAAAACTTGACCATTCACTAAACGTATTATCTAATACAAACATTGACCCTTGCATAAAAACAAATGGAGTTAGATAGTAGAAACTTAGAATTAAAGGCATTCCAAGACCATCTAATGCATTATATTGTGTTCTTGACAAAGTAAATAATCCAATCGCACTTATTACTACTCCAGCAATAATTGGAACACAATATAACAACCAATTAATGTAATTTAATTTCTTACTATCTTTTCTGTTCCTGACAAGAAAACCAAGACCTGATATAGTTTGGAATAAAACAGAAATTGATAATAATATTGAACCTCCAATATGAGGTTTAATCCAACTTAATCGCGTATAATCTGAATAGTAGACATAATAGTAAGACCATTTATAGAAGAAATTGTTAAAGGTACCAGCTACGTTTCCATTAATTCTGGTTTCTAAAATTGGAATAAAGCAAATAGCAACTGTTAAGGTTCCAACAGCAATAACGGACAAAACAACTGATATCCAGAAGAACCACGGTTGAGTCTCAAATTCTTTGATTACTCGAGGTTCGACTTCTTCAATTGGTTTCTCCTTTCTCTTGAAATAGACACTTGGTTCAAGCAAAAATAAAACTGTACCATTCTCTGATATTTCTCCTAAAATGTGACCGTTTCTTATTTCTTTTAATAATGCTTTTCTTACATTATCTACGCTAATATTAGCATAATCTGCTATAACAAGAAGAGATAATTCTGACTTGCCAATATAATTTACAACTACATACTCCATGACTTTTCCATGAGGTCTCCTATTACTTATTTGGAATCTAATTAACTCGCCAAATAAGTACCAACAAATTAGTAAAGGTAGAGCCGTCCAAACATGAGCAAATAAAGAATAATTGTTACTCAGAGTAAAAGCACCTAATAAGGGAATACTAAAAGTATAAATGAAAATCATAATGAAAATTACCGCAATAACCCTTCTATAATTGAGATGAAATCTAACATTATCGTTTTTACTCTTTTCTGAGAATCCAGCCCAATCTAAGAATGAATTCTTGTCAAGTAACAAGGAAAATTGTAAGAAAATGCATAAGTATAACGGAAAAAATCCTAGTGGTTGAGCTATGTTAAACCAATAACCATTCTTATTATAGACATCTTTTGCTATTGCCATACCAATTGGAACTAAGTATAATGCCCAATTAATAAAAATCAACCTTCGTACTTCTTTTCGATTTTTAACGAAAATACCAATACCTGAAAAAGCAATTGCAATCATTGCAAAAGGCATTAAAATAAAATATATAGGATTCGGATTCGCAATTGGATCTCTGCTTGTTGATGAAGAACTATAACGATATTGTACATCATAGAAGTAATTATCAAACGCAGTATCAGCATAACTTGTTGGTGCATTTCCAGGGCAATTAGGAATCATAAAAATCAGGAATACAAGAATTCCAACACCAACAATCGTACCAATAATTGAGAAAATAAATGCTGGTGATACTACGAAACTTGAATCATTTGACTGAATTACTCGAGAATGATCATTCACTTTTCCGTTTTTTTCAGAAGACAAATTCTCCACCCAATAGAATCTCTTCAGATTCTTATTTAATAAAGCAAAAGAAGTAATTTATATTTTTTGTAAAAGAAGATAAAAGAAGAGAGGAAAAAATTAGAAGAATTTTACTTGAATCTTAATTTCTGACTTATGAAATCTTAATTCAATCCTAATGAAAGGTAGGGTGACCAAAAGACTAGGAAAAAGAATAGTCTTCTTTAATTTCATACCTTACACATTCTCCTTATTTTTTTCGCTCTCATTCTTGATACGATTCAATGCTGATTTTACTTCCGGAGTAGCTTTTAATACCCCAAAAACACGAATGTAATCCACTGATTTCAGAATTAGTTCAGCTGATACTTCCTTATCTATACTTAGCAAACCGATGACTAGTAATTTCACTTTTTTACCTTCAGCCAATGCTCTCTCGAAATGACTCTTTGACAATCCGATTACACCCATTGAGAAAGTTGCAACAAATTTCTTATCTTTCTTTTGTTTATCTTCTTCGAAGATCTTTTGGTATTCCTTTATTTGAGAATCTATGAAATCTTGGTGGGAATCTAACGTTTTTCTAATCGCAGCTCTAATGAATTCCGTTCGATTATGATAATAACCAGCTTCAACAAGTATGTCTATTCTTCCTAATTCTACTGGTGGCAAATTTATTGTTAGTTTTTCCATTTTTGTTTCTTCATACATTGTTTTTCGTCTCCTTGAAGGGATTCCTCAGAACATCCTTCTGGATGGTATTAGGATGGTATCAAATATAAAGGTTTTGATAAGAAAAAAATGAAGAAAACAGTAAAATTACGCTCTACTAGTTTATTTGTCTAATCAAGTTAGCTATCCACAAAATCTTTTAAACAATGTAATAATGAAGCTCATTGAGATGTGAGAAATGCACGCTTCAAAGATTCTCTTAGAAATGTTAAGTGCTCATGATGTCAAGCATATTTTTGGATTACCTGGGGAAACAACTCTTGAGTGGTATGTAGCCTGGCAAGATTGGAAAGCTTCTAAACATTCAATAGAACATGTTTTGACTCGAGATGAAAGAAGTTCAGCATACATGGCTGACGCTTACGCGAGAGTGAGTTTTAAGCCAGGTATTGTAGAAGCACCCAGTGTAGGAGCGACTCATCTGATTCCCGGAGTGGTTGAGGCTTACAAAGCATCTGTTCCTATGATAATTTTTACCTCAGAAGTTCCTCTTCATACAGAACATCGAAATATGTTGACTGCGTTTGATCAAACATCATTATTCAAAGGTATTACAAAAGCAACTTTCACAATAACAAAAGGATCTGAAATTCCCCATATTATTCGGAGGGCATTTCGTTTGGCAACTGGAGGAAAACCTGGACCTGTTCATATACGATTACCAATGGATGTTCTAGGAGAAGAAGTTGATGAAACAGAGATAAAAAATGAAATTTATGGTCAAAAAGAATTCTCTCGTTATCCTGGTGCACGACCTACAGCTGAACTAGAAAAAATCAAAGATGCTTTTACCCTTCTGAGTTCTGCTGAACGTCCTGTTCTTATATGTGGGCAAGGAGTTCTTTTTTCACAAGCTTGGGAGGAAGTTACAGAAATCGCAGAGTTTATGGGTATACCTGTAGGAACAACGATTTCAGGAAAAGGTAGTATAGCTGAAACTCATCCATTATCAATTGGAGTAGTAGGTGGACGTGGTGGTACACGTTTCTCTAATAAAATTGTAAAAGAAGCAGATGTTATCTTCTTTATTGGGAGTAATACTGATTCAGCAAACACGATAAATTGGACTTTGCCAGCTAAGAATTCAGGGACAAAGATTATCCATTGTGACATTAGTGAGACAGAACCTGGGAATAATTATCAAACAGATGTTATTTTAATTGGTGATGCTAAAAGCACTCTAAAAACCATGATTGATTTAGTTTCAACCAAAATTACTCAGAAAAAATACAGTGACCTTCCTCGCATCAAACAAATACTAAAAAACGCTAAGGAATACAATGAATATATTTGGGATCTGAAACAATCCGAAGAGAAACCGGTTCATCCATTACGATTTATCCATGAGCTTTCTAAAACCATTCCTGATGATTATGTTATTACAACTGATCCTGGTGTAAGTGCAATTTATCCCTCTGCTTTCCATAAAGTGAAACGAGCTGGTAGAAGTATGATCTTTAATTATGCAATGGGAGCTTTAGGATACGCTATTCCTGCATCTGTAGGAGCTTATTATGCTAGACCTGATAGTTGCATTGTGGCTTTAACAGGTGATGGTAGTTATGGTTTTACAGTAGGAGAATTAGAAACCATTAGTAGAATTGGAGGTAATATTAACATCATTTTATTCAACAATGGCTGTTTTGGTTGGATTAAAGGAGAACTACAAGTTTCTTATGGTTCAAAATATGTAGATTTTCCCACCAACTTTCAATCGGTAGATTATCAAAAAATAGCTGAAGGATTCGGTTTAACTGCTTATACAGTTCGAGATCCAAAGGATCTTTCACAGGTCTTGCAAGAAGCCTTTACTCTTAATGCACCGACCTTTATTGATCTCCAAGTAAAACCAGAAAATGAATTAATTCCTCCTGTCCCTGCTTGGGTTAAAAAAGCAGAGAAAACAGATTTGAAATACATCTATTAATCAGAGAGATGCACATAACAGAAACAACGTGGAATATGAGAATCATAGATTTTGTGAGGAGTAAGCGACCACCCAGGATGGTCATTTGGTTCTTGTTTCTCCTTAGATGAAGCATTGAATCTTGAAAAATTAATTCTAAATATATCGTCAGTTTTTGGTTTAATGTCATTACCAAATAATGATTTCATGCCAGACCATGGAAAAGCTAATTCTACTGTCCAACCTTCATCGATATCGGAATCATCATTAATGGTTCCCTGAACATTCACAGCAGTTCTTAGACCCGGAAAATCCCAATCCATAAACGCCCATCTTGCACCCCTAGGATGTTTTTTGAATCTTAGGACATCCTGAAATCCACCTAGAACATCTACTTTTCTTGTTACTAAATCAAATTCCTTGCAATCAAATCGGCTGCCTTTTTTGTAAGCATCTTGCCATATGTAAAATACCTCATAGATAGTTCCAAGAGCATTAATTTGAAATTCATAATAACAATCTTCACCAGCTATGAATACTTCCACATCATTTTCATAGTAAATCAATGAATCTCTTTCTGTCAATTTTGCTTGTACATTCGGCTCTTCTACCCAGAAAGCAATATACAGATTCTTCTCATCCCAGAGAGAAGCAATTTGGGTAATCATTGGAGCTAGTTCACTTGATACTAAATCAACGAAAGGTTTTGATTTTTCAGCACTATTCCAAGGAAACTTGTCGAGATTGCCATCAATGCTGATTGATTTTGTTATTCGCTTACAATTATAATGAACAATATCTTCCTCAGTGCATCCGTACATTTTCATCTTCTCCAAATGAATAAAGTTAATATTCCTTGAAGAAATCTTCAAATTCCTTGATCTCATCTTTTATTGATTTTAGGTCCTTGAGAACTTCTTCATTTAACTGATAATAAACCTCATCAAAACTTATTGTTGGTAACTCGAGACTTTTTCTTACTTTTTGTTCTATGGAATTAATCTTGGTCTTCATTGCAAAAAACTTAATTGCTTTGAACTTTAGTTTTGAGCTTTTCTTCATCCACTCTCGAGCAAAATCACCACTTTCAATATTCTTCAAAATCCCTTTCATAGTCTTCTTTAATGGTAAATTCATGTATTTAATCCCTCTACTCATTGCTCCATACTGCGAAGTGTGTGAATGAAAATTCGTTTGTTTAACCAAACCAATCCTAGCCATTTTCTCATAGGTATAAGCCATTTCTTCCGACATATACATTTCAATAAGAACGGCTTCTGACGGATATCCTTGCTCAATTAAAGTATAAATAGAACTCAATAATACTCGACCAAATGCAGGACCAAAAGCTTGTTCATTGAATAAATCTAGCACTGCTTCTTGTTTACATGTGACCTCCACAGCTCCTTTCATGAGAGTTCCTAAACCTTTACACAGTGCTAATAGCGTTTCCCAGGAATCACCAGTAGCGTCATTATGAACAGAAATGAAACTGAAGAACCCTTCTCCTGTTAGATAATTTTCCCTCACTCCAACTCCTATCATTCTTGGAGCAAGTAAAAGGACATTTAGTTTAGAGGGAATTTGAATTAAATTAAAAGCAATAGTATAACCACTTGCGAAGACAATCGATTGATTATCTCGAGTAAACGATTCTATCTCTTTGCTAAATACTTCAGGCATTACTTCATCAGGAATTAATAGAAAGATTATATCAGATTTTCTCACAGCATCTGTTATTGTGTATGTTTGAAAACCATCTTTCTTTGCTCTTGTTTTATATTCATCATCTTTATTTCCAATAAGAACATTAAGACCTGAATCTCGCAAATTAAGAGCTTGAGCTCGTCCTTGATTACCATATCCAATAATACTAATTGTTTTGCCTTGTAAGAACTCTAAATTTCCATCTGATTCATGAAAAACCTTGGTCAACACAGAACACTTCCTTGTTCTCAAAAGGTTGTATTTCAACATAAAAATTATTCGTGCTAAAACACAACTAAGTAATGAAAGAATTCTGCAAAGTAATCCAAGATTATCTTACGATAAGGTTCTTTTGAAGTTAGAAAGACTGCAATCTTTCTTGAGAAGAATTTAATATAAGATAGTGATATTTGATCATTTACTCTTGAAATAAAATCAGACAAATACCTTGTATCCTGCATTTTTTCCTTTTCTAATTCTAAATTCATAAGTATCTCGCTCATAATCTCATCATTAAATTTTATGAGGTATTCATCAAATCTCACATCGTGTTCGAGATCTGAAATAAGATAACGAATCTTCCTTTGAAAAAAACGAATGTAATCATCATGATTATTCTGGATTATCTGTTTGTGAATGTCTTTCTTCAATCCCTTTTCAATGATTGTTTGTAAAAATTCTTTTTCAATAATTTGAAATGTAGTTTCTCTCATTTGATTCCAAACAGGAATGTCTTTGAGTTTTTTATATTCAGAAAAAAATTCAGATGAAGTGATATTTTGGGGGATTATTTTTAATAATATATTAGTGGCATCTCTATGTATTGAATGAATCCTATAAAGAACTTGAGAGATTTTCTGCTTCTTAATTGCTGGAGAAATCTCATTTCCAATTTGTTCTTTTTTCATATCTTTACACCAAAAAATTTCACTATATTATATTACAAGGCTTTTCCTTAAAAGAAATAGTTGCTTATTATGTTAGTTTAGCTCCCTCACTAATCTTAATAATATAAGGTTCGCCACCAGCTTTTTCTAGTGCTTTCGCAATTTCCTTTTCTTTTCCAGGAGCATAGGCAAGCATTGTTCCTCCTCCACCGCTTCCATTTATTTTGCACCCAAGTGCTCCAGCATCTTTAGCTACACGAATCATCTTTTCGATTTTCTCAGTTGACCTCATTAATCCATCACGCATTAATTCATGATGCTCATCAAGCAATTTCCCAATAACTTCAGGACTTGGATTTCCATTACTAAGGATTTTCAATGCTTTTCGTGTTAAATCTCTATTACGAATAGTTGTTTCAGTCATTTGCTTACAAATATCTGGCAAATCATTACTGTGTTTCATTACTTCCATGATGGAAGTTTTTCTGTGTGAGAAATCAGTTATTTTATCCTTCAAAAGATTATACCCTTGCTCAACATTATTCCTAATCATTCGAAGATCTCCCACAGTATCTTTCTTCTTCTCGAGTGAATCACCAATTACAAATCCACTGAGATAAGAAGGTAAAGGAGTAATCTTAATTTGTTCTCCAAAATCAACATGAATAATTCCTCCAAAAATCGATGCTAAATGATCCATCATTCCTCCACTTTCACCAAATTCTAAAACCTCAGCTTCAAAAGCACATTCTGCTATTTCTCTTTTACTTAATGACTTCTCAGCTAATGCAGTAATTGTCATAACACTAGCAACTGCTAATGCAGAGGAACTGGATAACCCAGCAGCAATAGGTATATTTCCCGAAACAATTATTTCAGCACCTGTTTTGGGAATAACCTTTTTTCTTGCAAGAACATTAAACGCACTCCTCAAGTAATCACGTTGGTGATTATAGTTTATTTCTTCATTAAGGCTAAAGTTGTCTCTTTTATGAAGATCCAAGTAATTCACAATAATTTGCGAATCTTTTCTGCGGGTGACATCAAAATGAATTCGTTTATCTAAAGCAGCAGAAATAACTTCCAGTCCTAAGTAGTCGCTATGTTCACCAAAAAGGAAAACTCTACCCGGAGCACTGACTGTAAAGCTACTTTGTTCTTGCATAGAAACTACTCTTCCTTCTTCTTTTCACGATATTTCTTAATACTATATACTGTCGCTTCAATAATAACAAAACCAATTATAAGATAAGAAAATGAAATACCAACTGATTGCCAATCTACAAGTTGACCGGAACCTTGGAAGATTTCACCAAAGAAAATAATGGGTTTCACAATTTTATATCTCGCATTACTTGAATAGGTTGATTGATCTTCTTGTCCATCAGGATCATAAAGAATAGAAGTGTTTCTAACAAGAAGTTGTTCCATGACTCCTTCTACTGTGAAATTCTGTGATTTCATAAATGTCCAACCATGAACATTGCTTGGTCTATGCATATCAGTTCCAGTTATCTTTCCAAATCCCCCAGTATTATTACACCAGGAATCTGAGTCATAATCATAAACCCATTCATTGACTAGTTCAATATAGTCTACTCCCCAAGCTAGTAGCTGTGCTCGTGTTGGGTGTTCTGGCATTATTGGCAGACTCCAAGGAATATGATCAACTACAACTAATCCTCCTTGTTCATGAGTGGCATTTATCGTAGCTTGAATTTCCTCATCAGTGGGGTTTGATTGAGCTGGAACAAATTCCGAAATACCAATCAAGTTCATATGGATACGATCACTTGTCCACTCCATTCCTTGTATTACAACAATTTGATCACGATATTTTTCAGCTATTTTAACCAGATTATTAGCATTCCACAGAGTATTATGATCTGTTAAAGCCATTGCATTGAATCCGTGAGCAATATGCCAGAGAATGTTTTGTTCAATGGATAAAATACCATCTGAGTATTTTGTATGGCTATGTAGATCAAAAATAATGTTGAATTGAGATTCATTGTATGCTGGTTGTTTGAAAAAATTAAAGCTATCATTCGTATATCTAGTAGTTGATGGAGGATTATAGGCAATCAAAGTACTACTAATGATGAGAATTATTGAAATGAAAAATATTATACTGAATCGAATGAGACTTGACTTAAGGTATAGTTTATTCAATCCATTTTCACCCATTAATCATTCAGATATTGCATGAGATTAGTGTTTATTTTATTTTTAGTTGTTTTTATAGAAAATTTAAGGGAATATGGTTAGAAGTAAATACGAGCAGCATAGAGGAAACCAGAGTGAGTCACGAAGATGAAGATAAACCAATTTACAATCTTAGATTCTTCAGTAAGAAAATAGAAGACACAAAGGAGAATCCAGAAGATGTTTTGAATTGGAAAAAAGCAAATTTAAGTGCTTATCTTCGGGGAGTTTTTGATGGTCAGGGGGTTATTTTCTCCAGTGATAATGGAGACATGGTTCTTTCAATAAAACATTCTAGTTTAGGAAAATTAGAAATCTATCAAAAAGCCCTGCAAATGTTTTCTATCCATTCTTTCATCTATTATCCTCAAGAAGAAAATGAACTTTCTGCTTTGTATATTGTAGGAAAAAGAAATTTACGATTATTTAAAGATAGAATAGGTTTTGATTATCCGGAAGAAGCAGATATTTTCTTTAATTTCTGGAAAACTATGGATTGGGAAGATTAGTATTCAATTAGTTTCTAATAAAATCAATAATTAAATCTACTATAATGTTAGCACCTACTGAATTTATGTGAATATGATCTACAAGTATGCTAAAACCATATTCTTCCGAGATTTTATCGAAACTTTTTCTTAAAAGGAAATGTTTAACAGCCGCTTTTTCTACGAGTCTTTTTCTATAGGGAAATATAGGACTAGATGGGTTTTGCTTCAAATACTCAACCATTTTCTCATTTACAGGCAAATAAGAAATCTTGTGTTTCTTAGCAATTTCTCGTATTGTTTTAGAGTAATCAATACCATGTTTGAAAGCTTTGCTAGAAGTCTCTTCGCCTATTAATGGAATTGAGCATAGAGCGATTTTTGCTACAGTTTTTTCTTTTAACTTCAAGATAATTTTTTCAAGATTTTCTATAAACCATTTTTTATCAAGTTCTCTTGGAAGTTTCAATAATTTAGCTGATCTTTTACTTTGAGGATAATTTAATTCGCAATTAACATCATTTGTTCCAATTAGAATAGTTAGAAAATCTGGTTTACAAGCTATAACACCATCTAAGCGTTGGAGAACATTGTAAGCTAAATCAGCATTCATGCCAGCATTGATGTAATCATATTTTTCACCAAGTTTTTTCCTAATCAATTTTATATAATTCACACTAATATTACCATGAGTTAGACTGTCACCTACGAAGGCTATTCGTGTCTTCTCTGAAGTTTTTCGTTTCCTTTTCATCTTTCTTACATAATTATATGGATTATCTCTTGGATAATGATAAATTCTCCACATAACGTAACAATAGTAAGTTAAGTATAAAACACCCAGAAGCAGTATAATTCCAAATACACTTATCAATGCTAAATAAGCTGCTTTCAATTTTTAATCTCCCACGATAAATTACAAATTCTATTATCCGAGATTATTTCTTATATATTTTGTTTAAAACAATCAAACTCATTCAACAGAAGAAGCTAAAGCTTTAGTGGTTAAAGTAATTTCTAAATCATCTGATAAATCTTGATCGATTATAGCTTTAAGCTCTTCAATTGGCTCAATTTGTTTTGTTTCTACTTTTTCTTCAGGATAATCAGTAGAACGCAAATCACTTCTTCTCATAAAAATTATGAAACTAGTTACTGATAAGAGCAAACATAAACAAGATCCGACAAGTAAAATATACATTGGATTTACACTATTTGCTACAGAAGTTACTATTATCATTCCTAAAAGATTCATAAGCGAAGTAAATAAAAATACAAATGAAGTTGCTCTTCCAAGTTTTTCATGTGGAATTTTCTCTTGTCTTAAAGTAAATGAGGGTATATTTGCTCCACCATTAACAATTCCAAATGGGACAGTTATTATGAATAGCATAATCCAGGGATTTCTAATAAATGTGAATAGAAATAAACCAATTACCTCTAGAAAAATAACTAGATTAACTAGTATTAATTTTCTATTGATTTTTCCTAATTTCATTATTACTAGAGAAGTAATAATTCCAAATCCTGACATAACAGCAATAACTGCACCATACCAAGTAGCATTCATAGTCATTTCACCTTGAAGAACCACACTAAAAGTTCCATTTACTGAAGCAGTTACAAAATTGAATCCCATATAAACTATTAATACATACATAATTTTAGGTTCAGAACGAATGACATTAAATCCAACCTTCATATCATTATAGATCCTACTTATCTCTTTCTTCGCACTTAATCTTTCAACCATCTTCCTTTTTGGAGGGGCTTTTCCACGTTTCATCAATAACAAACAAATTAGTGAAGCTATACCCATTATGAATACACTTGCCATAAAACTGTAAAGATAACTAACCGTGATTATCATACCTGCTAAGATGGGTCCAATAACAGAAGCGATTTGAGTAATTGTCGAATTGAATGAATTTGCTACAAGTAAATCCTTTTTCTCAACTATATATTTTGAATAAGTACTCACAGTTAGATTGTAAAATGAAAAAACAGCATTATTAATGAAAAGTAATGTATACATAGGCCAAATAAAATGAACATATTTTACTACAGTAATCCTAAAGATAATACCATTTTTGAAAGGCTCATAGATGACATAAGATTGAATTAAACGATCCATGAAAAGAAATACAATTAGAATGCCAATAAATAGAACAGCTCTCAATACAATTGTAATAAAAATTAGTTTTCTTTGATCGATTCTATCCACAATTATTCCTGCAAATGTTATGACGATTATTGTTGGAAGCGAACCTAAAATTCCCATTAACGCCATCAAAGCAGCATTACCAGTTGTTGCGTAGATAAGATATGAAAAAGTCATGCCACCAAGCATTGCAGCTATCATGTTTGAAATTTGTCCACCAAAAAGTAATATGTATGACTTATTTTTCAAGATATTTTTTATTGAGGGTTTTTCTTTTTTTATTAGAGAATCGTTTTTGATTGATGAGTGATCTTCTTCTTCTGTAATTAACACCATTTATTTCAATTCCAGGAATTCTGTTTCTAATTGAACTACTAGATTTTCCTTAAAAAGAACGATTCACAGTTTGAAGACTCAAATCGAGGTCACAACATGTGACTAATTTTCATAAAAACAATACTCATTTGCCTTGCTTAAAATGAAATATATTACAGCTTATGAAAATTCTATTCAAATTGGATTAATATATGAATGACGAGCTTTTGCTCTACGATTCTAATAATATTGAGATCCACACCCTGTATTGGTGAATCAGAATTAGTGGAAGAATAAAAAAAAGAGATACAGAATTTATTTTCTGCAAAGAGAAAACTACTCAAGCTTTCTTCTTTACAAAAATTCTGTAAATTGATGCTATAGCTACGATTCCAAGGATAGCTACTATGTATGCAAAACCATTAAACAAACCAGTCGGTGTTGTTGTAGTTGATGGAGGAGGAGTTGCTTGATTTACAACAAAATTAAATGAACCTACACCCCAATACCCGTAGACACAAATTATGTAGGTAACTTCTGCAATTACATTTAATTCTACTTCATCAATATCTGCAGTTAAAACAGAATGATCAACTTCGGCATATGATTCATACAAGACATACAAATCAAAATCTACAACTGCACTATCATATGTTAAAGTAAACTCGTAGTAGCCGGGAGATAAAGTAATGGTGTAATAATGGTTTAGTGTTTGCACATTATGGTAATCTGCTGAACCTTCTTGGGTCCCACCACTTGATGTTTTTATTTGTTCTACAGCGATTAGTATTGGATTTACTTGTTCTATAATAAGATCATATGTTGATGCCTCGAATCCCCATACTTCAATAACAAATAATCCTGGGATTAAGTCAATTCTAAGTTTTTCTGTTGAAGCGTCATCAGGATTGTATAATTGACTAAAACCAACAGTATCATAATCAAAACCATTGAAGTAATAAAGGAAAACGTCAGCGTCGCCACTGTAAATCTCTGCTGTTACTTCGTAAACACCAGTCTGTGTAATAGTAACTTCATAGTAATGTGATTCATCTGATGCTAAACCTTGAGTTCCAGTACTAACGCCCAGCTCAAGTTCATCATAACCAGTTGATTCATCACCAAACCCTCTGATATAGAAGTTTGCTAGAAAATTATCCCACTGAGTATCTGTTTGCCAGTCCATATCAGTAAAAATGTCTACAATAGCAATGTAATCATCAATATACGAATCATACAATGTATTGGAAATGGGCATAAAGATAGTAACGCCATTAGCATTGCCAGAATAAGCACTGCCTTGATAATTATCCACAATTAGAGAATTCAATTGAGTTATGAGATTAATTGCAGATTGATTTAGATTAGGATAATTCGTCATTAAAGTATTATTTGACAATACTTCTTCTATAAAATGCATGAAATCCATTACAAATACATCATAAAACATCTGAGTATTGAAGTATGCTTCTTCTATACATTCACCTATACCATCATTCAGGACTGCTGTAAGATTTGTGGCGAAGTAATTCAAATAAGGAATAAAGGAATCAAACAAGGTGAGATTGATTGTTGATAATGCAGTATTACTATACACCGAATCATAGAATGAATCATAAGAATCAACGATAACACCAGCTAAAGTTGAAGCATTCATAGTTGAATCAGCTTCAAGCGCTGAGACAATTGTTTCATAATCAAAACCATCAACGGGGATAGATTCTTCTGAAGCAACGAAATAATCAGCAAGATCTTTTAATTCATAAGCAACTTCGAGCATGTTCATGAAACAAGCATCATGAGTAATAAGATCAATATCCACGCTATGAGTTGTTACGCTGTTTTCTATTGCTGTTTGCATTTCATCTATTGTTAGAAAATCAGAGGAATCTGTATCATCCCAACAAAGTCCATCTGTTCCTCCTCCATGATCCCATAAGTTGAGCCAATAATTATTTGCATCAAAATTAGTGAAACAATAATCCATGAATGATTCTAAAGTTGCACCATCTCCCATATTAGCTTCTCCGTTATCTTGTAGGAGTTCTGAATTAATTGCAGTTGAACCATCTGCGGTTATATTGTATATTCGTGCACCGGTCCAATCACCATTTGATACATCATAACCTGGTATTCGATCAACCATTACAATGATTGCGATAGAGGAACCAGTTATTTTTGCTGCTTCCATTTCATAGATATCATCAATTGCAAATTCTTCTAAATTATTATCACCATCTATATACATCATTATTAACCAATCAAACACTACAGCATTTGGTTTTAAAACTGGTAGAATCTGAGTTTCAGTTGAGACTGCAGTATTATTTTGTAAAAGATTGGTAGAATTTAAAGATAAAATAGCAATTAAAGATAAAATTAGTGTAAATTTTATTTTTTTATTTTTTTGTGAGAAGAACAAGTTTTTGAACATTGGACTCACTCCGATTCCTAGAGTGAGTTTCAATGTCTTTCTATAAATAGCTTTTCTATTTGTACGTCAAGTGAGTTTTCAAATATTGTCCGGTGTATGAATCTTTGACTTCAGCAATTTCTTCTGGTGTTCCTTGAGCGATTATTTTTCCTCCAAGTTTTCCACCTTCGGGTCCTAGGTCTATTACATGATCAGCTGTTTTTATCACATCAAGATTATGTTCAATGACGATTACAGTGTTTCCTTCATCTACAAGTCGATTGATGATGTCAAGAAGTCTCTGGATGTCTGCGAGATGTAAACCAGTAGTTGGTTCATCTAAAATGTAGAGATTATCTTTGTCTCGTTTTATCTTTCCGAGTTCATTTGCTAGCTTGATTCTTTGTGCTTCTCCTCCTGAGATTGTGGATGAGGATTGCCCTATTTTCAAGTAACCAAGACCTAAATCTTTCATAACTTTCAACTTGTGAGAGAGATAATCATCATCTTTGAAGAAATCTAGTGCTTCTTCAACGCTCATATCAAGAATATCTGAAATCGTCTTGTTCTGGTATTTTATTTCAAGAATCTCTTTTCTAAATCTAGTTCCTTTACAAACAGTACAAGTCGATTCAATGTCAGCCATATATTGCAATGGAGTGATAATTCTTCCCCAGCCACTGCATTCAGGACACCTTCCTCCAGTACTAGCATTGAAGCTGAAGTGTTTTAGTTCATATCCTCGTGCTTTTGATTCTTCTAGATCAACAAATAATTTTCTGATCTTATCATAGAAACCAATGTATGTAGCTGGATTCGACCTTGCAGAACGACCAATAGGAGATTGATCGATATTTCTAATGTCCTTGATATATTCTACTCCTTTTATTTCGTCACAGTCACCTGGGATTATTCGCTTATCTCTAAAGACAGAATACAAGTTTTTGTAGAGAATTTCATGAACCAAACTACTTTTACCAGATCCTGAAACACCTGTTATGCATACAAAGTTTCCTAATGGAATTTTCACATCGATATTTTGTAAGTTGTTTTCTCGAGCACCCTTGATTGTTAGAGAGTGACCATTTGATTCTCTTCTTTTAGGAGGAATTGCAATAGTCTTCTTTCCTGAGAGGTATTGTCCTGTAATTGATTTACTAGAAGACTTTATGTCATCCAATGTTCCTTGAATTACCACTTCACCTCCGTAAATCCCAGGTCCAGGACCCATTTCTATGAGATGATCGGCAGCTTGCATTGTATCAACATCATGCTCAATGATGATTACTGTGTTTCCTAAATCTCTCATTTTATGTAAGATATTGATTAGTTTATGAGAATCACGAGGATGTAATCCAATTGAAGGTTCATCTAGAACGAACATAAGACCCATAAGTTCTGAACCTATCTGAGTTGATAGCTTTGTTCTTTGCAATTCTCCACCAGACAAAGTGTCTGTTCTTCTATTTAGATTCAAATATTCCAAACCAATATTTTTCATAACTTTCAAACGTTTCATTATTTCTTCTAGTACAGGTCCAGCAAGATGTTTTTTCTCATCTGTAATTGCTATGTTTTCTAGAAACTTATATAGCTCATCTATTGGTAGAGAATTAACTTTGTAGATATTCAAATCATTAATTCGAATGAATGTTCGATGTTTTTGCAGTTTCACTCCTTTACAATCAGGACATCTCTGCTCTACCATTACTCGTTTGTAGTAGTCTTCCTCATAAGATTTAGGGGTTCGCTCTCTTGTTACTCGTTTGTACCAGCGATCAATTTGAGTTACAAATCCATCCCATGCTACTTTCCTACCTTTGTTTTTATCATCTTGAATTGGAGCATCCGGTGGAATAACTATCTCAACTTTCTCTCCATTTGATCCGTAGAAAATTATGTTTTGAATCTCTTTAGACAGGTCCTTAAATGGTGAATCTAGACTGAAATCATAATGAAGTGCAACACTATGCATCATAACTCCACGCATATTGTTGAATCGCTTGTAGGTTTTCTGACTGAGAATAATATTTCGAGCATCTAAAGCTCCATCCCTTATTGACTTGTTTTCATCTTGTATCAATAAGAATGGTGATGCTCTGAAATGTGTTCCTAAACCAGCGCAAGTAACACAGGCACTTTCAGGATCGTTTGATGTGAAAAACCATGGTAATAGTTCTCCACAAACTGTGTAATGTTCTGGACATGTAAAACTATAGAATTTTTTCTTATCGATTTTTAGTTCATCGGCATTCAAAACATCAATTATTATTAATCTTTGTCCAATGTAAAATGCATTCTCGAGTGTTTCTATGACTTGTTTGTAAATATCGCCTTTAACTGTGAATTTGTCTATAATCGCTTCTATTTGATAGTCTTCATCTTCGAATAAATCTAATTTCTGACCAATGTCATATAGTTCATTGTTTATTTTGAATCGTCGATAACCATGATTTCTTATTTGATCTAACATATACTGGTAATCTTCACCATAGACTTTGAAAAGTATGGCTCGAACCTCTACTACTGCACCCTCAGGTAGAGAACTTATCTCGTCAGCTAATTGTCCTGATGTTTTCGTGGAAATCTTCTTTTCACAATATGGACAGTATGCTTCTCCAACTACTGAAAACAACAAGCGAATATAGCTTCCAACATCAGTTAGACTACCTATTGTAGATCGAGGATTACTGATTCCTCGTCTTTGATCTATACTCACAATAGGTGATAATCCTTTTATGAATTGCACATCTGGTCGCTTCATTTGTGGAACCCTAGATCTGGCATATGCAGAAAGGGTTTCTAGAAACCGTCTTTGTCCTTCTGCATATAATACATCAAATGCAAGGGATGATTTCCCTGAACCTGAAACACCAGTAACTACTGTCATTTCATCTCGAGGTATTTTGACTGACACGTTTTTCAAATTATTTTCTTTTGCACCAATTATTTCAATATAATTTTTCAAATCATTCATCTCCAATATAATAAAACCCTACCTCGTTTACTTCTTCATGACTACGCAAAGTTAATCGAACAGGACATGGGACTCTTTCACACAATCCTTGCTCTACCAACCAATTCCCAAGCATTAAGGAAGCAATAGCCCACCAAGTGGTTTGTAATTTATCATTTAGAAATCGAGCGATATCAGTAACACTTCTAAAAGTTCCTTCTTGCTTTAGATACTCTATAACAAGTCTAAAGATATCCGAAGTATTATCTTCCAAGTATTTCCTAATGCTAGCGAGGATTTCCAGTAGTTTATCTTTGTTTGTTTTTTCAAGAACAACTCGAGAATATATCTGATCGAGTAGTTCAGATTCAAATTTCATGGCTTGTTCTACTGCTTCTCTACCAGGAATTTCATCATTTAACATACAAATGATTGAAGCTAAATTATCTAGTAATCTGTTAACGAAGAGATAACTTTGAACTACATCATCATTTACGAGAAGGTATTTCTCTGCTTTTTCCATATCTCCTATAACCATAATCACTATTCGTAGGATTTCTAACTCGAAATCTCGTCTTCCTACTTTCTTCATGCTTCCTATGAATTCATTTAATGTTTCATCTTCAGAAAAAAGCACTTTACTTGTTGTTAGTACATGATGAGTTCCGGAACCTTGTAGGGATCTTTGTTGATGTCGTATAAACTGGTTTCTTGTCATAACTGTAACTTGTAGGTTTATGTCTTCATCCATTAACCAAAAATCTCGCATAGGTGTTTTTTGATCCTTAGCAATGAGTACTAAATCAATGTCAGATTTCTCCCATACAACACCTTTAACTAAACTGCCAAATAATAATGCAGCAGTAAAGGTTTGATCTTGTTTAATTTCTTCAATGAAGGCTTCAAGTGCTTCTTCAAACTTTTTTCTTATTTTCTTGTCTTCTGGCATTTCTTTCACCAACCAAATAACTCACTTCAAATCCTTAGGAATGCTATCTTCCTCAACAGGAATATAGATATCAAGAATGAATCCCTCACCAGAATGACTAGGAACTATGACTTTTTCAATGCCACATCTTCCTGCAAACTTGATTTTGTGTTCCTTTATCCACTGGAGAATCTTTTTCCATGCTCCACCTATATCTCTGACTGGATCTTCGACAATGCACCGAGTGACTACATTGAATGATTCTGGAATATCCTTAACTGTAACTTCATCTGATTTGAAATCAGAATCTACTACTAACCAAAACTCATAACCATACTCCTTTTTACTGGGAGATGGATTAGGATTATTAAATCCATAAATGGGATTCTTTTCAAGGTCATCAAAATATCCCTTTGGTTCTGCCCATTCACGGAGTTTTTTATAGGCATCATTTTCAGGTGTTTCACTTATAGCCTGAAAACTTACAACTCGCATAGGTAATAAACGTATGAATTGAACATCTAATTCATCCTGTTTTTTTCCGGAATACAATCTTTGATAGTGATCTGCTTTTCTTTTTGCTTCCATTTTCCTCTTAACTTGTGATTTAAGGAAGGCTTCCTTTATGGCAAAGAAAAGCACTTTTCCATCTTCACTGAGCTTGTACTTCCCTCTACTAGTGTTAACAAGTATCCCAAAACTGACTAGCTTCTCTAAGTGATGCGCTAATGCGGTTTTACTTAAGTTTACTATTTCTTTCAATTCACTGAATTCACTGGGACCTTCTAAAAGTGATTCAATTAATTGTAATCGGCTTTTATTAGCAATAGCACTGAGAACTTCTGCTAAGTCATCAAGAGATATCTTGGTTGTTTCTACATCGATATCATCAAACGAAGTCATCATTTTTCATTCCTCTGTTATTACTATTCAAGCTGAACATTATTAAATGTTTTGTTGAATATTAGTACTAATTTTACTGAACAAATATTCGGTTCTTTTTTATATTCTAAATTAGAATCTTTATACTTGAAGAAAATAGTAGGAATAGTGATGGAACGATGAGGTTAAAAGAAGGAGAAAAAGCGATTAATTTCACAGTTACTGATCTGTCAGGCAAAACAATTTCACTCGAGAAATTTAAGGATAAAAAGATCTTGCTTTCATTCTATAGATATGCATCTTGTCCTTTATGTAATCTGAGAATTTCCCAATTGATTCAACAATACGATGATATGAAGAAGAAAGGTTTAGTGATTATTGCTTTCTTTCAATCTCCAAAGGAAAGTATGTTAGAATACGTTGGAAAACAAAATGTACCTTTTCCACTTATTCCTGATCCGGAAAGAGAAATCTACCGATTATATCGAATCGAGAAATCATGGTTCAAGTATGTTATAGGAGGAATCTCCGGAAAAATGTTTAGGGCATTAAGAAAAGGCTACAAGATAAAGGATCAAGAAGGACAGCAAAATCTCGTACCAGCAGACTTCTTAATAGAAAATATGATTATTAAACGAGCTTATTATGGGAAAAGCATTGCTGATCACATCTCTTTCGAGGAATTAAACCAGTTTCTTGAAGAATGACATCAAAAATAATTGAGTGTGTTTCTCTTAGGTTCTAATGAATCAATCTTGTATAGACGATAAAGATGATTTAAGAAGTCAACATCCAGAGAAGAACAAATATAACAAAAACAGAAGTGTATACATATTTTCCTGAAGAAGGAACAGATACCTGTAAAGTATCATTTGATTTCGAATTTGTTGAAGAAGAAGATAAAATTATTATTAAGCAGCTTACTATTGATGGAGAAAAGGGTTGTATAGGTCATAATAAATCAATTTCTCTTTTAATCAGAAACAGAGCGATACAAGATCTTCCACTTGAAGAATTAACAGAAGCAGGATGTAAAAAAGCTTCTTCTTGTTCACAGCAGTTATCAAAAGCCTTGGAATTATTAGTAGAACAAAGAAAGAAATAATCCTGTAAAATTACTATTTTAATTGTAATTTATTTTCAATATCGCCTCTATGATATAGAAATATTTTTAACCGACCAGTCGGTCAATATGTGTAAGATGAAATCATTAAATAAAAAACAGCAAAGAAGCGAGAAGACAAAAGGAACAATCATCGATGCTGCTAAGAAACTCTTTTTTGCTCATGGATTCTCTGATGTTAGCACAGAACAGATTGCTAAGGAATCAGGCATTTCTAAAGGGGGGATTTTTCATCACTTCTCATCCAAAGAGGAATTAGGTTTATCAGTTCTAAGATCCACTTTAGATGATTTTAAACATCTACTCCCGATAATTGAGGAATCAGAAGATCTTAGAGCAGTTATGAGAATGGTAATTAGCGAAACTATGTCTTTTGGTCGAGAAAACCCAGGATTCATTAAAATGCTTATCTGGTTCTTACTCAGAATTGATGAAGAAGCGGATAATAAAAAATTCTATTTTATGATGAAAGAAGCATTTCTTGAATCACTTTTACCTTATCATCAAATACTTGAATCATTATTTGTACGCCTTGAGCAAACACATCCGAGAGAGAAAGCTTTACTTCTCATGGGTCTCTTAGACGGAATTATAATCTATACAACTTATGTTGATAAACTCTCCAAGTTTGAACCTGAACTTGCTGATTATTTTGATGATTTCGATAATTTAGCTGATTTAGTTATGGAGCTATTTTTCCCAAAGAAGGAATAAAAAAAAATGAAAGAAGATATAATGGTATCAACTCAAAATCTCAAGCGCATAGTTAAATTCGGTGAAACAGAGGTTTTTGCTCTAGACGGAGTAAACTTATCTGTTCGGAAAGGTGAATTTGTAGTTGTCCTTGGTCCTTCGGGGGCTGGAAAAACCACACTCCTGAATATGATTGGTGGAATAGATCGTCCATCAGAGGGAGAAGTAATTGTAGATGGTAATAAAATCACAGAATTCTCTATAGATGAACTAAATAAATATAGACGAAATGATGTTGGTTGGATTTTTCAATTCTTTAACATTGTTGCGAGTCTTCGTGCATGGGAAAACGTCGGATTAGCTTTAGAATTTCAAGGTATTAGTTCAAAATCAGAAATTAAGGAACGAGCATTTGAACTACTCAAACAAGTTGGATTAGAAGGAAAGGAAGAACGATTCCCAGGTCAATTATCTGGTGGGGAACAACAAAGAGTTGCTATTGCTCGAGCTTTAGTGAAGAAACCAAAAATAGTTGTTGCTGATGAACCCACTGGTAATCTTGATTATGTTACAGGTCAAAGTATTGCTGAATTAATGAGAGATTTGAATCTACAAGAGGAAATTACATTCATTGTTGTTTCTCATGATTTAAACATCACACAATATTCAGATAGAGTTTTCCATCTTCGAATGGGTAAAATTGAGCAAATTGAAGAACAGCCACAAGATGATCAAAGTAGGTTGGTTGGTGAGGAAAAAAATTGAAAATTATGACGAAGAAAATCTTTAGAGAGATTTGGTCGAGTAAATTTCGATCTTTTTCTATTGTTGTTCTTGTAGCTTTCACAGTAGCATTTCTTGGAGGAATGCGAGCCAGCTATCCTATGATATTAGAAACCTATAATCTCAATAGAGAGACGTATAATGTAGCAGATGGCAGATTTACTTTTTATCAACCCATTCAGCAAAATAACCTTTCAGTAATAAGTACGAATAGTACCTTTCTGACAGAAGCTAAAATCGATCAGATTGATGGACGAGTAATTTTCTACACTGATATAACACTTGATGGTGAAAAATTCCCAGCAATCATTATTGGAACTGATTATCCAAACAAAGTAAATCAATTAGTAATTGAAGAATCTGCGAGTGATATAGAGGATATAGATAAAATCCTTGATAGTAATACTAGTTGTCTAGTTGAAACTCATTTCGCTGGAAGAGCCATATCTTTCGTTGGACAAGACGTCCAGATGAATGATACGATTTCTATTAATTTTGCTGGTTTTCCCGTTGATTTTGAAGTAAAAGGAATAGCTCAGGACACAGATTTCCTTTATGTTGTAGACGAAAGTTCATTGATGCCACTTATGGGTGAACTAGCAGTAATATGGATTAACTTGGAAGTAGTTCAGCAATATTTGTTTAGTGGCAATCCGCTAATCAATCAAATACTCTTTACTATAGAAGAGAGATTCGACAAGGAGATGACCTTAGCAGCTGCAGATAAATTATCATACGTTTTTACAAGCAATAATATTGATGCTAATTCTTTGAAATTTGTAATTCATGATGAAACTGCTGATTATAAGATGTTTACTAGTGATGCTGGTGCTCTTGATAGCATGGGAACAATCTTTGGAATCATTGGTATGATTGTTTGTGCTACTATTATTCTTAACACCCTATCAAAACTTGTAAATTCTCAAAGAAAAAATATTGGTTTGTTCTTTGCAATGGGATCAAGAAGACGTACTATACTCACGCATTACATTCTAGTGACATTGATTTTGGCAATATTTGGTGTATTAATAGGTATACCACTTGGATATAGTATTGCCTATGGCATGGTAAAGATAACCTCAAGAATGTATGGAACACATGAATTTGCATTTTATCTTCCTCCTAATGAATTCTTAATTGGAGCTTCAGTTACTTTTGGCATTTGCCTTATAGCATCAATAATAAGTGCATGGCCTATAACTACTGTAACACCTAGGGAAGCAATGACTGCTACATTTACACGTATAAAGACTAAAGGTAAATCTATTTCAGAGAAATTACTTGGTTGGTTTCCAATATTCAAACCCATTCATATGGCCGTTCCTCTTCGTGAAATATTTATGAAGAAGAAAAAAACAATAATAACAATTTTTGCTCTTACAACATCAATGGTATTCTTAGTTGACTCATTAGCTATGGAATATAACATGTATGATATAATGAGGAGTAATTTTACAGAGTTTAATACTTATGATGTACAAATACATCTTGAGACACCTGAATCCATAGAAAAAATCCTTTCTTTCATCAATAATGAAACCATTACTGAAATGAATGAAATTACCCATTCAGAAGTCTTCATAGATTTATTTTCAAAAATAACACATAAGGGCGAGTTTACCAGCTGGGCACAAGTAGAGTGTTACCAAGAAAATTCTACGTTACGAAATTATAATATCATTAAAGGAATTGCTGAAGATAAAGCAGATTTGACTTCCAAAAAAGTATTACTTGGTAATGCTATTGCAGGGAAATACAATATCGAGTTATTCGATAATATTTCAATTGGCATCTTAGGTAATTATACTGTTGAAGTTACTGGATTGGTAGGTGAATTAGTAGATTTCTCAGTTTTGTGGACTTACGAATCATTCCAGCAAGGCAATATTACAGATTACTTTGGATTACCAAAAGGATGGGTAAATGGTATTGTTCTCTCAGTAGAAGATAATGCTAACCTAACAGCTCTTAGAGCTGTTTTCGATGATGCTTTCAGTATAAATCAATGGACAGAGTCAGATGCAGCACTAAGATCAATTAGAGCCTTGATGGAAGCAATGATGAGTGTTATGGTCTTGTTTCTGGTAATAGGTATCGCAATTGGAGTGATATTTAGTTTTCAATCTATGAATATGGCTTTTGTTGATCGTCAACAGGATTTTATTGCCTTTAAAGCAATGGGAACAAAAATGAAGTTTATTCGAAGAATGATTTTCTGGGAAAACGCTATACTAAGTATTTTTGGTCTTATCCTTACAGTTCCTTTTGGTTACTTATTCTATCGGCTTAGTTTGGATTATATGTTGGAGGATAAGTTCTTTGTTCCAACCTCCATACCTTGGTTTACATGGCCTATAGTATTACTCTTATCTCTTTTCGCAATATGGTTAGCTACTGCTAGACTTGTAAGAAGAATAAGAAAATTTGATCTCGCTGATGAATTAAGACAGACAGGTGCAACTTAAGCTTCTGCTGTTCTTTTTCTAATCTCCCATAAAATTCATAATCTATTTAAACAATGGATTATAGGAGGTTATCTATTGGAACAAGATCCTATTAAGAAAGCACGAGAGATGTTTCTTGACATCGATAATTGTGCTCAAGCAGTTTTTAGAACAATCCTTGAGGAAAAAGAACTTTATTTTGATCAAGCACCTATTGCTGCTGCTGGTTTTGGTGGAGGAATTAGTAGAAGAGGTGAAATGTGTGGTTCTTTGACTGGTGCAATTATGGCGATTGGTATACTTCAAAATCAAAAATACCCCAAACCAGGTGAACACAGAAAATATACCTATGAATCAGTAGGTGAATTAATTGATAAATTCAATGCAATTCATGGATCTCCGATTTGTAATGATTTAATTGGTTTTGATATAAGAGATCCAGAAGCCAGAAAGAAAGGAAGCGAAGATGGTATTTTCAAAAACATTTGTCCGAAATATGTTGAAGATGCTGTTAGAATTGTTCTTGAAATGTTTCCTGATTAATAATTAATAAAAAGCAGTGAAATTTGGATTAGCAAGGATTTAAAAATATCAAAGAGTTATACAACTTGAATTTAACATTGAGTTGGAGGATGGGACTTTAATGGCTCAACATTCTTTGAAAAGTGGTTTGGCAATAGCAGTACTTGTTATTATTTGGAATGTTGTTTTGCTTTACATAGGAATTCTTAACATAATTTTAGATCCTATGAGTGTTTGGGGCTATATGTTCTTCTTGATGGGTATTTTTGTTGACTTCATGATTCTTAGTTGCAGTGTTCGAGTTCAAAGACACAGTTATTCCCGTGTTCCTTAAATAAACAACAGTTTTTTTGTTTTATGAATTGTTTTTTATTTTTCTCTTCTTATAAACAACTAGAATTAATGGCATGAAAAGCATAAACTGCCAGTAGCTGAAACCCATTTTTGGTGTTGGTTCATTGGGATTGCTTACTTCAATAGTGAAATCTCCTGCTCCTTCATAACCACAAATTTCCAAAATAAAGGTAATGGGATTTGCACTTGTATGATTATATATTAGTGATAAAACTTCACCAAAACCTTCTGCAAGCATAAAGAATAGTATTCTCCAATCCTCGTCATAAATTGTTAACTGATAATTTGTTAATTCAGAGTTTGTTAATGAAATTGTATTGTTTCCATAAGGTACTTCTATTCGGAAGTAATGATTCAAATACTGTTTATAATGTCCTTGTTCATCGCCATTTATCGATCCACCAGTAGACGTAAATGGAGAATTACAAAGGAGATTAATCGCATCATATTCTTTTACTACTAAATCATAATTTGATGTTGAAGCTTTGCTATAAACCAATATTAGATAGAAACCAGTTTCAAGAAGAAATCTACAGCATTCAACAGTGGCATCATCAGGATTTATTAAATAACTCCCACCAATCAATTCATGAACACCATACAAATCGAATTCAAAAACCTTGATATCAACATCTCCTGATGATATGGAACAATAGAATTCGTAGAAGGATTTTTTCCAAAGATTAATTCTATAAATTTGTATTGAGTTTTGCAGTATAGAACAATCCTCCTTAATATCTTCTAAACTAAGCATTAGCGGTTCCATATTAGATGTAGTAAGACTATTTTCGTAATAGTAGGTTAGGAATTCATCCCACAAAGTATCTACTTGCCAATCCATTCCAGAACAAAAACTCATTCTATTAATGTAATCAGTGAAGAATTCCTCAGATGTAACATCAAAAGGCATGAACAAAGTCAGACCATTTGCACTACCAAGATAGCCTGGGTGTTGCCAGTTAAACATTATTGCTTCACTAAGAAATTCTAATAATTCTTCAGCAGCAAGAGTAAGGGATGGATAATCTAAAAAACTGATTATATTATCAATGAATGAGATGAAATCAATCCAATGACCATCATAGAAATCATAGGTAATTTCTCTACAAAAAGAAAAAATATCATTGACATTATTTCCTTCCAGAGTTGCAATTAATTCAGAAATAAACGAATTAATAATTTCTGGAATATCTATAAATCTTGTTTGATTAATAACTGACAAACAAGTCATGTAAGTGTATTGATAATGGTCTGAATAGGCATCCACCATTAGTTCACAAAATGAACTTGTATTAATGCTTGGATCTAATTTTAGATCCTCGATAATTAGCTTGTAGGGATAACCATTAGTACCATCTTCTGAAGAAATAAAATACTTGCAAAGATTCCTCAGTTCCCATGCAACTTCAGCTGTAATCATATTACAAGCATCCATTGAAATTATGTCAATTTCCTCTGAAGAAGAAGCAAGTGCATTAGCTATCGCGTTTTGTACATCATTAACTACAAAATGAGACATACTTGTTTCATCATCAATAACCCCATAAGCTGCATGACCATGATTCCATAAATCAAGAATATAATTATCTGCAGGAAAATTATCAAAACAATATGTTATGAAATCCGTTAGTGTAGTTGGATTAGCCATATCCACTTCTCCCAAATCCACCATAAGTTGAGAATCAATTGTTGTTGGTGATACATCATCTGTAATGTTGTAAATTCTACTTCCATTCCAATTACCATGGGTATTATCATATCCAGGGATTCGATCAAGCAATACAACGATGCTAATGTTATCATTAGAACCACCCGCTTCTTCTAACCACTCAAAATCTCTAATGGCATCCGCTTCAATATCATTGTCAGCATCCAAGTACAACATATAGGTCCATGATTTATTCTCGGAATTTTTTAAAAATAATTCATTTATTTTAAGAATAGAATCGGTATTTGCAGAATCGATAATTTCTATTTGGGTTTTTATATTTCCTTCTTTATCAGAAGTAAAATTTTCAAAATCTCCTTTTACTGGAAAATTGCTTTTTAATGAATAAAGTTGTGAAACAATTACCACTAAAATTACTATTCTAGAGATATTTGTCTTCCCAAACATAATAATTCCACATTGACTTTGGACAATCAAGAGTAAGTTAAAAAATCTTTATGGTTAGTCTTGATTTACAAGCGAGTCATCCAATTTTCACAGATATTTTTTTAACTATAAGAATGCAAACAATCTATATTCGAATATTATAAAGTTAAATTGTTCTTAACTTATAATTTATGGGATTTGTTTAAATGACTAAGACTAAAAAATCTGAACGAAAAACTGGAAGAGTAATTGACCCTGATGCTACTTTTCTAGGCAACCATCCAAGGTATAGTATAATGATTCTATTTTTTCTATATGCATTCTTCATAATAACCCCAAGTTTACTCTACAGATCATTTGCTAATCTATCATTCATTCTTACACACATGTATCTATTTCATATTATCAATTTCTTTTCTGTTGCTATTCTATGGGCAATCATTGTTCCTTTAGTTTTAGGATTACCAAATAAAAGAGACTTCATCGATTATGCTAAAAGCATTAGAATTGCCAAGATAAAACCAGTCCTTCGATCCATTGGTTTAGGAATAATAACAGCAATAATTACATTAACATTCATGTTATTAGCGAATTATTTGGCTACGCTCATTAATGGACAGGTTGGATATGAACCGGCATTTCTAGTTGACCCATTCACAATTAACATCTACACTTCATTAATGCCTGGTATTTGGGAAGAAGTTGCTTTTCGTGGTGTAATGCTTGTGTTGATTTTAAAAGTACAAAAGAAACATTTGTCCATTATAGGTAATGGTTTACTATTTGGGGTATTTCACTCAGTAAACATACTAGCAGGTTTTCTAAATGCGATATTTTTTGGAGTAGAATATAATAGAGAGAACTTTATTCCAACTCTATTTCAAATAGTATACACATCTATGCTTGGTATATTTCTTGCTTATATGTTTGTAAAGACGAAAATGCTTCTTCCATGTATAATAATGCATTATTTAATTGATGGCTTATCAACATTAGTAACTCTTAATACTGAACCATTAACATGGTCATTTCTCTGTTTCATGACATTCGTTGGTATCGGATTCCTTCCAATGATAATCAATATACTAATAGTTCGGGGCTTTAGTTTCTGGTTTCCTGAACCGGATGATGAAATTATCCCCTTCTTTGATACTTTCCTTGTTCGAGAACAAAGATTAAAACAATATAAAAAAGATATAAGATCAGCTTAAAATCAAAAAATAAGTGAATGGATAAGGTTCATTCCTTATTCCATTTTATTTTTCCTTTCAAAATCAAAGCTGTTGTCCACAGCTTGCACAGAAATTAGCATCTCTGAGAATTACAGCACCACAGTGAATACAGTATTTTTGACCTTGACCTGAGAAGCCTTCTTCTTTGTCGTCATCATCATAGATTCTTTTTCGATCATCTTCTTCGATTGTTAAAGGTTGCATATTATAGTGTCTCATACCATCATCTATTTCTTGTTCAGATAAATCTTGTACTGGTCGTCCATAATGATTTTCTAATCTTCTGGCATCATCTTCTCTTAGTTTTACTGCTCTATGAGTTCCAGCTATTGCTAAAAGAACTGCCCCGCCAATTAGCCATCTTCTTGCTCTTCTGCGGAAAAATGATCTTCTGACTTGTCTTCTAATATTTCGACCTACTGCTCTACGAATAATTCTTCCGGGTATTCTCCATCTTGGGGACATATTTTCACCATTATCTGTTTTTATTCTGTGTTAGTATACTGGGTTTCTTGTTAAAAACATTTACAAATGTAAATCACTTTGAAGAGAGCTCGTCTTTTCAACTAGATAATATACTTAATTTCTGCTGGTTTCTTCTTACTTAATCTATAATACACTGCAAGTTGTCCTCTATGATGAATACTGTGTTCGAGTAATTCAAGTAGAATTTCTCCTTTGGTTGCAATTCGATTGAATCCTTCTACTTCATCTAAAATTGTTTCATCAGTGATTGTTTTTAGATACTCGTTTGTTATTTTTACTACTTCATTATAGAGTGAGATTACTTTTTTTGCGGTATTGTATTTTTCTAAGGTGTAAGGTGCAGGTATCCATTCACCTTCACTTAGACCTCGAGAGTAAAATTCATACGATCTAATCATGTGCAGAATAATTTCAGCTGTCTTACGAGTTTCTTCTGATGCTTGTTTTTCAAAGAGATCATCAGTTAATTGATCTATAACTGACTTTGTTTCTTCTAAATGTCTATTAATTGCTGATTTTAGGAAATTTGCTAACATAGATATTGTATTCTATTTTAGGTTTAAATTTCATTTGTATTTTTAGACAGTTTTTCTCCGTTTTATAAGAAAATAAGTGAAACAAGAAATCATTACTATACTGATATTTAATTGAGACCAGCCTATGTAATAGTTTCTTCTCATCAAAGTCCATGATGGTTTTTCAATTGCTGTAAGCACATGCAAGTCATTTGTTTTCACATAATCAACACCTAAACACCAGAGTTGGGAAAACCTTGAGGGCGAATCAACTGTCCAAGCTATTACTGTTACGTTTTCTTCTTGATATTCTTTGAATTGAGCATTTGTTATTCCATGTTGGGTATTGATTAGTTCACATCCTATGGAATACATTTCGTAAGGATAAACTGGTCCACATACTCGAGTCATTGTATCTGCTAGTGGTTTGGAAGAGCCAACTAGAATATCCTTTCCTAAACCAGAAGCATTAAGCTGATCCAAAAGCATATCCTCATAAGTAGCATAATAAGGATGACTACTTGATGGACCTTTTGAGTCTACATCTAAAATGAGGTTATTATCTCGAGTAAAATTAATCGCTTCTGCAAGAGTTGGTATTTTTTCTCCAATATATGAATCAGACTCAGCTTGAGTCACGTAACCATCACTTATTGTTCCAAAAGGATCTTGATTTACAAACCAAGAACCAGCATCTAGCAATAGCAGTTCTGACAAGTTAAAACTATCAGCTCGATCATTTGCTCTTGTTGGAAAGATTTCTGCTATGTTTGTTGTTCTTTCCAGGGTTGAGTCATGTATTAAGAAGATAACTCCATCATAACTGATTGTTATATCAATTTCCCATCCTACTGCCCCCCATTTTACTGCTAATTCTCCTGCAGCTATAGTGTTTTCTGGAGCTAAGTGAGATGCTCCTCTATGAGCAATTAATTGTGGTTTATCGGGTAAACTACCTTTCACAATATTTGAGGGTGTAAAAGTAAATGGTATTATCAAAAACATTAGATAAATCAAGATAAAACTAATTGTAACTATAATTGCTTTATTTCTTGGATTCCAGATCTTTCTCGCATCTTTCTCGAATAAATTGACATAAACCTTAGCTTTTACCCAAAGATCAGTTATTTTTGGTAGTAATAGAACAGATACAGCACTAACAACTAGAATGAGTAATAGAACTAATAACGGACTTATATGTTCCAATTGAGTTCTAACAATAGATAACTCACTACCAGCTTCCATAAGGAGTAAAACAAGCATACCATTCCAAATCAATAAGAATGGAAATGGAATGATTTTGTTTGCTAAATGAGGGAGAGCTTTTCTTTTCTTTATTAACACCACCATGTGATAAATAACCAGATACAATCCATAACCTAATACAACAAAAGTAAGAACAAGGATTAGAACTAACCAATTGAATTCAACATGCTTATCAGAAATTCATTAATATCGTACCATAATGGTTGCATTAACATTGCAATCAAAGTAAATGCAGCTATATTTAGAGTAAAGATGACAAAGAAAGCAAACCAAATTCTTTCTGCTATCTTTTTATCCTGTTTGTTTTCAGTAGTGCTCATGCAATTTTCCTCATTTTTTTGGAGTTTAGAAAGTATGCCCAATTGTTAAGCTTTATTACTTGATGTTTTCTAATTACAAATAATATTCTTAATTGCCAATAATGTTTTAAGAATTTATTGAATAACTATTTAGATTACAATACTATGTGAAATGCCATGTCTGAGAAATTTGATTGGGAAAATTGTGGTTTCATAGGTCAAAACAAATCACCCCCTCATAATACCTTAATGCCTTTCTCTACTGTGGAATCTGCTCTAAATAGTGAAAGAGAAGACTCTCCATTTTATCAATCACTTAATGGACAATGGCAATTTAATTGGGTTGAAAAACCAGCTGATCGACCAGTTGATTTCTTCAAACCTGATTTTGATACTAGTAAGTGGGATAATATCATTGTCCCTAGTAATTGGCAATTAGAAGGTTATGGAATTCCAATTTATTCCAACATAAAGTATCCTTATAGTATTAGTTTGAAGAAGAAAGAAATCCCAAAAATCGATCACAATTATAATCCTGTGGGTTCTTATAAGAGAGAATTCATTGTCTCTGAAGATTGGGCTGCTCGGGAAATCTTTCTGCATTTTGCAGGAGTTAAGTCTGCTTTTTATATTTGGATTAATGGAAAAAAAGTCGGATATAGTCAAGGAAGCATGACTCCAGCTGAGTTTAATATTACTGAATTTGTTGAGGTAGGGACTAACACTATTTCTGTGGAAGTGTATCGTTGGTCTGATGGAAGTTATTTAGAAGATCAGGATATGTGGCGATTCAGTGGTATATATAGAGATGTGTTCTTGTTTTCTACTCCTAAAATTCATTTGAGAGATTTCTTTGTTTATTGCGAGTTTGACGAGTTCTATAATGATGCGATTCTCAAACTGCGAGCTAAAGTAAGGAATTTTGGGAATTTACTTGCTAAAGCGTATAAAATTGAATTAATTCTTTATCAGCCTGGTGGGGTATTGTTTGAAACTGAATCTAAAATGGTAAGGGATTTCAATCTTGGTTCCGAATCCGAAATATTAATTTATGTTTGGTCTAAAGTAAGTAATCCGGAAAAATGGTCAGCTGAAGAACCTAATTTGTATGATGTTATTATTACTTTAAGAGATGACAATAATAAAATCATTGAAGTTGAACACTGCAAATTCGGCTTCAGACAGGTTGAGATTAAGAATAGCCAGATTCTCATAAATGGTAAACCAATTCTCTTAAAGGGAGTCAATAGACATGAACATGACCCAGATCATGGCAGAGCGATTCCATTTGAAAGAATGGAAGAAGATGTTAGATTAATGAAACAATATAACATAAATGCTGTAAGAACAAGTCATTATCCCAATCATCCAAAATTCTACGAGCTCTGTGACAAATATGGAATTTATGTGATGGATGAATGTAATATTGAATCTCATGGATTAAGAAATATCTTACCAAAAAGTGATTCGCAATGGACAACAACTTGTATTGATAGAATGATCAGAATGGTTGAGAGAGACAAAAACCATCCTTGTATATTTATGTGGTCGCTAGGCAATGAAGCTGGTTTTGGTGATAATTTTAGAGATATGAGAGATGCTGCTCTAGAGATAGATTCCACACGAGGTTTTCATTATGAAGGAGACCATCAAATAGAAATCGCAGATGTTTTTAGTACTATGTATACAGTTCCGAAAGAGTTCGAAAAAGCAGGGCAATATAAATGGACTCGACCAGATTGGTTTGTTCGCAGAATTGGACCTAAATTATACAAAGATAAACCAAGAATGCTCTGTGAATATGCACATGCGATGGGTAATAGTTTAGGTAATTTCCAGAAATACATGGATATCTTTGAGAAATATGATAATTGTGTAGGTGGATTCATCTGGGATTTTGTTGACCAAGGAATTACAAAGATTGATGAAGATAAAATTGGTTACTGGGTGTATGGGGGAGATTTTGGTGATGAGCCCAATGATGGAAACTTTTGTTGCAATGGAATCTTTTTGCCAAACAGATTGCCAAATCCTTCAGCGTTTGAAGTCAAGAAAGTATACCAAAACATCAAAGTACTACCCGTTAATTTGATTGAAGGCCATTTTAGCATTCATAATAAATTCATATTTAAGTCACTAGATTTTGTTGATTTAGTTTGGGAATTTACTGCAGATGGCGATATTATACAAAATGATGTTATTACCGATCTAAACATAGGACCGGGAGAAATAATAGAAATAACTATACCAATTAAGGAACCAGAGATTATAGCCTACAAGGAGTATTTCTTAAAAATTTCATTTAAACTTAAAGAAGATGCATTGTGGGCAGATCAAGGACATGTTGTTGCTTGGGACCAATATCAAATACCTTTCAAACCACAAGCAACTCTTTATCTTGATCAAGATTCCATCCCAGAGTTATTCTTGGAGGAATTAGATGAGACAATTAAAGTTTCGAATCCTCAGTTCTCTTTAAATTTCAGTAAGAAATCAGGAAGAATAAAATCTCTTACTATTAATAATAAAGAAATGATAGTCGCTCCTTTAACTCCTAATTTTTGGAGAGCACCTATTGACAATGATTTGGGTGTGCTAAGTTTTGCTCCAGGTATATTGAAACCGTTTGTTAAGCGTCGACTTAATAGATGGAAGAGAGCGAATAGATGGCAGAGACTCACAAAGATTAGCTTTGAACGATTAAACAATAAAGTTGTAAGAATTACAACGAAATCAAGAATTCCACTGGGTCTTTCTCCTATTGTTGCAGTTTATACCATTTTTGGGAGTGGAGATATTCACATTTCTGTTGGTTTTACACCTCGAGTGAATATGATACGTTTTGGCATGCAAATGTCAATACATCAAGAATACAATAATGTTGAATGGTATGGTAGAGGTTCACATGAAACGATGTTTGATAGAAAAAGTGGTGCGGCTATTGGAGTTTATTCCAAACCAGTTAACGAAATGATTCATGATTATGTTAAACCCCAAGAAAACGGAAATCGTACAGATGTTCGTTGGTTCACTCTTACAAATAATGAAAGAGAGGGATTATTAATCCAATCTTTTAGTCCATCCCTCTTAAATTTCAGTGTCTGGCCTTATTCAATGCTTGATCTCGAGACTGCGCAGCACATAAATGAACTTCCAAAAAGAGACTATGTAACAGTAAATATTGATTATAAACAAAAGGGAGTTGGTGGTGATTGGCCAGCTTTAGCTCGCACACACAAAGAGTTCAAACTAAAAGGTTTCAAAAAATACACTTACAGTTACAGGATAAAAATAATAGAAAAAGAAATAGAAGATATAAAGCAATTACTTGAATATGAATTGCCTTTATAGGATAGTCTCTATCCTTCTATCTCTTTAATTGATGTATCAATTTCTTCGATTTTCTTAAGCAATCCTTCTTTGCATTCTTTCAAGTGCTTTAATTTTGCTTCTTTATCTTCATTTCCTTTAAATTCGCCGCATTTGTGTTTTTCTTTTCCTTTACAACCGCAATTCATAGTTCATCACTTTACTTTTTGAAGTATTATTACTTTACTTATGAAAGTATTTATATTTAAAGTCTCGCTAAATTATTATTGAGTAACTTTACAGAAGTGAAGTAAAATGAATGAGACAACAAAATCAGCTGTTGATGCTGAATGCTCGAAGGAAACGAATGGTTTTCCATGTTTTGTCCCCGCACAAAGAATCTTACATTTAATTAGCAGTAAGTGGGGCATTCAATTGATATATATGTTAATGGAGAACAAGAAGCTTCGTTATAATGATCTTCGAGACAAACTGCAAAAAGGATGGAAACGAGCAAAGATTAGCGATGCTACACTTTCTACAAGGCTTGCAGATTTCACCAAAGAGGATTTAATTAAGAGGGAAGTTTATCCTGAATTACCTCCCAAAGTTGAGTATTCTTTAACTAAGAAAGGCGAGAAACTAGCCAATGCTCTCCAGCCACTTATAGATTGGACAATTAATGTTTGTCACGGTGGAGAGTAGAGAGATTTTTCTTTAATTTCAGAATAAATTATTTTAGAGATAAAGAATGTAGTTTAATTTGATTTCAAGTGATAATTGAAGATAGAAAACTGTATAATAAAGTGCATATTTTTGAGTCTCGAGAGCATGCAGGAAAATTGCTAGCTGAACTACTTGCAGAAAAAGAAATTGATCTGCTGTATATTATCCCCAGTGGAGGTTTACCCATTGGATTTGGTTTACTTACTTCTGATGTTTTCAACCTTATTCCCTTTGATTTGATGATTGTTCGAAAAATACAATTACCTTGGTCAACTGAAGCAGGTATGGGAGCAGTCACGCCAGATGGGCAAATTTTTCTAAATGATAATATGATTTCACGAATAACTATATCCAATAAGGAATTACAAGAGCAGGTAGGTAAAGCCCAAGATAAAATTATTGCACTCCGTACTGAATTTAATCTTTCTGAAACGATCTCTCCAAGAGGAAAAACTGTTGTTTTGGTCGACGATGGGATAGCATCTGGTTTTTCCATGAAGGCTGCTTCACATTGGATGAAAAACCAATTAGCAAAAGAAGTATTTATTGCTACTCCAACTGCACCACTTCGTTCTTTGGAACACTTGGAACCTTTAGTGGATGGCATTTTCTGCTTAAACATACGGACTGGTTTTTCCTTTGCTGTTGCTGATGCATATAAGGATTGGTTCGATCTTTCAAATGAAGAAGCAAAACAATATATGACAAATCTGAACGACTTATTTTAGGAAAAAATACTAAAAAATCCTTAACAAATCCAAAAAAAAAACAAGGATAATTTTACTAGAAATACCATTGGTTTTTACTATATACAATGTATAAAGTTTCTATAAAACTTTAATTTCATTTTTCAAATAGTTATTTAAGAATAACTGATCCAGTTACATTTCTTCTTAAAAAAGTAAAGGAAGGAAGGATTTATGTTTACAAAAATACTTAACAAAATATTCCCCCGAAAAAAAGGTAATAAGAGAGGCGTTAGTCCTGTCATTGCCACAATACTTCTCATTGCTCTCACTGTTACAGCAGCAGCTATTGTTTATTTTGTAGTTGTACCTCTACTACAAGGCAAAGGAGAAATTGTGCAAATGTCTGGAGTCACTCTTACAGACGATGATGTAGACGGTTTCTATGATACCGCTACAATTAAATTATTCAATCTTGGTACTGATTTAGTGACTTTAAATGAAGACGTTACTTTAATCATCTACTCCCCAACTGAAAATACTACTTCATGGTTAATCTCAAGCAATCTTGAATTTTTGACCCAAGAAACTAAAGAAATTACTATTGTTGCTATCGATGATGTTAATGAAATGGCTCCATTGTCACAATATGAAATGAGTATTACATATGGTAGCAAATCAATCACCACAGGAAGACAATTCTCTTCATACGGTACTGGTGGAGAAAGTGGACCAGAACCCCCCGTTTTGAATTATACAGCAATGGCAATGTATCTTAGAACCGCAGCTGAGGATCCATCAACTTCAAGAGCATCGTTCCCAACAACTTCTGGTTATTCACCTGCGTTATGGTTCATATCAGGCATTTACAAAAGTGGAACAAGTAACCTACAACTAGATACAACCGATTATATTGCTTCCAATGGTTTTGGAGCAGCAGAAGATTACAGACCATATCTTGGTATAACTGATACCTTTTCAACAGATATTTCAGCTCACACTGGTTATCAAAATCTAGCCTATAATGATACAGGAAATTATCCTGGTTGTGTTACATTTAGTGGAACCTCATTTGATGCTGCTGATACTTTTAATTGGCCACAAAAAGGAATTGCATACATGTATAGCTACATTTACAATCCAACACCTGATGCAATGGATCTAAGCATATCAATACAAGTTGACGATGCATACTACTTATGGGTAAACGGAGATTTACTGGGAAGTGGAACACAAGTAGCTAGTGGTTGGAAAACTTGGAGAACACCTGTTACAGTTACATTAAATCCTGGATACAACGTAATTACAGTTAAAGCATCAGATGCAGGCGGTAATTGGGATGCTCAAGTCCTCATGTGGGACACTGGAACAATTGATGACATAACAGGTTTATTGAACGTATGGCCTTTAGTAGTTCCAACAAGTACTTTTTGGTAATTTTTTAGATGAGATCTTCCGCTTTGGAGTGAAAATCGCTCTGAAAAAAGGCGGAGGATTTTATTAGACCTCATGATTCGTTTTCTATATACCCCGTATATTTTTTCTAAAACGCTTTAATATATTCTTAACCTATTGTTTATTTAGATAAATTGTCTCATTATACACTTTAAAACCTTGAAACAATAAAATCGGATTACAAAACACAACGACCATCGGTTACTAATGCAGGATCACCTACCTCTGAACAATAAACTTGGAATTCAATAAAAAACAACTTTCAAAATACGAGTTCAATGAAAACCAACCTCTCAAAAACACAAAAACTCGAATAAAGATCCTGTCAATGAGTCAAATTTCAGCCGGAGAAAGCTAGAGATTTCATACTTATACGATTTGTCTATACACTCCTCCAAATGTGCCGGAGAAACAACTCATCTATCAGCCCTCAAAAAAAGACCTGTAAATATCCACAAACCCTCCCAAAAAAATAAACTGGATATCTACAAAACTATAGTCGCGCTTTAGCAATTATTCTCCGGCTAAAGAAACCGAGATGGGCTGGGATAAATATCCCTTCCTTCTCCAGTCCATCTCTCTACCCACCCTATTTTTTTACGTATTAACAGCAAATACAATTAATAACATGTTTTGAGTTCATCATTTAAACAACCCGGAAACAATAACAAAGTGTGGTATTAGAATTGAAAAAAAGCAGAGATTTACTGCAAGCCTTTGATCGTTTAAATATCATGGTTTCTGAATTCTACGAATCTCAGACCATTGATGGGTTAGAGAGAATTGAAATAGAAGGGTTAATTCAACAGATCAATAGACTTCATGATAAACTCGAAAAGCACATAAAAATTGTTGGCAGGAAATTTGGAACGTAAATTTTTGTGAAATAGTTTATTTCTTTTCTTTATCCTTTATTTCTCGCCATTCATCTTCTAGAATATCCATTGCTACATCATTCACATATTTTCCTTCAACAAAATCTGTGTGTCTCATAACACCTACTTTTGTGAATCCTACTTTCTCATATACCCTTATTGCTTGAGGATTTGTATCAAACACGTTTAATCCTATTCGATGTAAATTGAGATAATCAAAACCGAATTGTAAGAGAACCCTCATCGCATCTGTCCCGTAACCTTTTCCTCTATTCTTTTCCTTGTAAATTGCTATACTAACTTTTGCGGTTCTGTTTATTGGTCTTACACTTGAAAGTATACAATGCCCTAGAAATTCTCCTGTTTTAATATCATCCATTGCAAAAGCATAAGCTCTTCCTGTTCTCCTATCATCCCATGTACCTCTAATCCATTCTTCTCGTTCCTTTCGCGAATGCGGGACAACAGGTCCTAATTCTCTTCTTAGATTAATTGTATTCCAGTCTTCCATGATATTCTCGAGATCGCTTAATTCAAATGATCGTAATCTTACTTTTTTACCTTCAAACATTTTTTTTCAACCTGTACTCTTAGTGAATTCGTTTTCTGTATTGACAACAAAAATTTATAAAGTTGCGCCATATTTAGATAATTATTAGTAATTAGAACTAAAAGGTTGGTTTAAAATTGACTGAAAAGAAATCCGACAAACAAATAGCAACAACAAAGACGAATGATCCATTAGATGAATTATTTAACTCAACTGAGGATTTTCAAGATAAAACCAGCCTTATTTTTGATCAATACAAATTATATGTTGATTTAGCAGATAAGATCAGTGCCCGACGAGCTACTACAAATAGTTTCTATCTCACAGCAAACAGTTTTCTTTTTGTTGCCATTGGAATTTTGTTTAGTAATGGTTTAGAAATAGTTGTTCCAATGATTCTACTCATCGGTGTTTTTGTCTCTATAAGCTGGTGGTTACTAATTGTCTATTACAAGAATCTCAACAGTAGCAAATACCAAGTAATAAATGAAATAGAGAAAAGACTCCCTGTTAGGGGACTACATACGGAATATAGAATTAGTAAAACTCGAGAAGAACCAGTAAAAAGACTCCGTGGTTTAACTTCAATAGAAGTATGGTTACCTATCTGCTTACTAACAATGTATTCACTTGGTCTCATTGTCCTCTCAATTGTCTTAATATTGGTATCTGCTGGGGTAATTGCAAATAGTCCTTTTGCTTGATATTATCTTCTATTATCATTTTCCATTAATTCTCTAATGCCATGATGAATTGATCTTGAATTCCAGCGAACTAACTTATCAGCATATGTTATAACAAATTTAGAAATACGTTTTTGTCCTCTGGGGATTACTCCTAGAACTGGTTTTCCGTAAACATTTGCAATAAGCACTTCTTTTTGAATCCATTCACTGTAAGATGGATACATACTTGCGATAACAATTAAGACATGACATCCGCGTAATTGTTCACACAGTTCTTGCATTAATTCCTTATCTCCATCCGCAGTAAGAGGATCATGTTCTGGAACACTATAGTTATAAAATTCAAAGTTTTTTATCTTGTGAAGTAATTGAACTAAGCTTTCATAGTCATCGTTGTGATCCCATGAATGACTGATGAATAACCTTATAATTTTTCCAGGATACATTTTCTTGAATTCCCACAATTTTTTAACAATTTTTTCTGATTGGAATTATTTCTGATATTTTGCCAAAGTAATTAAATTTATCTGAATAATTGGATACATAATTTCTTATGTTTTCTTAATACCTTTACCTTAGAAATAAATGCAAGTTACTTTTTAACGAATAATAACATAATAGAAATAGGTGATATTATTTGGTCGATATTTTGAAAAAAGAACTAACAATGGAATTTGATGCTGCAGTAGAGCACATAGAAAAGGTTGTTGAAAAAGAAGGATTTACAGTGATGCTTACAAAATCTATTGATGGAATTCTTAAGAAGAAATTAGGAATTACAGGTTATCCACGATATACAACAATACTTGCTTGTGGTCCAGAATTAGCAAAAATGGCGTTAGATGCATCTCTCAATGTTGGGCTGGTCTTTCCTTGTAGTTTTGTTGTCTATGAAGAAAATGACAAAATCTATGTTTCTCATGCTTCAATTATGAAAATGGCTAAGGAACTTGGACTTGCTTCTGCAGAAGCTATGGATCCTATTATCGAAGTAACTGGAAAGATGGTTCACAAAGCTTGGGAACAATTCTAGTTGTTCAATCTTTTTTTTATTTTTACTTCAGCATAAATATTTGTGATTTTTATTTGATTAGTTTTTAATAATGGATTGAAGTAAGATTACATATATTACGGTGAAACCTAGTGAATAATGAGTATAGAAATCAAAATCGAAGATCTAGAAGACTTTGGAGTACTTGGAGTACTTTCTTTTTTGTGTTCTTCTTTTTCTATATAATTGGAGATTTAGTTATTGGTTGGTGGCACAACGAAGTGTGGGTTTGGATTATGCTAGCATTTTTCCTGTTTAGTGCGGTAACAAGTACCATAAGATATTTTGTTTATAGAAATCCAAGAATTTCTCCAGATGCGGGAACAAGATATCATACTACAAACTCTTCTGTTCCAGATTACATTCCGGAGAGTGATCCACAATATCTTCCAGCTCAATCAGAACAAAGCAAATCGTTTTGCAAATTTTGTGGAGTCGATCATAGAAACTCTGCGCAATATTGTGCTAATTGTGGTGCTTTAATCGAGGAGTAGTTCTTTTTCTCTCCTCTTTTCCTATATATCGCATTATCATAATAATGGTAATTATTTTTAAAGATAAAACTATTGAAAATATAGTGAACTACTGCAGGTTTTCTCAAATGAAATGTCCAAAATGTAAAAACAAAGATCTTCTTGTTATGGAAGCACAAAGAAGTTCATATGATATACTCACTTGTAGTGGGAGTACATCAAAGAGCTTTGCAGTTCTTCGAAGATTTAGGTGCAAAGAATGTCTCTATGAATGGGAAAAGAGTTAATTAATCAAAATTAATTTGCGGACTTGTTGTAGTTGGAGTATCACTTTTTATTGCAATATTTTCGACAACAATATTTCCAATAAATATAGAATTATAATTTTTAGTCAATGTATCATAGTTAACGATGTTATATCTTTCTGGGCCTAAGGCATACAATATATAGAGAAGTACCTCTGATAGATCTTTGAAATATGATCCTTTGACTGTTTGCAAGATATCGAATTTTTCTCCATTTGGTCTTCGGATAAATAACAAACTGCTTCCTGAAAATGGTCTTAATCCTTGTCCTTCTATATAACTAAGTTCGATTTTATCCACAAAACGACCGCATTTTGTACAAGTAGGTCGTAATTCTTTCTCTCTAAATTTGCTATAAGCGAGACCCATTTTACATAAGGAGTAAACATCACAATGATCACAATAATAGGAATTACTTAGCTTTCTTTCACTAAAGCGACTCACCTTAATTATTCTATTAAGAACAGGACAACTGAAACAGGGAGAATCGCAGTGTAGAAAGATTTCTACCATTATTTTTATTCCTTCCTTTAAATGGACCCAACTCTTTTTCTTTAAAAGAGTATTTTATAATAGACGGTATCCACCATTTCCAAATATATATACAAAATAAATCTTATTAAATCGGTAAATGCATATTTTTAGTTGACAATGACGGATATTTGGCTAAATAAAATACACTTTATGGATTGTATTAAAGGTATGAAAGAAATTCTTCCAGAGAAATCCATTGATGTCATTGTAACTTCTCCTCCGTACAATATCAATATTGATTACAATAGTTATGATGATAATCGACCTTTTTCAGAATATCTTGATTGGATTGATTTAATCGCACAGGGGTGCTTTCGAGTTCTAAAAGACAATGGATCCTTTTTCTTTAACATTGGTGATAGACCATCCGATGAATTGCGTTCACTTTCTGTTGCACAAAGAATAGTTAAACATTTCAAACTACAGAATACTATTCATTGGGTAAAATCCATTGCTATCCCAGATAAAGAAATCAATATCGGTCACTATAAACCCGTGAATTCTCAGAGATACTTGAATAATTCCCATGAATATATTTTCCATTTTTCTAAAACGGGAGATATTGAACTTAACAAACTCGCAATTGGTGTACCCTATGCAGATAAAAGCAATATTGGTAGATGGAAAAAAGCTCAAGAGGATTTACGAGGTAGAGGTAATCAATGGTTTATTCCCTATGTAACTGTCCACGAGAAAAAGAAACATCCCGCAATGTTTCCAATTCAACTCCCAGAAATGTGTATAAAATTACATGGTCTAGCTAAAAGTAAACCTCTTATCATACTTGATCCTTTCATGGGTGCTGGTACAACTGCTCTTGCAGCTAAGAAACTAGGATGTAATTACGTTGGTTTTGAAATTGATCCAAATTACATTAATTTAGCTTTAGAAGCTTTGAAAACCTAATTCTGAATTCGAAATTCACTTAATTTTACTGAAAAAAAGGGATATTCTTAGTGTGCGATAGTCACAACTTGTGACCTCGACTTGAGTTCTTAAAAAGTGAATCTGCCTTTTAAATAAACATTGTATAGTAAACATAAGAACAAAACTCAGGAAGTTTGAAAAAAGTGTATAAAAGACAAAAAATTAAGCAACAAATCAAAAAGGAAATCGAGCGAACACGAATGAACGCATTGCTCATAAACGGTCGCTCATAATCTCTTTTTATGAGGAAAAAAATAAAGGTGATTAAAAAATGTCCGTGGAAAAAATCGAATCCGGAAAAACTATTGAGCTAGATACTGTGAACAATAACCTCGAACTTGGTGATGGTGTAACTCTTGTAGCTAAGAAGGGAACTATTGTTATTAAAGGATCAATTGTCAGTAAGGGAAGCATCGAAGTTGAAGGCAGCTTAGAAGCAGCCAGTATCAGGTGCAAACGCGGCGGTCTTGAAATAGATGGTGATTTAAAAGTAGCCAAGTATATCAAGATAGATAAGCGTCTTTCTGTAGATGGATCGCTAATCTGTCCAGAGGTTAGTGTGGGTGGAACACTTGAAGTTGATGGTGAAATCCAAAGTAATGATGTTCAAGTTGGTGGTTCCACTAAATTACATAGTAACACTGCAATTGAAACAATTCAAGTTGGTGGTACCTTAAAAGTAGATGGTGACAGCAATATTGGAACTATTTCTGTAGGAGGGTCTGTTACTTTAGATGGTGAAACTGAGTTAGAATCCCTTAGAGTTGGAGGTACCGGCAAAGTTAATGGCGGTAAAATTGGCTCTGTTAAAATTGGTGGATCCTTTAAAGCAGAAAGCAATATTGAAGTAGAATCAATTGATGTTGGCGGTACAGTCAAATTAGAATCAGATGCCAAAGTCGGTCAAGTTAGTGTCGGCGGATCCTTCAAAGCAGAATCCGAATTAGAATTTGATACAATTAGAGTTGGTGGAACTGTTACTATAGAAGGTGTCAGTAAAGGTGACTCAATTTCTGTTGGCGGTTCGTTAAAAGCTGATACAGATTTATCACTCACAGGGAAACTCAAAGTAGGTGGAACTATTACCTGTGATGGCCATATTATCGCTGAGGAAATATCCATAGGAGGAACCTATAAATCTGAAAGTACAAAAGCGAAGTACTTTAAGATTGGTCAAAGAGGAACTGTTCTTGGTCCTGTTCAAGCAGATAAAATCGTAATTTCATCTCGAGCAACTGCTGAAGATTTATACGGTGGAGAAATCATTCTTGAAGAACGAAGCAGAGCCAGAAACGTCTATGGTGAGTCTATTTACATTGAAGAGGGTACTCGAATTTTAGGTGAAATACAATATACTGATGAAGTATCACTTGAACCAAACGTTCACTTGAATTCAGAACCTAAGAAAACCAAAGGTTTGCCAAGATTAGAATAAATTATTATTTCTACCTACCCGGTAGAAATTCTTATTTTCTTTTTTTTATGATTCAAGATCTAATCTTTTTGAATAATAAGCGATTTCTTCTGAGTACTTGTAATTCTCTTTTTCAAAAAAAACTCTTGAAGGCAAATTATCATCTTTTATTAGTAGAGCAATAACTTCAATTCCAATTTCAAATAAGGATTTTTCAGCTGCATGTAAAAGCTTTGTAGCAATACCTTCTCTTGTTCTAGTTGGTTTTGTAGCTAATCGATTTATCCAACCCTTTCGGGTATCATGAGTAACTAGAACAACGCCATTTATTTCCCCTGATTCTTCAGCAACCAAAATCCAAAGATTAGATTCATTTAATTGGTTAGCTAAGTTTTCAGGTGCATCTCTCCCTTTAGGTCGAATTAGCAAACCCGATTTTTCCCAGATATCAATAATACTTGGAATGTCCTCTTTGATAGCTAAACGAATCTTCATGATAGAAAAATAGAAACTTGTTGATTTAAAAAATTAGAGGTTATTTAATATTCATTTGAGTTATTATATCCCCAATTTCTTCATCAAGTATTGATGTCAATTGAGAGATTACTACAGGAACTTCTACTACTCGATCTGCAATTGCATTAGCCCAAAGCCTAATTTCTGCGGTCGCTTCTGTTGCAATGACTGCTACGATGCCATTCTTTATTGGTTGCACTGTTATCAAGAATTTATCATAAAGAACTTCTCGCAATCTCCCTTCATCTTTTCCTTCAACAATACTTTCTGATAACTGGTTAATTGCTGTTAACAAACCGGAGAGAATCATTTTATCTGTTTTTAAACTGGAACCAAGATTGGTATATATTGGGACTCCACTCTCTGTGATGATTAGTACTCCCATTACTGTAGTCTTTATTGGTTTTCGTTCCGCAAGTTTGAATGATAATATGGTTTTAAATTGCGGGTGAATGTATTTGAAAACACTTTCAAGATCCAGCTCCATTTTTCCCTCATTTTGAGCTTTACTAATACTACTTTCAATTTTAGCTAGATCTTCCTTCCATTTTTCGTAATCAATTTCTTTCTCTAGTCTCTTTACTTCTTTGATATCTTTTGATGCTGCTTTGAATTGCCCTTTTCTTGCTCGTAGTAATGCGCGAATAATCAAGCCCAAAGATAAAATCTGATTGTGTTTGTTTTCAACAGCAAGTTTTATTGCGGTATCAATGTAATTTAAAATGGAATTCAAAATGTTTGGTTGTTCATTCAATTTATATCTTTGTAGTAAAACAGCTGCAAGTAGGATATTATTTGAAAGAATTAAATCTAAATCTTTAGATTGTCTAGCAAGTTCTAATGAAGTCTGTAAATATTTTGCCGCATTAGAAAAATTTTGCTCTAGCATATCATTATACCCTAGTAGGTAATCTACTTGAGCGTTGACTGAGATAGTTTGTAGTTCCTTTGCTAATGATTTTATCTCTTTAAGGTATTGAGGGACTTTGTCTAATTGTTCTGTTCGCAGGTAGTAATGAATCAATTCAAAGAGAATAAAGGCTTTAAACATTGAAGTTTCTTTTTTCTGGATTTCGTACGCATGGAGAAATGACTCTTCAGCTCTTGGATCCCCTGTTAAATAGTAGAGATTACCCATTTCAGTTAGATACAGATAAGGCCATTTACCTGTCGATTCTTTATAGAGTTTAATTGCTCGTTCCATCATTTCTTTAGCTAAGAGAATTTTTCCTTCAATGAAATATGACTCTGATAAATTACCAATTGCAATAGATAACCGATAATTATCATTATACTTTTCATATTCTTTCATTAAATCTTCAAAACATTTTATACTGTTGACATTATCGCCAAAATAGCTAAAGACAGCTCCTTTTAAATTTAAGAAATCAGTATATGAGAAATAGAATTTATATTTGTTAATATATGGTTCAACAAATTCAATCATTTCATCGATATTTGATTCTACACCAGAATGTAGTAACCACCAGATAACACTTGATGCGGTATCTTGTAAGGCAAAAATCTCTACAGTATTTGTTGTTTTAGCTAATCGATTACTTAGATTTTTATAAAGTTCTTTTAGAACCGCAACATCTCCTTGCTGCCCATACACCCATGATCTTATTGAAAACACAAAAGCTTCCATTTCAGGAGTGAAATCGGATCTTTTCATGAGTGTTTTCGCAAGTTTGTCAACTGTTAATCTTGTTGCCTGATAATTAGAAGGATCTTCCTCAAAATATGCAACTAATAGATCAATGTATGGGTGCTCAATCTTTTTGAGAAGATTTACAAATTCTTCACTTGCTTTCATCTTCTGTGTGAGATAAGAGCTTAGACACGCAAGCTGAAAACTATTTTCTTTGTTTAGAATTAATTTATTTTCAATTAGATCTTTTTTCTTTTTTACTTTACTTTTTGTTCTCAGTTTAGCGAAAGGGCCCTTCGAAGAAACTTCAATCGTCATTTTTTGCATTGATTCCAATTCTTCTCGTTCTGCAAACACTTCTTTGAGAACCAAACTAACGCCTTTCTGTAACCGATCAGAAGGATTAAGATCAGTTTGATGATTTATAGCAGATTGCAAACGGTCTCTGACATCCATTGGAAAACGAGTGATAAAGGAGTCAAAGAGTAATTGCATAATACTAATTCTTGAACTAGCGAGAATATAAGAATTATTTATGTGACAAAAAACATTTAAAGTATTGAAAAACCTTTTAACTGAAATTAAATGTTAAAAGTAAATTGAAGACATACAAATTTTGGTGAATCATAATTGAAATTAAACATTGATGAATTCGGAAAGTGGTGCGATGCATTTGGACCATCGGGTTTTGAGCGAGATGTAGCTATTCTCGTAAAAGAATATACCGAACCTTTCGCAGATGAGGTTCTACAAGATAGAACTGGTTCTATTATTTTTAAGAAAGGAAACAAAGGACCAAAGATAATGCTTGCAGGTCATATTGATGAAGTTGGTTTCATGGTTTCAGGAATAAGTGATGATGGATTTCTTACCTTTAATCAACTTGGTGGGTGGTGGGATCAAGTACTTCTCAGTCAAAGAGTTGTTATCAAAATCCGAGATGGAACTAAAATCAAAGGGATAATTTGTTCCAAACCTCCTCACATTCTCAGTGCAGAGGATCGAAGCAAGGTAGTAACCAAAGACAAGATGTTCATAGACGTTGGTTGTAAAACCAAGAAAGGTGTTAAAGCTCTCGGTATTACACTTGGTGATCCTATTATTCCTGATGCAGCTTTTGAGATAATTAAAAGAAAGCAATTCAAAAAAGACAATGAAACTGGAAAATACAACGAAAAAGAAGTCACTCTTGCTGTTGGTAAGGCTTTTGATGATCGTCTTGGTGCTTTTATCATTTCAGAAGTTTTAAGGAAAATCAAGGAAGAAAATATAGAGCTTCCCAATCAAATTTACGGAGCTGCTACTGTACAAGAAGAAGTTGGTCTTCGTGGTGCAAGAACATCTGCACAGATGATTCAACCAGATGTTGGAATTGCTCTTGAAGTTGATATCTCAGGCGATGTTCCCGGTGTGGATAAAACAACAATGGCAGCCTCTATGTCTAATGGACCCTCTATTCTAGTAGCAGATGGTTCTATGCTACCAAACCCTAATTTGAAACATTTTGTTATAGATGTAGCAAAAGAAATGGGTATGGATATTCAATTATCAATTATAGCTAGAGGTGGAACTGATGCTGGTGTCATGCATATTACAGGCAGTGGTTGCCCAAGCATAGTACTTGGAATCCCAACCAGACATATTCACTCCCACTATGGCATACTTGATGTTGAAGATCTCGAGAAATGTGTTGATTTATTGATTGAAATCCTAAAACGATTAGATCAAAAAACAATCGATTCATTTACCAAGATATAATTAATAGAAGGAATTTTTTTCCTTCTAATTTATCACTTTAAAATTAAGGAAGTTTACAATTAAATGAGCAAAGGAAATTTCTTCTCAAAGCTTATGCCAGGTGATAATAATAGAGGTATTTTAATAAACATTATAATTGTAAATTTCTTTTTCAGAATTTTCAGTGAAGGTTTTAGAACATTATTAGTTCCTTTCTCAGCAGATATATTGAACCTAACAGATGAAGGATTTGGCTTACTACAGTCCATTGGAGGGTATGCAGCAATGGCCGTTGTCTTTCTCCTTGGCATAATTGTCGACATACAGTTCAAGAAAATTACAATGATATTAGGAATCATCAGTTCAATTATCTCTGCGGCTTTATTTCCTTTATTAACTAACAGATATAGCCTTTCAGTATTTTTCTTTTGCTTTTTCACTGTGGGACAATTAATGATGATGATCTCTACAAATACCTTCATTGCAAACGAAACAAAAAGTGGAGCCCAACGCACAAAAGGTTTCTCTGGAAATATGATTGCTCGTGGTATAGCAAGTGCAATTGGACCAATTACCTTTACTGCACTAATTGATAAAACAACTTTACAGTATCACTGGGTTTATCTTATAATGGGCTTTTTTGGTTTAATTGCCTTAGTTTTGGTTTTCTCACTGCGATTGATTGCTGATGAAACACCAAAAGAAGAGATTGAGTATGCAGAAGGCTTATCTGATGAAAGTGGTGATGAGTTTACAAAATTCGAAGAAAGCAAAGGAGGTAAGAAATCTGTTCTGTTTGTACAAATCGCTTTTGGTGTAGGACGAATGCTCATGGGATTCGCGAGTGGAATAGCGATACCGTTTATTGGGTGGTACATGTACAAGCAATTCAGTCTCTCGGATTTCCAATATGGTATTCTGAATTCGGTTATGTGGATCGTTATTACGTTTGGTTATTTATTCATGGCCTTTATTGCAGAAAGGGTTGGCAAAGAAAGAATTGTTGTGATATATTGGACATTAGTTATTCCAGCAGCTGTCGGTATAATGCTAGCAGGAGAAGCAAATATGCTCTATTTGACCTCGTTCTTCTTTATTTTAAGATACATATTTGCCATGACGCCTTCTGCCGCCTGGAACAGTTTCTTATTCGAATGGATCCCACCCAAACACAGAGGAAAGACATTAGGTCTGTTACAAACGGGACAAAGAGGATTACGAGCAACTGGAACATTAACTGGAGGATTTGTGTTTGATTCTTTTGGTGCAAGGATTTTTCCTGTTGCTATGATAGTTTATCCAATAGCAGGATTAATTCCGCTAATTATGAGTCGTATAGTAAAGAAAAGACTGGAAAAGGAATGCTTAGAGGAAGAAGATGCAGAGATTTGCGAAGCAAAAATACCACCTTATGATGACTCCATAGAAATAGTGGATGATCCAAACAAGTGATAAGGAAAAACATTTTCGTTTCTAAGACTCTAAGTTTATTAATTGATTCTAAAATACAGATAACAGATTAACACAATGAGGAAAAAACATTGGGTGAACTAAAAATAGAAGACATCAAAGAAGGAACAGGACCAACCCCAAAGAAAGGAGATACAATTCTAGTACATTATACTGGTTGGTTAACCAACGGGAAAAAATTCGATAGCTCTCATGACAGAAAGAAACCTCTCGAGTTCAAAATTGGTATGGGGCAGGTTATACAGGGTTGGGATCAAGGAGTAATTACTATGAAGGTCGGGGGAAAAAGAAAGCTAACTATACCACCAGAACTAGCATATGGTAATCGAAATGTTGGAAACGGACTTATTCCACCAAAATCGACACTCGTTTTTGAAGTCGAACTCATAAAGATAAAGTAATCACTACTTTATCCATTCCGTTTTTTTACGGAAAATTTCACGATTTTGTTTCCAAGACATTAATATATTAAAAGAGCGTAAATTACATTGCGTGTTATTGCCATTAACACGACTTTTAGAAAAAAGACTATCTCCTGTTTTGCGTGGAGCGTCTCCACTGAGAGTGCTTCCACGCACCAAATTCTTTTATTCCTTGTTGATTCTCTTAGTTTTGAATTTGTTTAATTCTGGGTTTGGACTATGGAGCTTGAAAATTGCATTCGTTGCATGGGATATTCAGAAATGTATTCCAGTAGCGCAATTGTTCATACAGATATGAAACCAAACCTCGAGTATAAAGCAGATCTTTGGAAACCATATGATGTCAAAGTTCTTTTTCTTGCCGAATCTCCCCCTTTTCATTCCTCAAAAAGTAAAGCAGTTAATGATAGCTACTTTTACAATCATAGTGAATCTCAGAGATTCTTTGGAGCCCCTTCACCTTTACTTGGAACCCTATCTTGGAATCTTTTCTGGTTATTAGGTATTAGCAACAAATTATCTAAGAAAGAGAAATTAGAGGAATTTAGAGAGAAATCTTGTTACTATATTAATGTAGTAAAGTGTAGAACAGAACGATATGATAAGAAAAATCTGATTAATCGTACTGTTAAGAATTGCTCTTTCTTCCTTGAGAAGGAAATCAAAGATCTGAATCCTGAATCTCTTGTTGTTTTAGGAGAAAGAGCTCTTTATGGATTAAAATGCTGTGAACAATTCAAGAGTTTAATACCTTCAAATAATATTAATTTTCTTCTTGATGAGACAAAAAAACAACCACTTAGAATACAAGATTTCAAGTTGTTTTTCTTACCATTACCTCTTTGGCGGAATCGACAATACTTGGAATCAATGCAATCTATCTTTAAGATGATTAAGAAAGAAATTTAATAACTAATAAACAAGGAATTGAAGATTGCGATTTTATGAGGAAAAAGCACATTAACACATCATCTAATGTTAATCAAGCAAATATTTAAGAAATGATTGATTCAACCAAAATCAATTGATTAAGTATCGAGGTTTTCCATGCAAGTCTCTTCAGATTTCCTTGTTATTGGCAGTGGTATTAGTGGATTGATTTTTGCTTTAAAAGCTGCTCAATGTGGTTCAGTTTCTCTTTTAAGTAAGGACGAAATTACAGAGGGCTCTACTTTTTATGCTCAAGGAGGAATTGCAGCTGTTTTTGATGAGGAAGACTCGATTGATATTCATGTTAATGATACTCTTGAAGCAGGAGATGGTTTGTGTCTTAAAGAAGTAGCACAAGAAATCTGTTCTGCAGGTCCAAAAGTAGTCCAAGAATTAATCGATAATTATAATGTTAAATTTACAAGTAATAAAGGTGAAATTGATCTTGGTCTTGAAGGTGGTCACTCTCAAAGAAGAGTACTACATGCCCATGATAAAACCGGAATAGAACTTGAAACAAAACTTGTTGAAGCAGCGAAAAAAGAACCTAACATTACTATTTTTGAGAATCATGTAGCGATTAACTTGTTCACTGACAGCAATGTTTGCTATGGTGCTTATGTTTATGATAAAAAGAAAGGTAAAATAATGAATTTCCAAGCAAGTGTAACAACTATAGCGACAGGTGGAGCAGGAAAAGCTTTCTTAGTTACAAGTAATCCTGATGTTTGTACTGGTGATGGTATTGCCATGGCTTATCGTGCTGGTGCTAAAGTCATTAATATGGAGTTAATTCAATTCCATCCTACAAGTCTTTATCATCCACATGCTAAAGCATTTCTCATTACAGAAGCAATGCGTGGAGAAGGTGCCAAGTTAACAGATAAAGATGGTAATCGTTTCATGAACAAATATCATCCTAAAAAAGAACTGGCTCCAAGAGATATTGTTTCACGCTCTATTGATGCTGAGCTAAAAGCATCTGGTGATGATAGTGTTTTTCTTGATATCACTCACAAGGACCCATCTTTTGTGAAAGAACGATTCCCAATGATCTATGAGAGATGCCTGACATTTGGCATTGATATTACTGCACAACCAATTCCTGTTGTTCCAGCTGCTCATTATACAATTGGAGGAATAAAAGCAACAACCTCTGGTGAGACTTCTATTAAGAATCTATTAGCAATTGGTGAAGCAGCCTGCACAAGTTTCCATGGAGCAAATCGATTAGCAAGTAACTCTTTACTCGAGGCTTTGGTTTGTGGGAATAAAGCGGCTAAACTCGGTTCTACTATTTGTATAGATAACGGCGTCCCCTCAAAAAGACCTTTTCCAAAATGGGACCCAGGTGAAGCAGAAGATTCTGATGAAATGGTTATCATAAAACAAAACTGGGATGAAATTCGTCGTTTTATGTGGAACTATGTTGGAATTGTTCGTTCTAATAATCGGCTAAAAAGAGCTGCACATAGACTCGATATTGTTACGAAAGAAATTAACCAATTCTATTGGGATTTCAAAATTCATCCTCATTTACTAGACCTAAGAAACTTAGCCCAAATTGCTGAATTAATAATTAGATGTGCCAAGGGTCGTAGAGAAAGCAGAGGAGTACATTATTCGATTGACTTCCCTATGAAATCAGATGTATTATATAATACTGAATTACAAATCTCAATGGTGGATAGAATACCTATTAATGGTGAATTGTAAGGAGGAGAGACCATCTTGGAAAAGAACAAAATTCTTCAGATTTTGTTTATAATTCTTGCGTGTATACCATTTCTATCAATTATCTTACTTGGTTTAGCTATTCATTTTTATCCAGGTGGTCATTTGTTAGATAATTTCAATGAAGGATTTAGTTTTCTATACAATACTATAAGTGACCTTGGTCAATTAATTGCTTATAATGACATTCCTAACACAATATCCCGAATTCTATATAGAATTATTTTAATTTCACTAGCCTTTACTGGTTTGACTTACAATTCCATTATCTGGAAATTTTTCCAGGACAGAAAAGCAACTAAATGGTTGAGTAGAATTGGATCGTTTTTTGGAATAACTCTGGCTGGATTGTATGTTGGTTTAGCTTTTATCACAGATGACACCCACCCTTATGCGCATTTAAAAATGATATACTTAGCTGAATCAGTTCTTTTCACAACAATCCTAATCTATGATATAGTGTATTTTCTGAAAAAAGATTTTTCAAAATTGAATACTTATTCATATCTAGCAATAATTATTGTTTCAGTTTTATTAATGCTCACGATAGCTATTGCTCCTCGTTTTGGAGATGAATTATTTCATGCTTCACGTCGAGGTGGTCATGTAATTTTCACATTTATTGTGACTTTTGTTTACGGATTACAAGGAATTGGTGCTTATCTGTATGTTAGAAAACAAACAATAGATAATTTGAAAACAAATATACCAATTGAACAAAAATAAAAAAAATGAAAGAAGAGAAATGGCAATTATTTTTGAGATAAAACTTGATACCATTTCCTTAATGACGTTTCTTTCCATGTCTCACGTCTTGGAGGATGAAACTCAATTTCATTGGCTTTCTCAACAACTCTATCCTCTGAAAAGCCTTGAGTAATCATTTTGCGCATCAAAACAACAACTTTATCAAAATAATCAAGATATTCTTGGACCTCAGCTTTTGTACTAATTGAACCATGGCCAGGAATAAAATATTCAACATCAAGAGAAAGATATTCTTTGAAAGTATCAATCCATTTCTGTGGGTTTGCTGATTGATCTCCAGCCCATGGAAAACTACCAATGAAAAGATTATCACCAGCAATCAAAGCTTTGGCTTCAGGATAGTAGACATAACTTGAACCGGCAGTATGACCACCAGTGTTCTTAATAATAATTTTCTTGTCAAAGTCCTCAAGTTCAATAGTATTCTCAAATGTTTCAGTTGGAAGAACAATTTCCAAACCTTCCAGAGCAGTAGGATCTTCAGCTGTTTTCTTCCATTCTTCCATTTTCTCAAGAGTCCAATCGTTAGCCTTACTAGAAACCATCCTTTCTTTGGTGTGTTTAGAAGCAATAATTCGACAATCCTTGAAAATTTGATTGCCAAAAACATGATCCCCGTGTGTATGGGTAATTACTAGTGTTGATACTTTTTTGCCTGTTTCTTTTTCAAGCTCTTCTCTGAATTTCTTTATTATTGGTAAACTCATTCCTGAATCTACAAAAATGATCTCTGATGGTAGAACAAACGCTGCAACATTCCCTCTTGTACTTCCATCAGTTATCGCATAAACATTCTCTATTATTTTTTCATATGTCATTTTGAATCATCTCGAGAGTAAATTTCTAATCTGTCTTAATCTTCTTCTTTCATTAATTTTTCTAGGTTTTTTCAATAGCTTCACTTATGTTTTTAAAGGCAGAATGTATATGAATTACAATAAATTGTATGAGTTGTGTTATTCTCAAGTTACATGTGATGGGTATGTTATTTGATGTGAAGAATGTCTATAAAAAAGAAAATTTAGAAGCAAGTGAAACCTATAACAAATCGACAATTGAAATAAAAGAAATATTAAAAGAAATTAATGAAACCAATGATGAAGAGAAAAACAAATATTATGATTTACTAAAGAAAACGGCAGAATTTATTTTAAAAATGATAAAGTATGAGACTCAAATTAATAACGAGTATTTCTTATCCAAGAATTTTGAGGATCTGAAGAAAGAAAATCTAGAGTTATTTCATGATATTTTACCAGAAAATTATGAATCATCATATGTTAATCCCACTTACTGTGTCAAAGTTTTTGGAGAAAAGATAGGACAATTAATGTCGTATTTCTGTTACACTTTTCGATACTACATTGATTTTGCATTTAAGCATAAAATTTTCAAAATAGCGGAATACAATGAACTTTTCATTGATGTATACAAATACATTAAGAATAATTCAATTAAATATGAAACCCTTAATGAAATTATTACTCGTCTTGTTAGACGCTTGCGAATAAGAGATAATACTTTTCGCTTGATGGAAGTTTTTGATCCCCAGTATCGATTTTATAATGAAATAGTTATGAGTGATGATCTTACAGATCTTAGATATCTTTTCAAAACTGGTAAATATATATCTGAGAATGAAATCAAATTAGCTGCTTTTATTAGCAAATATCCCCAGGAAAAACTTAGAATGTTAGCAAAGGCAGTTGTGAAAGCTTACTTTAGAGGATTTGAAAGGGATGGAAAAGATATAACTAAGAAATCTGCTGTAGAGCTAATTTATCCTGTAGGGATGGAGGATTTAATTCGAGAAGTAATAAATGAGCTTGAATCAAATAATCTTCAAGTCATTATTTCCAATGTTAAAACAAAAGATCCAAACAGACAATCTGAATTCGATCATAAGTTTGACAGAGCATTATATTTAAACAACAAAATCAAGGAACAGGATTTGAAAAGCTATACAGGCGGTCTAGAAAACAATAAAGTAATTATTAAAGAACAATCAGGGGTAATTCAGTTTATCAGTTTTGGTGAGGAACCTTTTAGCCCCATAAATAAAGAAGAATCTTTGAAATTATCTGAAGAACAAACTAAGATTTTCCAAGCATTTTATTCCGAGATCAATCAAATTCATTCTCAATATCAACCACGTGCAGAAACGAGTTTCAGTATTATTTCTTTCCCTTCACCAGATATTGGTGATAATTTCGAGGAAATATTTGATAAAATTGTTGAAATAAATATGTTGGATTCAGACAAATATGAAAAAATGCAACAGATAATGATTGATGCTCTTGATCAAGCGGATCATGTCCTTATCAAAGGTAAAGCGGAAAATAAAACTGATTTAAGAATCCAATTGCAAAAATTAGCAAATCCTGAAAAGGAAACTAATTTCGCAAATTCCGGTGCTAACGTCAACATCCCTGCTGGCGAGATTTTCACTTCACCTCAACTGAAAGGTACAAATGGTGTTTTACATGTCGATAAAAGTTATCTTAGCTCATTGCTTTATGAAAATTTAACAATCACTTTCAAAGAAGGATATATTGCTGATTATTCTTGTTCAAATTTTGATACTGAAGAAGAAAACAAAAAATACATTGAGCAAAATCTTCTGTTTCCTCATAAAACCCTCCCCATTGGAGAATTTGCAATAGGTACAAATACTTTAGCTTATGTTGTTTCTAGAGAGTACAATATTCTTCCAGTTTTACCTGTTCTCATCTCAGAGAAAACAGCTCCTCATTTTGCAATTGGTGACACTTGTTTTCAAATGCGAGAAGATGTTAAGGTCTATAATAGATTTACAAAGAAGGAAATTGTTGCATGTGACAATGAAAAATCTATTCTAAGAAAAACTGACAGAAAAGATGAAGCCTATACTTTCAAACATAATGATATTGTTTTACCATTTCAAGATATTGATTTCATTACTGCTGTAACATCTGATGGAACAAAAATCAACATCATTCAAAATGGAAAATTTAGTTTGAAAGGTATTGAAGAACTAAATATCCCCTTAATTGAGTATGAGAAAAAAATTGCTTCTTCTCAGGTGAAATGAAATATGAAAAAACCATATTCAATAAAAGAATTTGATCCAATTACAGCAGAAGAGCAAGAACTTTTCAAATTATTTGAATTACTAGATGTTACATTCAGAGAGATGGAAAAGGATGATCCTTTACCCACAAATGAGTTCAGATTAAAGAATTTTAGACATAAAGAACCCACTTTTGATGATTTTTGGTGGCTTGTTTGGGAAGATAACAAGGTAAGAGGTTTTTGCATCTTAACTATTCGTAATCAATCCAACGTATCATACGAAGAAAACAAGCATGTTGCGTATGTTCAAATAAGGATTCAGAAGGACCATAGACGAAATGGTTTAGGATTAAAACTTGTGAAAAAGGTTATTCAGAAATCAAAAGAAATTGGGGTAATAGCTGCTTTACAAAATACTACTGCTTACGAATCTGGTTATGCTTTTAGTGAAAAACTCAATGGTATTTTAGCAATGGAAAGTACTACTAATCGATGTAGGTTTGCTAATATTGATTGGAATCTCATGGAAGAATGGAAGAAACAAGGACAAGTTAGATCGAAAAAAGATGAAAGATCTCTTAAATGGTTTGAAAAGTGCCCAGAGGATATTATCGAAGAATTCTGTAATGTTTATACTGAGACTATGAACCAACAACCATTAGGTGAAATTGAAACTCGAGCAATAATTACTCCAGAATCTAGAAGAATAACTGAACAAGAATTTGCCAAATTAGGGTATATTTGGCATTCTGTTATTACTCGTGAAAAAAACGGAGCAATCAGTGGTATAACTGACATGACCTATATCCCTGATAGACCATATAGAATTGAACAAGAATTAACTGGGGTAAAAAATGAGTATAGAGGCAAAGGATTAGGTAAATGGTTGAAATCAGAGATGCTTCATTTCATTCATAAGAAATATCCCAATGCAAAATATATTAGCACTGGAAATGCGGATTCCAATGCTGCAATGCTCTCTATTAATACACGTATGGGATTCAAACCGCATCAACAAAGGAAAACCTACAAATTTAATTTGATTGAAATAGAAAAACGAATCGCAGAAATTGAATCAAAGAATTAGATAAAACAATTGAGTAAATTCACTTAGTTTTTCTTTCCACCCCAGAATTTATGCCAATTACTTAATGTATACCACATAGCACTAGCTTCAAAGGAATCATCATCCTCAATTGGATAAAAATTCTTAGCATATCCCGCTTCTTGAACTTCTTCCTTAGTCTTTCCTAAAGATATCTGTTCTTTGATGAAGTCACGCATTTCCTCAATGACGCCTATCATATAATTCACTAATTTATCAGTACTAACTTCGCCATGTCCGGGGATAAATTTCTCCACATCCAGTGTCAGGTATTCCTTTAATGTGTTAATCCAAACATCAGGATTGGAACTTGGATCCGCACCATAAGGTGGAAAATTCGACAATAAATTATCACCAGCAATTAAGAATCGATATTTTGGACAATAAACAGATGTTGAACCTTTTGTATGACCACCAGTCCTCTTGATGACTAATTTTATGTCTTCATCAACAATTCCCATATAATCATCAAATGTTTCAGTAGGAATTGTAATTTCTAATCCATCAAATGCAGATTTATCTGTCAGTGTTTCTTTTCGTCTTTCCAATTTCTCGGGAGTCATATCTTTCTTCCAATTTTTCAATTTCTGGGCTACTGTTTTAGTCGCAATTATTGTGCAATCTGAAAAGACTTGATTACCCATCACATGATCGCTATAATGATGTGTTAGGATTAAAGTGTCAAATTTCTTATTGGTTTCACCTTCTACATGTTTCCGAAATTTCTTCATATTTGGAACATGAATTCCTGAATCCACCATGATCAATCTACTTGGCAAAACTATTGCACAAGAGATTGTATCGTAATAGCTTTCATCTATTAGCGAATACAAATTCTCATTTACTTTTTCAAAAACCATTTTTTTCTCCTCTTTCTTAGTAATTACTCTTTTTAGTTAAAGGAATTCATATTTTTCTTGGTTTTTTCAATATTTTTACTTACGTTTTTAAAGCTAAAATGTATATAAATTACAGTTAAATATATGAAGAGAATTATCTTCTACTATTAGGTGATAAGCAGGTGAATGAATTGCATGAGAAATATACAATAAAAGAGTTTGATCCTAAAACTGCTGAAGATGAAATGCTTTACAAAGTATTTAGATGTTATGATGTTTTATTTGATGAAAAAGAAACAGATGATCCTAAACCTTCGGATGATTTCAGAATGAAAAATTTCAGAATTGATAGTCCAATGTCTACTGAATATTGGTGGTTAGTTTGGTTAAATGAACAAGTAATAGGTTATTGTGTTTTATATGCTAGATCAGAAAAATCTCCTTCTTATGCTGAAAGTAAACATGTTGCTTATCTTAGTATAAGAATTGTGAAAGAACATAGACGAAAAGGAATAGGTCTAGAGATTATGAAAAGAGTAGTAGCTAAAGCAAAAGAAACCGAGGTAATTACAACTTTCCAAACTAATTCTTCTTATGATTCTGGTTATGCATTTAGTGAAAAATTTAATGGAATTCTGGCAATGGAATCTGCAGAGAATAGATGCAGAATAAGTGAAATTGATTGGAAAATAATGAAAGAATGGCGCGATCAAGGCCGGAAAAGAGGGATGGAGGATGGTCGAACGTTACAATGGTTTGAAGTTTGTCCTGAAGAAATCATTGAGGAGTATTGTAAAGTTTATACAGAAACTATGAATCAGCAACCCTTAGGTGAACTAGAACATAAACCATTAATCACTCCAGAATCTCGAAGGGCAAATGAAGAGGATCGCAAAAAATTAACCTATCAATGGTATACAGTAATTGCTAGAGAAGATAATGGAAAAATAAGTGGATTAACTGATGTAACCTATATACCTGAACAATCATATCGTTTGGAGCAAGAATTAACAGGAGTATTGGAGGAATTCAGAGGAAAAGGATTAGGAAAGTGGTTAAAATCAGAGATGCTTTTCTTCATACACGAAAAATTCCCAGAAATCAAGTATATAAGTACTGGTAATGCTGATGCAAATGCTCCAATGTTATCAATAAACAATCGAATGGGTTTCAAACTATTTGAAAAAAGGAGATTATATAAATTCAAAATTGGTGAACTAGAAAAGAGAATTGCTGAAATTGAATCAAATTAAAAGAATTCATATTCTCCTTGGTTTTTTCGAATACTTTCGATTAACTCTCTCGAGTTAATTTACTTATTATTAAACATCTATACTTCATCTTGGTGAGCATTGTGGCTGCTATAAGTATAAAATTCAAATGTCCAAATTGTCAACTCGAACCACTTATGAAAATCGATCGAATGGTTCGTTGCACATGTGGTTGGTGGATGCAAACAGAAGAGGAAGAAGAATTACCAATCAACAATGTTGAATATGCAACTGTTGTTGCTTCCTGATTTTTTCGCTTTTTTTTTATTCTCTTTATAATTTTTCCTAGTGGATTTTGTTCAGATATCCTAACGATTTGTTATTCCGATAACTTTATTTGTAAGTGGTGTAGTTTATATTAAATTTAATGAATTAAATTATTGTTAGTATAATAATAAGATATAAGAAGGAGTTAATCAGTTGAAAGCGAAGTCTCGCAGACAGAGGTGAAATGCAATGGAATTTTGCGAGAAATGTGGAAATCTCATGAAGCCAATCCGGGATGAAAAATCAGCATTATTAGTATGTTCCTCATGTGGAAAGAAGGAAAAATTAACTAAGTCAAAACAAAAAGATTATACAATAACTAGGAAAATTGAACATTCTCCAGCAGAAAAACTTGAAGTAACTGAAATTAGAAAACTGAGAACATTGACAGATGAAGAACGAGAGGAACTAGAGGATTCATACGGCGATATGTTAGAACAAATGGAATATGACTAAGATTGTTTTAACGAATACTTTTTTTAAAACCTTCATTATACTAGTGTACTATAGATAATTTTGAAAATACGAAAACAATACTATTCGTGAATGCCTTGATTGAAATATTTGTTAGATACGGAGAACTTGGTCTGAAAAGTCCACCTGTACGTAGCCGTATGGAAAAACGATTAGCTGCTAACATTAGGATTATCTTAGAAAAAATCGGATTTAATCATGCAGATGTAGAAATAAATAGAGCCTGGGCAAGACTCATTATTTCATTAGATATCCCGCAAAATCTTACGGAAAAAGAAAGTAGTATTCAGAAGATAGTGAAAGCTATTACACAAAATGTAGCTGGAATAACATCTGTTAGTCCTGTTTTTAGGACAAGTTCAAATATTGTAGATTTAAAGAAAACAGCACTTGATCTAGCAGCTAAAAATCTGAAACCCAACAGTACATTTGCAGTTCGAGCTCGCAGAATTGGCAATCATGATTATTCTTCTCAAGAATTGGAAAGATTAGTAGGGGAAGTTTTATTCGAATCACTGGCTGAGAAACACAATCTGTCTGTTAACTTGACAAATCCTGACTATACATTATCCATTGAAGTGAAAGATGATTTTGCCTTTATTTTCGATGAAAAGATTTTAGGAATTGGAGGATTACCACAAGGAACCCATGGAAAGATATTTGCCATTTTAAGAGGATCGATTGAAGATGCTATTTCTGGTTTTCTCATGAGTAAGAGAGGATCAAATATTGTACCAATTACTTTTCAGCTTAAAGAATCTAAGATTCATGGAAATAATACTAATGAAATTGAGAAGCAATTAGTAACATTTAATTTATTACAACCAAAAAAGCATTTTTTTTATTATAAAGTAGATTTTGTTCAAATATTACAGGAAATTGGATTTGAGAGATTACAATGCTCTACTTGTGATAAACTATGTATTGCAATTTCAGAGAAAATCGCTAAAGAACAAATCATCGATGGTATTTGTTTAGGAAATGCACGAACAACTATTCTTGACAGAATACCTGAGAAAAGCAGTAATATTTTAGCACCTGTTTATTATCCGGTGATTTCTCTGGATCCAGCAAAAATAGATCATCCATATAAAGAGAATTTCTCAAGTGAATTCTGTTTAGCACAATGCCATGGTTACAAAAATCAAAAAAAGAAAGAAATAAAGCCACCATCACCAAAGGAAATTGAACGAGTAGTGGCTGAAGCAAACTTTTCCTTAATTAAACTTGATAAAGACTAAGTTATAATTATTGGAGAAGGTATTTGGTAGATTCTTAATCTAGCATCTTTTTTATCCAACATTCTTACAATAAGTCCCCTCTTCAATAATATGTCAAGTGCATAACCTAATGTTCTATCTGGCAGATTTGTTTCATCTAATATCGAATAACGCGGCATTGGTCCTAAGCGATCAAGAACATAAAAAACGTAGTTTGCACTAGGAGGTAACGTTCTAAGAATGTAGGCAAACATGATTCCTCATCATAATTTTAGACTCCTAGTATAGGTAAATCTAAATGCAAGCTAGAAACATAAAAAGATTTTCGTTAGTCAAGCTTTTGAAAGCAATTTCTGAAAGATATCATCAAATTTAGTCATTTCTTCTTCGAAATTTCTATAATCAAATTCATCTCTTATCCCAGTTGTTCGTTTAGAACCAACAATACAAATTGATTTTCCTTTACTGAGACCCTCATGATTGATTATATGATTTGGTAGTATTGTAAAGGATTCACCCAATAATACTGGTGAAATATTTTCTGCAGGCAAGAATTCCACATAAGTGTTTATCTCTGGATGATTTTCTAATGCATCTTCAGAAACAAAAAATGAAACAATAGCTGAATGTTCAACTAGTAATCGATTATTCTCAAGAAATACATGACTAATCATATCTGAAACTTCTTTCTCAAATAGGTGAGTAACATCGCCAAATGAGATGAAAGAAAAGCGATTCTCGGAATTTGATAATTGAACATGTAGTTCAGATAATCTTGTCATACTGAATAATTTCCCAATATTTTGTCCGAGAATTTTCATATAATCGAATGATTGCGAAATGTTTTTGATAGCATCAGGAAACATGCCTTGTTTTCTGAAAAGTTCTGCTTGCGTATTGTAGTATAAGGCATTAAGCTTTGGTGGAACAGGTGCTATGAGCTCTTTTGTTCCTCTCTTCAATAATTGTTCAGCACGTTTAATTCGTCCAATAAGGGCATTTATCCAAGCACTCAACAAATCGATTTCAGTTAACTTTAATTGATTCTTACTTACTTGATAAAATCGGTAAGCTTCTCGAGAGAACTTTATTGATTTTAGAAGTGAAGTTCGATAATCTTCATCTTGGAATGTATAAGATGGAAAAGCCATCATCAAGTATAGCTCAGCTTTTGCTAGGGCAAGTCGACCATTGAGGTTATCTGTTGGCTCGCTTTTCTGAAACTCTTCTACAATGATTCTCTCTATGTTTTCATAAATACCTAATGCTTTGTAAAACCACCCTTGTTGAGAAAATATAAATCCAAGATCAAACAAACCATCGACATGTAGCTTTCTCATCAAAATAGATTTTCGTTTACTAAAACGAAGGTACTTTATACCTCTATTCAAGTACTCTTCAGCTAAAAACAACTTGTTAAACGCAACAAGATATCTACCAGAAATTAAAAGTGTCATACTCATTAAATTCATAATGTCTGATCTTTTACCGGTTGAGGATAACTTTACGCATTCAGATAAATAACTTCTGAACTCCTCTAAATCAATTTCAGGAGTAGTTTCTAATTCTATCATACTAACTATGCTTAGAAGATCTACATCGATTTTATAGTGTTCATTGAAATTGTGCTTTGAGATATTATTCTTCAACACTTCAATAATTCTAAGCGATTTTTCTGGATTTATGTTTACCCAGAACCAACCAAATCTAAGGAGAACCATGAACAAAGATTTGTTCCCAGCAGCTTTTTCTTTGGTAGAAGTTAAACGTTGAATTGAATCCTCTGTTATTAATTCCAAGACATTATGTTGCAAAATGGAAATTGGTTCTAAATTTGCATCCTTACAAACAGCTTTTATCTTATCCTCTGCAGCAGGTTCGAATCCTTCGGTTCCAATTATAACGAATCTTTGAGCAGAAATTTTTTCTTTGGTTCGAGACAGAAAATTCCTTCTGAATAATAATTCATTTTCTTCTGTCATCTCAAGAGCAGATGCAAAAGTAGCAATCCACCCTTTTTCTTCTGCAATTCTTACGTGATAGAGAATGTTTTGCCTACTCATATCAGTTGGAAGGATTTTTTCAGCAATAAATCGTATCTGCTGTGTGTTTGCTACACCCAAATACTTTACACAGGTTGCAATAAACCGTGACCAGAAAAATTTGGATCGTGTCGCAAAAGCCATTTTACATCACCGAGAAAAAGCTAAAATAACAGATGGAAAATCATCTGCCATTTAGCCATTTCTTTGAATACTATCTCCAAATATAATATATTTGATGTCCACTTAAAAGTACTTACTAATATAGATTATCAGTTTATTTCAAAATAAGAGTCAAGTACTATTTCAGTGGTAATTGGCAAATGGCTGCAACAAATTCATCGTTTTGATCAATTTTAGCTTTCAGCTCAAGCTGTGATTTTCCTTTCAAATGGTCATTTATTAACTGCTTGTCTGTTGTTGGAATCTTAGTAGAATCGATTTTAATTGTAATTTCTTTATCTTTGATCTTACTAATAATTAAATCATGAAGATCTATGTTTAATCCTGTTCCTAATACCTTAGAAGCAGCTTCTTTTGCGGTCCAAATTTTAGTTAGAAGTTCCTCGGTAATTTCTTGTTGTTGATTTGTGAGGAGTTCTTTTTCTTTCGAACTAATTACTTCTTCAACAAATGATTTGTCTCGTTTCTTTATGATTTCTAAATCAATGCCTATATTATTAGTTGGATCTACGATCCCAACTGCAAAACCATTACTGTGTGTTATTGAAATGTGAATGTGTTTCTTATTTAGAATTATGAATGGTTTACCGTTTTCATTCTTTTCGATTTTTATTTTCGACGACTGGATTTCAGGATTGATTTTCATTATTGCTTGTTTGACAGCAATGACTCCAGCTATCCATTCTTCTCTTCTTTTCTTTACAGTAATTGATTCATATTTTGCTATCTCATCTACATGCAAGATTTTTTCCAAATAGTCAGATTCAGTTTTTATTTTCTTACTAATTTGGTCTACATTGACTACTTCGAGAATTGCTTCTTTGGATAAATCGAAAAGGCGTTTTACTCGCTCAATTTGAATTTCTTGTGCTTGAGTAATTTCCGCACCAAAATCAACTTGAATGGTAGAGTACTCTTCTGCTTTCATTATAACTTGACCTGTTTTAGCTAAAACCTCAAAATTATAGATACTACCCAAATCAGAATCTTTTACCTTGGAACCACGAATAAGAGCTGCTGGTTCTGTAGCTTTGTTAAATGTTAGAGATTTAATTCCAAAAGGTAAACCAAGTTTGCTATCTTTAATTATATCAAGTAATCCCATTGTTTGGAACGCAGATTCGATGAGCAAAGGTTCAATTGTGAAACCTTTATTCTCAAAACTAAATTGATTTTTATCACTTGTAGAAACTTTAGCAATAATATCTTGTTTGAAATCATTAACCTCTTTAAGAACATGGAATAATGGACCATGGGGGAGAATACTGTAGATAGTTTCTTTGCTGACCAATTCCTTTTTATGAAGTTCTGGTTTTGTTGTGAATTCTTCCTTTATACTACCAAGAACAACTTTTGCTGTAAAGTGAATGTTTGGTTTTCCTACAACCATGCCATCTTTTACAAATTCTGAATAGATCAAACATTCAGGATCTTTTGTGGAATAATTAATACGTGTCTTAAGAATCCTAGATTTATCATTTGTGAATTTAATAGCTGATTTGAATGCAACGTCGCTAAATCCTGCCAACTTTGCTTTTGGAAAAGCCATTTTAGTTAGTTCTGCGAAGATTTCAAGTCCAATGACTCCTGGGAGAAATGGAACATTATCAAACCTATGATGATTTAAGTAAAGATCATCCTCCAATGAGAAATTCCTTTCAGTTACAATAGACCCATCATAGTTTCGTTTGAACATCCCTATGAGTGGATACAATTTCTTATCGGCTAGCAAGAATTTGGAAGGAGACTCCATTAAAATGCCAATTTTGCCTGCAACCACTACTTCAGGTTCTAAACCGAACTCAAGTTCATCAATGAACGCCTTAACTCCGTCCTTGACTGTTATTGGTGTAACTCCAGCATGCTTCAAGATAGTCATAATTGAACCTCTTGTTGCCATTCCAACTTCACCCCAAGCGGACCAACAAATTGAAGTTGCTCGTATACCTTGAGATCTTAATTGCCAGCAGTTTTTAGAAAGATAATCGTTTGCAGCAGAATAATCAACTTGCCCAGCATTACCATATCTTCCAGCGACAGAAGAGAAGCATTTGATGAATTTAACTTTCTTCAAATTAACATTCTGTAGGAGATTATCTAAACCAATAGCTTTCACATTGTAAACGAGATCAAATTCCTCAGGTTTTTTGTCTTTAATTAATCGGGAAATCTCTAATCCAGCACCATGGATTATTCCAATTATGTCTTGATCAAAATCCGATTTAATTTGTTTAAGAGTGGATTTCATTTGCTCAGAATTAATGACATTAGTTGAATAATATTTCACAGTTGATCCAAGAGAAGCTAGTTCTTCTTTTGCTTTCTCAATATCAATTGCTTTACTGATTTTAAACCATTCTTTCTCAATTAGAACGGGGGTAACTCTTTCGTTGTTTTGTTTGAGATCACTAATCAATTGTTCTTTTAGTTGAGCAAGTCTCTCTTGATCATATTTAGCAATTTCAGCTATGTTTTCAGGTAATTCTTCGATACCAATTAATGCTAGCTTTGGCTGATACTTTCTTGCTAATTCCTTAGTGATTTCATAAGTGATACCCAGTGCTCCACCTGTAATCAAAACTAATTCGTCTTTTGCGATTGTAAATGGTTGCTCAGTAGTTTCGATTGGTGATTCTACAGTTATGAAGACTTTTCTTTCACCTTTCTCTGAATAAGATACCTCAAGAGAACCGTCTCCTGCACATAACTCATCAATAGTGTATTTTGGATCACTACTAGAAACACACTTGACAGTACTATTGGAAAACTCTCGAGCAATTGCTTTAGTCAATCCTGTAAGGGAACCAGAAATTGGAGTGTATTTTCCATTCCAACCGAAGGAGGTTTCTGTATCACTTATAGTTAAAATCATAGGAGATTCAGAGTAATTGACATCTCGACAAAGAGTAAAGAAGATTCTTGCAGTTTTATCATGCATGTTCTTTTGAGTTGTTTTTGGTTCAATATAGATAAGACCATCAATAATTTCTTCAGGTAGTTCTTTGAGTATTTTATCTCGAGTATTATGGATATTAAGATCAATTTGTTTCACTACAGTAGCCTTATTCCCATCTAGAAGAGTGACAATCTCTGTAGTATATGAACCAGCTTCACCTACAACAAGGAATTTCTTATCCTTCAATTTGAGTTTCTCAACTTTGGGCATCGGAGCTTCAATTAATTGTAAAGTTAATCGTTGTGCCGGAACATATGCATCCTCAGTTGCTGTTGGAGTAGAAGCAGCTGCAGTAGCTGAGGGTTGTGAAGCTTTACCGATTCGACTAAGAATATAGTCAGTAATTTTGTTGACAGTGGAATATTCTTGAATGCGAATACCTTCCTCTCGAGGCAAATCCCATTTTGTTCTGATAATTCCAAACATTTCAGCCTGTTTGACGGTGTCGATTCCAAGATCTTCTTCTAATTCCATATCGATTTCTATCATATCAGTTGGATAACCAGTTTTTTCGGAAATTAAATTCAGAATCTCTTGGATGATCTCATTTTTCTTTCCTTCTTGATTAACTGCTTGTTCACCTTGAGCAACAACTGAGCCTTCTTGAACAACAGCTGATGGAGCTTCTGGTGATGACATCTTTGAAGCAAGATAACCAGCGATTTTGTTTACAGTAGAGTAATCTTGAATCCTAACGCCTTCTTCTCGAGGTAGATCGTATTGTGTTCGTAAAATTCCAAAAAGTTCGGCCTGTTTGACTGTATCAATACCAAGGTCTTCTTCTAGATTCATGTCTGGTTCTATCATATCAGGGGGGTAGCCAGTTCTTTCTGATAATAGATTGATTATACCATTTACGACCGCACCATTAACAACTACTTTTTTCGGTGTTGAAATTGGGATAGGTTGTTCTCGTGTTAGGAGTGTTGTATCTTCTTTTAATCGTAAAGTTCTGTTGACTACTTCAAGGGTATTTCTGCTTCCACCTAGTGTGTTTAACCATTGCTCATATGCTTGTCCTTCTAATCGTCCACTTGAGGTGTTTAATCTGAAAAGTGCTAATGTTAATTGGGAACCAAAACCAGCTGCGAACCTTAGAGCATATTTAACATTGTATTTTCCGCCTTTTGAGAGATTTAGAGGGCCTAATTCAGGATCTAATTCTTTCCAATTTGCTACGGGAGGAACAATACCTTTCTCAAGAATCTTTATGGCTACAACATCTTCTATCCCTGCACCCATTGCGTGCCCTGTGAATCCTTTGGTATTAGCTATTACTATTCTATCTAGCATTGAGCCGAACGTTTTCCTTAATGCATCTACTTCTGCTGAGGCACTTCCACCTCGAGCTGGTGTGTAAGTCTCATGACTAACAAATACCATTTCTTTAGCCATTTCCTCACGAGAGATATTGAATCGTCTCTCAATGATAGAGATGAATTCATCCATTTGGGAAGAAATATGATCCCTATCTAATCTTGTTCCGTGGAATGCTGAATTAACAACATGAGTTCCAAGGAGATCGACTATTGGTTTTACTCCTCGTTTTTGAATTACTGACTCTGATTCAAGAACAATACCAACTGCACCCATTCCAATTATCATTCCATGTCTTCTATTATCGAATGGTAATGCTGCTTCTTTGACATCTTCTTTTGTTGTTGCAGCACCAACTGCAAGGAAACCAGATGAAATCCATTCCAACATTTCCTCATTAGTTACATCATCTGCAGCAATTACGATTACTCGTTTACATCTACCTGTTCTTATCCAATCTTCAGCTATGGCAATAGCTTGAGTTGTTGAAGAACATGCAGCGTTAACTTGTGTATTTGGACCACGAGCTCGAATGAATTGTGCAAATTGAGAGTGTCCCATTGATAGAATTTCGAAAAGGAACTTCCTGCTGAATTGGAATCTTGAATCTTTATCTGATGTGATCTGTGTTTTATTCGCTTGATACCATTTTTGTATGCGAGCTTTTGATTTTTCATCGGATATTTGTTTTATTAATTCATCAAATAATAAGTGAATTTCTTCTTTGTTTTTTGTGGCATATTTATCTGCTAGGAATTCAGAAAGAATTGAAATGAGATTACTATATGCCGGAAAAGCAGATGCAAAAATAATGCCAGTTTCATCTCTCATGGATTCTGGTAGTGCCCAACCTTTCACTATTTCTTTACCAACAGAAGTTTTCACTTTTTGGGGCATTAAAGGAATACCGGCATCTTTTAGTGCTTCGATACCAGCTGCAAACGCTAATTGGAAAGTAATATCTAGTAAATCAGTAAATTCAGCATCAACACCATATTCTTTGGAGAGATCAAATTGACCTTTTTGAGCTGCAAGCTTAATTACTTCTCCAACATCAGAAATTGTTTGGAATTGTGCACCATTGATTGCATCTTTCACTAATCGTACAATGTTCTTATCCACCATCTTTTCTCGCATTTCCATCGGAATAAGATCGATGAAATTCTTTCCAGCAAGGATGTCATCAAAGTTTGAATCCCCGAAAACTTTCCTATCCTTTCCTGGAAGACCGATTGAGATACCTGTTATTCCAATTGCTTCAGTAATGATGTTTAATTTATCATAAACTTCTTTACCTTTTAGAGCAGCAGCAATTGTATTTTTGTAAGTATCAAATCCAGCTTTTAGAAATGCTCGAATTGCTGGAGCCTGTAACTCCAAATAATCTTTGAAAGAATCATCATTGATTACCTCGGTTAGCTCTTGTGATTGTAGAATATCAAAAGGAGATTCTTCATGAACCACTTGAGTTCTTGTTTCAATTCTTGGCAGGATTTGTGGAACTGCTTGTTGTATTAGTTTCTTTTCCAAAAATCTCTCAAGTGGTTTCTTGAATTCTGGAGTATAAATTGGATCTTCTAGGGTGGGAATCTTTATTGGATATCCGAAGGAACCTAAAGCTGCAATCACTTCGTTGAAGTGTTGCAATTCTCCTTTTTTAGGATGACAGGATGCTAAAGCCACAAAATCACTTTTATCTTCTAAAATTGCTCGAGCAAAACTAGTTAGAACATATTTAGGTCCAATTTCAATGAAAGTTCTAACTCCTTCTTTCTCATACATATTGACTATTTGTTTATTCCATTCAACAGGAGAAGATACTTGCTTACATAATAATGGAACTATTTTGTCTTTTCCTTCTGGATAAATATCACCAGTCACGTTACTTGAAATTGGAATTATCGATTTATTATAAGTTAATGGCTCGATCGATTTTCTATATGCTTGAATAGCAGGTTTCACAATGTCAGAATGAAATGCAGCTGATACTGGTAAAGGAATAGCAGTTATACCTTCTTCAGTAAATAGTTTTATTGCTTCTTTTATTGCATCTGATGCTCCGGATATAACAGTTTGTTTTGGTGAATTCTTATTAGCAGCAATCACGTAGCCTTTAACTTTCTTCAGGATTTTATCTACTTGTTCAAAACCTGCACCAACACCAGCCATCATTCCCTTATCCATAGCTTCTAGTGAAGCCATTGCTTGACCTCTTGGAATAATAGCTAATATTCCATCTCTGAAGCTAAATATTCCTGAAGCAACCAAAGCAGCATATTCACCCATACTATGACCTGCCACAAAATCAGGTTTAATACCAAATTGATCTAGAAGTCTGAATAATGCTATATCTAAAACAAAAATTGCAGGTTGAGTTATTTCAGTTTGTTTTAATTGCTCTATTACTTCCTCATCACTTTTGTTTACAGCAAAAATAATGTCTGAGATTTTGAAACCTAACAGCTCTTCCATTATTTCATCTGCTTCTTTGAAAGTGGAGCGAACAATCTCAAATCTTTCATAAAGTTCCCTGCCCATTCTAACGTATTGACTTCCTTGTCCTGGAAATAGAAACGCAATTTTACCGATTTTGTGATCATCGCCATAAAAGATCCCTTTATTTCTTAGAATTGTTCGTTTCTCTTTATCTTTCAATCCGCTCAATAATTGATCTACCGAACTTGACAGGTCATTTAATGATTTGCTAGCAATTCCAGCTTTTACTGGTTTCTTGAGTGATTTAGTTGACTCAAAAGCAATATCTCGAACACGTGGTCCTATTCCATCTATTTCAAAACTACTTGATAGTTGTTTATTCTTAAACTCAAGAATGTCTTTCTCTAACTCCGCTTCTGTTTCACCACCAAAGAACAATGCATCAGTTTCCAATGTTTTGTATCGCTTCAAATGCTCTTGCCATTTTTCTTGATTCAAGATAATATCAAATTCTTGTTTTACTGGAGAAACACCTTGAGAAATCTGGACTCCAGATAATAGTCTTTGCAATTCTGCGGGACTAATTAGTGCTGGTAGATGACCTTTGGTTATACCAGGAATATACTCCTCAATAATTGCATGGTAATTTGTTCCACCAAATCCAAATGAGGAAACTCCTGCAATTCGTGTTCCAGTTTTTGGTGTTAACCATTTTTGACTCTTAGTATTGACATAGAATGGAGAGATATCCCAATTGATATTTGGATTTGGAGTCTCAAAATTAATAGAAGGGGGAAGTGTTTTGTGATAGAGAGACAATGCAACTTTAATTAAAGCAGCAATTCCAGCAGCACTTTTGAGATGACCAATTTGACTTTTTATTGATCCAATTGCAATGGATGAATGAGGAGCTTTTTCTGCAAGTTCATTTAAAACTTGCATTTCTATTACATCTCCAACTGTTGTACTGGTTCCATGGGCTTCGACTAACTGCACATCAGAAAAGACTATCTCAGCTTGATCTAATGCTCTTTCTATTGCTAATTTTTGACCAATAGGATTGGGAGCAGTAATTCCCTTACCTTTTCCATCAGATGAGGAACCAAGACCTCTTACTACTGCATAAATTTTATTTCCATCTCTTATTGCATCAGATAATCGTTTAAGAACAACGAATCCAGCTCCTTCACCCATAACAAAACCATTTGCTCGTTTATCAAAGGGGTAAGAACCTTCAGCTGATAGAGCCCCAATTTTAGAGAATTTTATGAAAGTTGTTGGATCAAGAGAACAATCTGCTCCACCACATAGAGCTATATCGCTTTCTTTATCCAGAAGTCCTTTAACTGCAACATTTAGTGCCGCCAAGCTGGATGCGCATGCTGCATCTGTTGTCATATTTTTACCACGAAGATTGAAGACATTAGCAATTCTCCCAGCTATAACATTCGATAATTCACCTGGCATGGAATCCTCATTTATTGGCACTAATCGTGCATCAAAATCATCTTCTACAAACTTCTTGATATTAGCCCATAATTTAGGATCCATATCCTTGAAAGAGGATGATCTTTCAACTGCTTTAAGAGCTTCAGGTAAATAGATTCTTCTTGTATAATTAGAACGAATTTCGTCTCCCATTGCATTGCCAATTATTACTGCTGTTCTATCATGGTTTACAGATGTATCAAGTAAACCTGCATCTATCAAAGCTTCTTTTGCTGCCACAAGAGCGAATTTTTGTACTCGACCCATTGTTGAAGCAATTTTGGGTGGTATTTTAAATTCCAATGAATTAAATGTAAAGTTCTTAATTGATGCTGCTATTTTCGCATAAGTTTTGCTTGGAGCACTTCTATCAGCACTGTAAAATAAATCAATGTCATCTGCCCAACGTTCTTTGGGTATTTCGTGAACGGAATTCACTCGTTTTCTTATATTCCTCCAATATACATCTATATTTGGGGCATCGGGTAAAACACATCCAAGACCAATTATTGCAACTCCTTCTCCTTCAAAAATATCTGTACTTACTACTTGTGGACTTGATTCTGCGATAATCGGTTGTTGCTGTGTAACATGTTGTGTGGTTATTTTGGATATTTTTTCAAATTTCTCAATAAGCTCAGATATTCTATTCATCAGAACCTCATGAGAATTTACTACTAATTCTTTATGCAAATGATCTATTGACCGTATGCAGCGGAGACTTGAGACAATTTGTCCAACAAGGTAATTTCCTTTCTGATACTGAACCTTCTCATCTACAAACATGAATCTATTTGGTTTATCATCTTCTCCATCAGGATTCCAGATTTCACCAAGTGCAGCTATCCTTGTTGAACCAAGGTTATCTCTTTCATACTGGTGTTTTCTTTCTTTTAATGGAATACTTTCTTGTATTCTATCATGTTCTCTTTTGATGATCTCTCGAGCACAAGGAGTAGGTATCGATCTTGCTCGAGTATTTACAGTTTCACCTAAAATCATGGTTTCTTTAGCATTAAGTGCTAATTGCTGATATAATGGTTGAATTGCTCCAGTTCCTACAATTTCTTTAACCAAGATATATGCAGAACCAACCCACATCACACCATACATTAATCTCGGTAGAGCAGCTGCAATTATTCCAGCCACTGCTGCAGAAAATCTGTCTCCAATTCCACCTGCAAAAGCTACTATTACTTTTTGATTGCTTTTTTCAATTGTTTCTTCTAGTTCCTTTAGTTGATGTAAAGAAAGTTCCCACAAAACGAAACTAGTTAAGAAACCAATATGACCACCGCATTCCATTCCTTCGAGAACCAAATATTTGACATCAGCTTTGATTGCTTCTGCAAAAATAACAGGAGATGGTGAATGAAGAAATGTCTTAATACCATAACTCATTACTTGTTTCGCTTGATCGATAGACCCTGCTGCAACTACAGCAAAGGTAGGCTTAAATTCTTTTAGAATTTCAAGATGAGAATCACATGCAGTTTTATTTGCTTCTAAACCTATGATCCCACAACCAAATGGTTGGTCACCTAATTGTTCTCTCGTTTTAGTTATGAGTGTCCTAGTTTGATTTGGGAAAAGTGAACCTAACGCTAGGATTGGCAAAGCTCCAGCATCAGAAACAACTTTTGCAAAAGTGGGATTTTCAGAAATATTTGCCATTGGCCCTTGTATTATTGGATATTTGATTCCAAGTTCTTTAGTTATTTCAGCTTGTTCACCAAAAGGATAATTTGTAACAGCATTCTTGATTTGTTTCTCTGTTTGCCTGAGTAATCCATTAATTATTCCCGAAACATTAGCAAACTTACTTGTAAGAATTTTAGCAAAAGGAATATCTTGTCCAAGAGGTAATAAACAATTAGAAAGATCGTCTTTTTCAAACATTTCTCTTTGAGATAACAATTCCTCAGAGAAGAGTTTCGTTCTTTCTTTCTTAGTTAGCTTAAGCATTTCTTTTTCTTTTTGGAGAAATTCTTTAACGATACTAGTACCTAATCTTGCATAAACTCGATAGCTATTTTTGGTTGATTCACCTAATATTTTTGTATCAGTCGCATCTAGCTTTTCTATGAATTCTTTGGCGTTTTTAGATAATGGACTTTCAGGAGTTAGGTATAACTGAGAATCTAGAACAACTCCCTTAGCTCCTACTCCAATTATTGCTGGTGTGGTATATAAGCCAATTCCACCTTGTATTAAGAAGGGTAATCCAGCATCTGCAAATTGCTGAGATAGAATGAAGGATGTTTCATCACCAACGCGACCAGCTGCTTCATTACCTTTCACAATAAATGCTTGTGCCCATTTCTTCTCATATGCTTCTTTTAGAGAAATAACTTCTGCTAATAAAACAAATGGTTTTTTAGAAATATCTTTTAAATCACTCTTAGATAAGTGAAAATCACCTATCACAAGAATTATTGGGAAGGACTCAGTATGAAGATCCATAACTAAATTTAGTTGTTTTCGATCAGAAAGTCTAAAACCAATAGAACTGGAAAAATCTGATAAACATTTCTGTAAGAGTTTCTCTGATTCTTGTTGATGAAGGCGTTCCAAATTTACTAAGCCAATTCCACGTGCATTTATGACTGCTTTAATTAAACTAGTATCCAGTAATCCAGGGGGATTGTAAGCGAAAATTGGTTTACATTCACTTATGATAGATTCAAAATCATGTTTATGTGCCATTTTTCTTTCTCCTGTTTAGTAATTATTTGATGAGTGATTTTGTAAGCTTAAAGAGGAACATTCCCGTGCTTTTTATTCAGCCTTCTTTCTCTCTTTCGTAGTAAAGGCCATAATGCAGCAATTAATTTTTGACGGGTTTCACTTGGAAGAATTACATCATCAATGTAACCTTTCTCAGCAGCAAGATATGGATTATTGAATTCTTCAGCATATTCAGATTTTAATTCATCCAATAATTCCTCACTATTTTCTGCTTTTGCAAGTTCTCTTCTGTAGAGAATTTGAACCGCACCTTCAGAACCCATAACTGCAATTTCAGCTGAAGGCCAAGCAAAATTCATATCATTCGCTAGATGTTTTGAGCCCATAACAATGTATGCTCCACCATATGCTTTTCTTGTTATGACAGTTAATTTTGGAACGGTTGCTTCTGCATATGCAAAGATAAGCTTTGCCCCATGCTTAATTATACCATTGTGCTCTTGATCTAATCCAGGCAAGAATCCTGGCACATCAACAAACGTGACAATCGGTATGTTGAATGCATCACAGAAACGAATGAATCGAGCTGCTTTGATTGAAGCATTAATATCTAAAGCACCTGCCAAGATACATGGTTGATTTGCTACTATTCCAATTGGATGACCATTCAATCTTCCAAATCCTATGATGATATTTTGAGCCCACTTCTTCTGTATTTCCAAAAAATTACCTTTATCAACAACTCGAAGAATAACCTCTCGCATATCGTATGGTTCCTGTGGATCATTGGGTATAATTGAATTTAGTTCTTCGAAAACATACCCATTTGTCATTGAAGTATCTTTCAGAGGAGGATCTTCTAAATTATTGGAAGGTAAATAGGAGAGGAGCGCTTTGATGAGCTCAATGGATTCTATCTCATCGGAGCCAACCAGATGAGCAATCCCAGATAGCGAACTATGTGTGGACGCTCCACCGAGTTCTTCAAAGGTTGCATCCTCTCCGGTCACAGATTTTACTACTGTGGGACCAGTGACAAACATATAAGAAGTATCTTCTGTCATGATGACAAAATCTGTAAGAGCGGGTGAATACACTGCACCACCTGCAGAAGGACCAACAATACATGAGATTTGAGGAACAATTCCTGAGGCATGAACATTTCTGATGAAAATATCTCCGTAACCAGCTAAAGAATTAGCTCCTTCCTGAATTCTTGCTCCACCCGAATCATTAAAGCCAATAATGGGAGCACCATTTTGTACTGCTTGATCCATTAATTGAGTTATCTTTTTAGCATGAGCTTCGCCAAGACTACCACCTAGAATAGTAAAATCTTGACTATAAACATAAACAAGTTGACCATTTACTTGACCGAAACCAGTAATAACACCATCTGTGTATATTTTCTTCTTATCCAATCCAAAATTCCTGTTATTGTGTCTTACAAACATATTGGTTTCTGTGAATGAACCGGGATCAAGTAATAATTCTACTCTTTGACGAGCTGTTAGCTTACCCTTTGCTAATTGCTTCCTTATGGCTTCTTCTCCGCCACCTAGTAGAGCTTCTTCCCTTTTTTGAACCAATTTTCTAATTTTTTGTTGGGATGAATTCTCTTCGGACAGTATTTCATCTGCCCTTTCTAGCTCTGTTTTCACATTCATTTACATATCTCCTGTTCACAGTCTAATGCCAAACTGTATATTGGAACGACCTGTAGTGTATCAAAAACGTATCTTGTTTTTACTGTAAAAGCGCAAATTTCCATTTTTCGTCATTTGTTAGTTTTACAGTAAAAAGACACTAGTTTTAATTGCACAGCACTCAATCCAAGAGACATTATGTTTGATACTCTGTTGGTGGCAAACAGAGGTGAAATTGCTGTAAGAATTATCCGGGCAGCGCGCGAGCTCGATATTAAAACTTATGCAGTGTACTCCCCTGTTGATAAACATGCACTTCACGTGAAATTAGCTGATGAAGCTTTTAAACTCGTAGAAGATGGAAAAACACCTGCATATTTGGATATAGATCAATTAGTAGCAGTTTGTCTTCGAGAGGAAATTGCTAGTGTGCACCCAGGTTATGGTTTTCTCTCGGAAAGTGAAATTTTTGCCAAGAGATTATTAAAAAATGATATAACTTTTATTGGCCCACCACCAGAGGTTATTGAACTTCTTGGTAACAAAGTCAAGTCGCGGGAAAAAGCAGTTAAGGTTGGTTTACCGGTTCCCCCAGGATCGGAAATTATTCTAAATGAGAGACAAGGGATAAGAGAAGCTAGACAAATAGGTTATCCAGTACTTGTGAAGGCTGTTTATGGTGGAGGTGGCATGGGTATTCAAAAAGCTCGAACACCACGAGAATTGAAAATTGCACTAGAAAGTGCAAGTGCTCAAGCAAAATCTGCTTTTGGTCGAGGGGATGTTTTCTTAGAGAAATTTATAGAACAACCAAGACACATTGAATTCCAAATTCTTGCAGACAATTATGGAAATGTAGTTCACTTAGGAGAAAGAGAATGCTCTATCCAAAGAAGAAATCAAAAATTGCTTGAAGAAGCACCATCTACAGCAATCACAGAAGAGGAAAGAAATAGTATTGGAAATTTGGTTTGTAAACTTGCTAAAAAATTAAACTACCAGAGTGCTGGAACAGTTGAATTTCTCTACAAGGATAATCAAGTCATGTTTAACGAAATCAATCCTCGAATTCAAGTTGAACACCCTGTAACTGAAATGTTAACTGGTAAAGATATAGTAAAAGAACAAATCAAAATAGCTCAAGGAGAAGAATTATCCTTTAAGCAGTCCGACATTAAATTCAGAGGTCATGCAATAGAACTTCGAATAAATGCTGAGGATCCTTTACAGAATTTCCAACCTACTCCAGGATATGTTAGCCGATTTGTTGCTCCAGGTGGTCCTCATATTAGATTCGACACTTCTATTTACGAAAATTTTGAGATTCCAGATTGTTATGATTCTTTGATGGGGAAATTGATTGTTGGAGCTGAATCTCGAGAAGAAGCAATCTCTCGAGCACAAAATGCTCTAAAAGAATTAGTCATTATTGGTTTCCCAAACAATATTGCTTTCTTTGATCAATTACTTAATGATCGGAAATTCCAACAAGGAGATATTAGCATTAATTTTATCGAAGATAGAAAAATCCTAGAGAAATTAGAAAAGAATATCTGTGCGTTAGCCTCAGCGTTATTTGCTGTAGGGCTTAAGAAAAGCGAATTAAATTTACCTAATCTTTCATCGAATTGGCGAATGAAAGGAAAAATGGATGCAATTGGGAGGGAATTATAATGGAGAAGAAGTTTAAAGTACGATTGCATGGGTCAGAATTTGATGTAGAACAATCAAAGAAAGGCATTAAAGTTAATGAGCATTACTTTGAACCTGAAGTAATTTTCAATGGGAAATTCTATCGTGTCTTTGTGAATGGCAGAGAGCTGAAAGTTGAATTTAGAGATAATGATATTTTACTCGATGGCAAAATCGTTGATTTTGATTTCAAAGCAGCACCACAAATACAAGCACGAAAAGGTTCTAGTCTTAGAAAAAGTGCAGATATTAAAGCAGCAATTCCTGGAAAAATTGTAGAGATTAGGGTGAACGTTGGAGATGACGTGGCAGATCAACAATGCTTGTTAGTTTTAGAATCGATGAAAATGAGGAATGAAATACTTTCACCAATGGCAGGTGTGATAGATAGTATTTCTGTAAGCAATGGAGATCAAGTAAAAGCAAAGCAACTAATGATAAAAATCAAAGCAAAAGAGTAATTTATTACAGGAAGATAGTCGAAAATGATTAGGGAATCAGTCAATATACCATATTATAATAGTAATTTGAGTGCGATGTTTTTTTATCCAAACAATGGTCAGAGAGAATTTCCAGTTGTTTGTAAAGCACATGGGCTTATATCAAATAAATTTGAGAAAGAAGAGGAATTAGCAGCCATGCTAACTGAAGATGGAATTGCTTATTTTACCTTTCATTTTACAGGTTTTTATGAAAGTACAGGTGAAATGTCAATACAAACACAATTAACAAATCTTGATCATATCATCACTTACCTTACAAATCATCCAAAAGTTGATCCAAAACGAATTGGTTTACTAGGGGTTAGTATGGGAGCTGCGATTGCTGTTTGTCATGCTTCTCGAGATCCTAGAATCTCTTCGATAGTTCTCCAAGCACCATTATTTGATTTTGATTTTGTAGTTAATTATCCTGAATTTACTGCAATGATGGAAGGTTTGGCTCTTACAGGCATGGTAAGATTACCAATTGAGGGGGCTAAAGAAGAACTGGTTCAAGATATTAAAGGTAATAATCCTCTTCAGTGCATTAACAAAATATGTCCTAGACCACTACTCATTATTGCTGGAGAAAATGATACTTTTATGCCTCTTACTGGAATAAAGAACTTATTTGATAAAGCTCAATCTCCTAAAGAATTCAAACTAGTACACAATGCTGATCATAATCTAACAAATTATTTTGCTAGATTTGAAACTTTTAATTTAATCAAAGAATTCTTCATAGATAATTTGAAACACAATTATTTGATTTTTCAAAATCTTATTGCGAAGTTGGGGTGATTTGAGCATCAATCCTCAAATCCTTCTTCTTGCTCAATCTCTCCAAAGGAGATTATTTCTTTCCCAGTATTTGTTTGAATTATCAAATCACCATTTGTTGTAATGCCTTTTTCAACGCCTTCAACTAGCTTTTCCTTCAAACGAATCTTTACAATTGATTCAAAATTCACAGATCGTTCTTTCCAAAGTGGTGTGATGTTTGGGAGTAAGCCCTTTTCAAATTGTAAAACAATAGCACTCTGAGTAGCTAAAATAACACCACGAACTTTTTCTAATGAAAATTCTTTTTTTGTTTCATGATAAATGGTGGTTGCTGTTTCTTGTAATTCCTCGGATAATGATGATAGTTTGAAATTTACATTTAATCCAATTCCCAGAATCAAATGTTTCAAGAAGATATCTTGAGAACTAAGATCAATTAGAATTCCCCCAACCTTCTTATTATTCAAAAAAAGATCGTTTGGCCATTTTACCCTGAAGGGCAAATCAAGTAATTCTTCAAGACTTTCTGAGATTGCTAAACCAATTCTTACTGAAAATCCTTGAAAATACTTCAGGGGAATTTTTTTCTGCAGAATTGTAGACATCCACAATCCACCTTTAGGAGATGCCCAACTGCGATCTAAACGTCCTTTGCCTTGCATTTGTTTCTTAGCTTGAATAACCAATCCGTGTCTAGATTTTCCGTCCTTAATGTATTCTTTCGCTAATAATTGAGTTGATTCAATTTCATCAAATACAATAACTTTACTTCTCGCTGGAGTCATTTTACATCCATCTGGTGATTGCTTTATTACGAGAGAAGGAACCCTTGTTAAATATATTTCTGATATACGAAAGAGAAGTAAAACTATTAAGTAAATCCAATAAGTTCCACTCATTTAAGAAAAACAATAATTAACTATAGTTAATGGAGTTTACAACAAATAACTGAGTTACTTGGAGAAATATATAGAATGCCAAAAGAAGAAACTAAGAAATATCCACTAATAAAACCAATTAAGGTAAACGAATTACTTGTGGATCTATATCACTGTCAAGCAGATCTCAATAATGAAACGGCACTTCTCACCTTAGTAACAGAAGCAGCAAAAAAAGCAGGAGCCCATGTTTTGCAAGCATCTGTTCATAGATTTTCCCCCATGGGTTGCAGTGTTGTTGTTATTCTCAAAGAAACTCACATTTCTATTCATACTTGGCCTGAGTTTGGCTTTGCAGCCTTGGATATTTTTCTATGCGGTGAATCTCTGGATCCTTATGTAGCATGGAACCACATCAAAGAAGCTTTAAAGCCAGAGACTTTTGAAATAAAAGAACTACCTCGTGAAATTAAGTAATAGTTGGAGTTTTCATGAAAAAAAATGAGACAAATCTAGCTAATAATGTTTCAAAGATTTTAGAGGAGATTGCAATAAAATCCCAGGTGAAAGAAGGAAAAGAAGCGATTAGAAACGTCTTGCAAGCGATATACAAGTATGGCACAATAGGAACTAAAAGCTTAGCAAGAAAGATTCACTTGCCAATTCCAACAATCGCTGCTGTTCGAAAAGAATTAGAAAATGCAGGATTAATTGGACGTGTGAAGAAAGGGGCAATTTTAACTGAATCAGGAGTAGAATTTGTAACAAAAGAAATGGGAATTACATATTTGGATGATTTACTGTGTGAAATTTGTGAAGGAACTAGAATAGACTTTCCACATGAATTTGATGAAATTTTTACGAAACTAAAATCATACACAGAACAACGACCAATTCCTAACACAAGGCTAGATCAAGCTTTTGGCAAACCGATAACAGCATTACGTAGAGCATATTTTATGCTGCAAAATGGTGATTTAGAAGGAAGGAAAATTTTGTTGCTTGGTGACGATGATTTTACTTCACTAGCGATTTCTCTCTTAAATATAACAACTGATATCACAGTACTTGATATTGATGAGAGATTAATTGATATCATTGAAAAAATTACCAAAGAGAATAACCATCAAATTAATTGTTTTATACATGACTTACGGAAACCTATTCCAGATGAATTAGAAGGGCAATTTGATACCATTTTTACTGATCCACCTTATACAATCCCTGGTTTGAAGTTGTTTCTCTCGAGAGCGGTTCAAGCTCTTAAAAGAGAACTAGGACGTAAAATCTACATGGCTTTTCCACATAGAGCCCCAAATGATTTGATTGAATTTCAAAAAATCATCATAGATCTTGGTTTAGCAATAAAAGAAATCATTCCAGGATTCAATCTCTACGATGGAGCTGAAATACATGGTAATACAACTTCACTGATAGTTTTAGTAACTACATCAAAAACACAAGCCATTTTTGAAGATGAGTTTTCAGGCATGATTTATACTGGAGAAATTAATCCAACTACAAGAACTTATAGTTGCTCAAATAAACATTTAATTCGCATTGGTTCAGCTGAAGAGATTAAAACGATTGAAGAATTGAAAGCACTGGGTTGTCCTACATGTGGTTCTATAGACAGTTTTACCAGAATTTCTAAAGAGAAGCACAATTAGAATAATGAGTATTTCAATAAGGATAATTAGATAGTTATTTTTTTAAACGGTTAGTTATCTAATATTTTTTTTATTGCAACAGTAGTAAGCTTTATTTATGTGTTTATGAAATATACTCTCGCCTCTTGACCAAAAAAGAAACTTGTTTTTTTCTCTCATGGTCGAGGGGCCTCCCTCCCCCTATAAATTTTATTTAAACAAAGAATAATTTAATTAATATTCTAAAATTTCTATTCTTGGGAGAGCATTTTGTGGGAATCTAGAGAGCGAGATTCCTTGTGAGGAAATAGCTGTTATATCAGAGGATTTCGAAATTCGAGGATTCATGCTTTCAATCAAAGTAACAAGCTGACCTAGACTATTTATGACTCCACTCATGAGTGAAAATTTCAATATACTTGAGGGAGTCAATGCTTCGTATATTGGAATTGAGAGTAATTTAGACACCTCATTTCTGAATTCACTGAAAGTTCCATCAGTCATGGTTCTATTATGAACGTCTCGATAGATTTTTCTAATTACTGCAGGGGGAACACCTTTGAAAGAGAAAGTATAGAGTTGGGAGTTTGTTGAATCATAATACAACTCGTGTATAACACCTATCAAAGTTCTATCTGGAGCTAAAACTCGTCTTCCAAGTAATCCAACATTCTCTGCCAAGGTTAGAACTTGTGCACTATCATTGATTGTAATTTCTTCTCTTGTGATATTCATTGCTCCTTTTCCTACAGAAGCATAATATGAATTCATTAATCGTAATAAATCTACCCCGATTTTATTTCTTATAGCATAATTAATCATATTTTCTGGAAGCAGAGCGTCTGCTTCATCAACATTAAAAGTATCCATTACTGATTTTTTCAATCGATCTTCGATTACTTTTGGATTTGTCGAACTTCTTAACTTAGATGGACCTGTTAAAGCAAAATCTCGAATAATTGCTAGGGATGGTCTATCTGTTGCTATAATCCCGAAATGTCCACCCACTAGTTTGAGTTCACCAACAAGTTTCCCTATAGTTATTCCTTTCCATTTAACCCAAACATTTGTTCCGGGAGGAGGTCTTAGAGGTTCTTCTTCTTCTACTACAGCTGCACTTCTTTGAGCAACAGGTGCTACTTCTGATCTTAGAGGTGTAAAATCAGCTGCAATTACAGGCTGTTTAGAAGGGGTTTTTCCTCTTAACCACTCTTCAGATTTGTATTCTTGTTTTGATATTTTTGATAATTCTTTTGCAGCATATATGATATCATTCTTTATCGTGTCCAGTCTTTGTTTTTCCGTTGTTGAGCCTTTCACTGATTCGACAGCTGATTTTACTGTGAGTTCCTCAATTCGCTCATCTAATCCTTCATTCATTTCTTGTATTATTTCTAATGAATCGGGAATACGGGTAATTAGTTCCTGCTTTTGATCCTCAATTTTCAAAAGAAGAATTTCATACTCTTTTTTCTTACTTTTGTAAATGTTTTCAGAGATTTTGCCACTTTTAAGCAGATCATCCAATTTCCCGAAACGCTGTTCAACTTTCGTTTGTTCATTCGTTAAATCTTGGATACGTTTCAATAATTGTTTTACAGAAGATCTGATTGTATCAGGATCTGGAGCTATTGCTTGTAATGTTATGAAACCATCACGGAGTACAGAATCATCTGTTGCCTCTTCATAAGCAACAATGTACTGATCCTTCAATTTTTGATATAATTGAGAATCAATGTCACCTTTTGCTTTGCGCTCTTCTAAAGACTCAAGTAATGCTGCAATGTATCTTTTATCCAATTTCTCATACTTGATAGCTTCTCTTGACAAGAACACAAACTCCAATTTTATAATAGTGAAATCTTAGCTTCTGCTAATTATAACATTTCTTAATAATAATTATTTGGCACGCTTTTGATTGAAAAATCTTCTTAAATCAGATATTATTATTTTTGACGAGAATAATTTTATTAATCCTTGAATTGTTTACGAATTGCATTAGATAGGTAGATTAAAGTGAAGAAAGTAATCCTTGCCTCTGCTTCTCCAAGAAGACATGAACTCTTGAAGTTATTAGGAATAGAACATGAAGTAATCCCTTGTAATGAAGATGAGAAACAATTACGCGTTGTAGAGAAGTTTAAAACACAATTGAAGGAAAAGATTACTTCGAAAACAATAGAACAAATGGTTCTTGAAGTAGCATATCAGAAAGCAAGTTGTGTTGTTAAATCTCTCCCAGCAAATAAGAAAATGAACTCTCTTGTAATTGGCGCTGATACTATTGTGGTCTTAAATAACGAAATTATTGGCAAACCAAAATCAAAAAAGGATGCTATAAGTATGCTTCAGAAATTACTTGGTAATATTCATGAGGTATTCACTGGAATATGTATTTTAGATTTGAAGTCAGATAAAATCCTCTCTGCAGTGGAAAAAACTTTAGTTAGTATGATAGAATGGCCAATAGAAAGAATAGAAGCTTATGTTGATGCAGAACACATTTTGGATAAAGCAGGAGGTTATGCTATTCAAGGGATAGGAGCAGCTATGATCGATAAAGTAGATGGGTGTTTCTACAATGTTATGGGATTACCTTTGAGTAGACTTGTATCTATGCTTGACAATTTAGATTACAACTATTTATAAAAAAAAGCGTTCCAAATTTTGATTTTGGATATAGAACTGAAGGAAAAATATTTTATTTAGGATTAATTTTGAACCTTGAAGTTAGTATTGAAGTAAGAAGAAAGATTTTTATGTAAAAGCAATTCCGAGAATAATAGAAATAATACTAAGACAATGAGGACTAAAATTGAGCAAAAAAAGAACATCTCTAATACTAATACTATTAACTGTTTTCATAATCAGTTCAATCTATAACAGTGGTATTACAAATACTATTGCTGCAACAAATCATGGACCTACAGTTCCAGTTTTAACACCGGAAGATGTGCAAGTAGGTGTTACTAAATATATGAGACGTTCAAATGATAGTGTTTTAGTTGATAATTATATTTCATTTATTGGCGACACTTTTGATGTTCAAATTGAAATTACAAATTTTGCTATACAATCCATTGAGAACATTTCTTTGGTTAGTCCTGAATGGAATATAACCGATGTTGGTTATACAGAAGATGATTTCATCCTTACAGGAGACATGAATAAAAGCTGGTCAATAATTAATTCAGCTTCAGCTGAAAGTGCAACTTATACTATAACCCCACAAGAAGTTGGAACTTATGTCTTTCCAGCTTCAAATGTTACTTTTACATATACTAATGGTACTGCCAGTTTCACTCTTTCAGATTCAATAACTTTTAGAGTTTTAGAACAGGATAGAAGCTTGCTAGTGGAGAAATTCATCCTTTCATCAATTGATGATGGTGGTAGTGGTGAAGAAGAAATAGATGCTAGAATTAAAAAAGAACACAACTTCACAGTCATAATAAGAATTAGAAACTTCTTCCATCAAGCAGTGAATTTATCAGCAATAGATAATGAACCAATTTTCAGTGCGAATTTTACTTACAACGCAACCCAATTGTCGGCGAATACGAGTTATCTAGGAATAGATCAGACATTCGAATATAGTTATGAAGTACATACATTGGAAAACGGAATTTACGTTCTCCCGAATTGTACAGTAACATTTGATTTACTTGATGATCTAATATTTGGATTAGAAGAAATTTCAAATGAAGTCAGTATTGAAGTTTATGTATCTATATATGATGGAGATGATTGGACCTTAAAGATTCCATTGCTTGTTGTTTCGAAAGTCTTTTTAGTAGCAAATGAAACTGGAGATCTAAACCCATTCATAAAAATTGAACAATACAACACTGAAATTCAGACTGTAATTATTGAAATAAATATCACAAATATTGGAAGCGTTGCTGCCTACAACCTTACAATAATTGAACAAGTCTATAACGATTGGGCATTTGAAACTGATGGGGTTGATGAGTGGTTTAATTACAGCTTAAGTCAAGGGGAATCAGCTATTTACAGATACAATATTACAGCGAAACTTCTTGGTTCATATAAAATTGAACCTACAGAGATCGAATATGAATTTCAGAATCAAGAAACACTACTCTGGGAAGAAGAATACTATATCTATTCTAATGTATTAGAAATTACAATCAAACTCGATGTACCAGAGGTTAGCAAATCTGCAGAATGGTGGATTGCAATCGGTATTAGCGTTGGTATTCTATTACTTGCAGTAATTCCAACAATTGTAACATTTGTTATCTACCAAAAGCGAAGAAAAACACAAAAGGGTACATAAAACCCTTTTCTTATTATTTTCTTGTAATTTATTGCAAATATTAATTAAAGTTAAGGAATTACTAATTATAATAATCAAACATTTAAACTCTAATTGAGTGATGTAAAATATGCCAAAAGAGAAACGATTACGAATATTTCATGATGAAACAGCCATCGCAGGTGAGCTGGTTATCCATACGGATTTAAAAGATGAATTGGAAATAAAAACAAAAGCAGAAATTGTGGTTGCTAAAAGGAGATTTATTTTTAGAGTAAAAACTTTAAAAACAATTGAAGAATTCAAAATCTTCGGAAATCCAGAAGATCTCCAAAGTAAAGGAATTCAAGATAATTCAATAGCAACAATTCGAGCGCCTATTGAATAATCTTAGTGGCTTTTATTTGAATAATTTCTCTGCTAAAAGAGTAAGTTGCTCTATTCCTCTAATTTCCTGTGGAACCATAGGTATTTCCACTAAATCATATTTCCCGAAGTATTGATTTAAAGTCATTAACATTTTTTCTTGTACTTTAAACCTTTGAGCACAGAATGGACAGTCTTTACTTGGGGGAATTAATTGATTTACGATTATATGTTCAACAGGTATACTATAATCCATTAATGTGGTGAGTAATCTTTCAGTCTCATAGAGAGCCATTAAGGTTGGAATAGTAACTGGTATGAATTCTGTTTTAGTATCATCAGCTAATTCAATGCGCGCTTTCGTAATGATTTTCTTTAAGGATTCAAGAGTCTCAAGTGAATTGTCTTCAGCATCAGATTTTCCTCCTCCTCCAAACATTCCTCTTATACTTTTAAAGAAACCACCAAAACGCATTCTCATTTTGATTATCCTTCCTATGAAACTATCAAGGTAATCTGGTAAAGACAACAATCTTAGTGTGTGACCTGTTGGTGCGGTATCAAAAACAACAATATCGTATTCACTGCTTTCTATTAATTCTAGTAATTTACCAAATGCAAAAGCTTCATCTGAACCTGGTGGGACTGAATCACTACCTAGAAGGTCTGCACCCATTCCGAGTGCATCTTGTATATCGAATCCAGCCATTGATGGTCCTTCTGATTTTTGGTCATCAGTTATTTCATCATCAAATTCTACCTCTTTTGCTCCTCCAGGAACTCCAAATCCCGGTAATCCAGCATCAGCCATACCAGGCATTCCCATGGCGCTCATTTGCTGAAATTGCTCCATGCCCTTTTCAGCTTCCAACTCCATTCCATACAAAGTACCTTCAACACTCTCTATTAAGACGGGTTCTCCACCTGAGAGATCATAATCAAAACAATCCGAAAGTGAATGAGCGGGATCAGTACTAACTATCAATACTCTCTCAAAATGCTTTGTTAATTCAATTGCAATTGCGGATGCTGAGATGGTTTTCCCCACCCCACCTTTTCCACCTAAAAAGAGATATCGTAAATTTTTTTTCTCCAGAATTTCTTTAAGAGACATTAGCAATCAACACATTATTTTTGTCTCATTCAGTCAGTAAGTCTTTTTTAATTTTTGTTCTATATTTACAATTTTATCTTGGTAGTTCGTTTTAGTTAAAATAGGTAGAAATATAACTCAAAAAACCTAACAACTATATGTTTGGTGGAACGGAAATGGAAGAATCTAAGATCGCCTCTGACGAAGTTATTGAAAGCAACAAAGTAGAAATTGATGATTCCGAAACTAAGAAATTCAAGTGGACAAAGAATCAAATAGTTCTTGCAGTTATTTTTTCGATTATTATCTTAGTATCTATTGCATTATTAATTGTAATAATTGTTGATAAAGAGTTTTTATTCTTAGCAGTTAGGGATTGGTTCATCGAACCACTCATTGGAATTCATAAAGCATGGCAAGTTTTATTCTTTCTTGGATTAATGATCTTACAAAGTTTATTTGCACCAATTCCTTCGGAATTAATTCTTTTATCCGGTGGAATGATATTTGGTTGGACTTGGGGAACTATTCTAGGAGTTGCTGGTTCAATGTTGAGCTCGGTTATAACTTTCTATCTATCTAAAAGAGGTGGAAGAGCCATCATCGATGCAACAGGAGAAAAAGTAAGTATTCTAAAGAGGTCAATAATTGTATTTGATATTTGGATAAAAAGATGGGGTCTTTGGGCGATTCTTGTTGGAAGAGCTGTTCCAGTAATAATGTTTGACCCAGTAAGCTATGCCGCTGGTTTAGCAAAGGTAAAAGACTGGCAATATTTCCTAGCTACATTTATTGGTTCAATTCCAAGATCTATATTTTATGTATGGCTAGGTCAAAAGCTACTTGGTGGTAATCCAATAGAAGATATTTTGAATTTAACACCAGATGATGTGGATATAGTTGCAGGTCAATTTAACACAATCTTCTTCATTATTTTCGGTATTTTTGTTTTCATGTTTATATTATCTAATGTAATATATTATCTAATAAAAAGAAAACAAACAAAAGAAGAGAAAATCTTAGCAGATGATGTTGAAAACAAAGATTCAGAAGAAATCATTCTCCCAGAAGAAGATTTGGATGAACCAATTATTGAAGTTACGAATTGATGAAGTTCAATATGAAATAGGATAGTTTTTATCAGTCAATAGTCCATAATGTAATGAATTGAACACACAAATGTGGAATCAGATTGAGTCAAATGAGAGAAAAAGTACAAGACATCATTAGAAATTTTGATAATGAATCTAGTTTTGCAATACTCGCATCTACTGCTATGATACCGTATCTAGAAGAACCTTTGAATCGAGCTCGATTCTTCAATTATGATAAACAACAAGAGTTGTATTTTGATTCTAAAGATTTAAATCGATTCAGCCGAGTGAAAGAGCTAACAGAAAGAGTAGCAAAACGAATAAACGTCCCGAAAATTACTGGTTTTGAAAGAAATCTCAAAGACTTCAGAGAAAAAGAAGTCATGATCCGAGAAAAAGAAGGACCAACAGAAGGCATGGCTTGGAAAGGTTTTGGTGGGGTTCATTCACATTATGATTTAACACCATTAGGTAAGGCGTTATTAATCTTTCAAACCTCATTGAGATGTCCAGCTGTTAATTTTAGAAAACTGGAATTCTCTGAGGATTGGGATGAATTCTTTAAGAAAGAAATATTTCTAATTACATTGGGAATCTCAACAAATAAATTCAAGGTTAAATATCGAGATAACTGCTTTTTTACGAAGAGAATAGAAGCAAGTTATATCGCTCAATTAATTTTCGAGTTTGTTGCTGGTGCTCCAAAGAAGATTTCAATGGAAGATATTCGTTCTTTTATTTTCGATAAAGCAGGTGAAATTCATCTAGGTGAAATACCTGGTGCTCTTGAGAAACTTCAACCTTTGCTGCAAATATCTGGAGAAACTATTAGTCTTAATTCTCGAGGTAAACATGCTAGTTGTGGTTATGCTAATGTTATAATCGAAGCAGCTTTATTGTTGGAAGATACAGAAATTGTCCATTATATGATTACAGCAAAAAATTTAGAGGAAGGATCCAGAAAACTATTAGAAAATTATGCTCATTCTTTTTAGTAAAATTCTAACCTTTAGCGGGATCTCCAATAGCAAAAATTAAGGGATTAGTAGTAGCCGATGTTTTTTCTCCATAATACATTCTTAAGGAATAACTTGTTTGTTCAAAACCAAGTTCTTTCAATATTTTGATTCCCGATTTGCTATTCTCGAGTATACCAAGACCAATAGTTTGAATGTCACCTTTTGTTTTAGCTGTTACTAAAGCAGCTCTAATTAAGTCCATTGTGGATTCAAATGAATCAGTAATTCCAGCTCGCAATTTTAAAACCTTATTTTGAAAAGTGCCAAATAAATATCCAACCAAAGAGTTATCTTTGTCTCGAGTAATAAATGTGAAATCTGGATGTTCCTCAAAAAGTGGGGACAGAAAATCTTCTCGATTACCACCAAAGAACACTTTATCGGCTTCTAAAATTACAGCTAAATCATCTTCTTTACAATTGGACACCGGGAATTTTTGGTCATATTCTTTTGTCTTAGCTATTAAATTATCAAGATCAGAAGGTTTCTCAATATTGATTTTGTAGCGAAGAGAATTCATCTCAAATACAAATCCAACTCTTTTATAGAGAGTTTTAGCTAATTTAACAGCATCTAGCTTTATTGTTGTACATCCTTGGAATTGTAAAATCTTTATCGCTTCATTCATTAGTTCCTCGCCAATTCCCATCCCTCTATATTCTGGTTTGACAATTACATGTCCGATTATTCCTATCTGACCAAAAGAAGCTGCTAAGGTTATCCCAACCATTTCTGCGGTTTCCTTATCTATTACAGAAATATACTTGTGATTAGAATTCCTCATTATTCTTGTGATATCCTCTCTTGTTTCTCCCCATGCTACCATGTCAAGAAATTTGAAAATATCTTCAAAATCCTCTTGAGTAGCGATATAGAAATCTAAATACCCTGTCATTTGATACAACACTTCAAAATTTTTCTTTAATCAATTAAAATTATTATTGGATTTAATAAATAAGTTATTTCAAAAGTCTCTTAATGAAAAAATCTAGATGTGTTCTGAAATTAAAATACTCCTCCACAGTTTTTCTTGCTTCAGAGCCAAGTGTTATCCGCAAGTTTTTGTTTGAATACAAACCTGATATCCATCGGATTAATTCTTGCTTATTCTCAGGTGGGACAATTAAGCCATTTTGCAGGTGATTTATTAATTCCTTTATTCCTGAAAGATCTGAAGCTATACATGGGAGTGAACAACTCATCGCTTCAATTAAGGATAATCCTAAAGCTTCTCTTTTTGAAGGCAAAATGAAACAATCAGCACTTGAATATAAATCTACAAGTTCATCATCAGTGTTTACTGAAGTGAAGTGAAATCGATTTTCTAGTTTTTTCTTTGAGATTAAGTCTACCAATTCGTTCTTGTATCTTCCTTCACCGACAATAAGAACATGCATTCTTAGAAATGATTTATCTCGAGTAATCATTTCATTGTAAATTTCTGGTAAAACTGCTAAGCCCTTCTCTTGAATAATTCTCCCGGAGTATAAAAGCAAAAAGGCATTTTCGTCAATATTAAATTTCTCTCTGAAATTAGTGTTTAATGTTGATCGTTTCTTAAATAAATCAATATCAATGCCAATATAATTTACTGTGGATTTAATGCCCATTTTAGTCATATCATTCTGAACGGATTTACTTATAGCAAAAACTCTCTGGAATAAATTTTGAAAGGATGTTAACACACCATAGAGATTGCTTTCTTCCCCGGAAGGTAAATTCAACTTAGAAGCTGGACTATGACTCCAGAAATAAAATGAAGTTGTTGGGAAAGTATCATGGTTTTGCTTCAAGAAATAAAGGGCATAGGGGACTATAAAGTATGAATTATGCACATGGATTGCTCTTGGCTTGGATTCTTTAATGAAAAGGTGTAGTTCTTTCGATAATTTCACAGCAGAATTTTCAATATCACTTGGTTTAAACAACTTCTCTGAAAGTTCTTGTTTTTCTTCTTCTGAAGCATCATTGAATTTTTTAATTCGATCCACTAAATCGCCACAATCAAATCTTAGAACTTTAATATCATCAATTATTTCTTCTTTCTCTTGATTACTCTCTGTAATTTGTGTTAGAATAATTGGTTCAATATCCAAATTTTTCAGAGCCTTACTCATTCTTCTCAAATAGGATTTTACCCCACCAATATCATCTTTTGAGAAGCGCTCAACAAAGAAAGCTATAATTTATGTTTCCTCCAGAGAATTCCAAGTTAATAGTTATCTTGAATAGGTTTTTCTTATCTATGATATAGAACTTAATTAAAGGTTTATGTCTATGAGTAAAAATGAGTTGTAACTAAGCAAATAGAAAAAAACGTTATATTATCTAAGAGAAGTAAAAAAGATATTGGAGATTAAAGCATGGCAAAATTCAAAGTATTTCTAACCCGAAGAATACCACAACCTGCAATAGATAAATTACTCGAGAGCAATATAGATTTGGAGTTAAATGAAGAAGATAGAGTGCTTACGAAAGAAGAGATAATAGAAGGTGTGAAAGGTAAAGACGGATTAATTTGTTTGTTGACTGATATAATTGATTCCGAGATTATGGATCACGCTGGTTCTCAACTAAAAATAATCGCAAATTATGCCGTCGGATACAACAATATCGATATACCAGCAGCCAATGCAAGGAATATTCCCGTAACCAATACGCCAGGTGTTTTGACCGATACAACAGCAGATTTTACCATGGCATTATTATTTGCAATTGCTCGTAAAATAGTCATCAGTGATAAATACACTCGAGAAGGAAAATTCAAAGGTTGGGGACCTTTACTGCAGTTAGGTACAGATGTTTATGGAAAAACCATGGGGATAATTGGTTGTGGGAGAATTGGTTCAGCTGTAGCTAGAAGAGCAGCTAAAGGCTTTCAAATGAAGGTTTTGTACTATGATACAAAAAGATTTCCAGACTTGGAAAAGGAATTGGAAATGGAATTTTGTTCACTAGATAAGCTATTGAAAACCTCTGATTTCATTTCTTTACATATACCTTTGACAAAGGAAACGAAATACTTGATCGGTCAAAAAGAATTATCCAAGATGAAATCCTCTACATTTCTTATCAATACATCAAGAGGATTAGTCATTGATGAAAAAGCTCTGGTGAAGGCTCTAGAGAAAAAGCAAATTGCTGGGGCAGCCTTAGATGTATACGAACATGAACCAGAACTTACTCCAGGATTAGCAGAACTCGATAATGTAGTAGTATCAGCTCATATAGCAAGTGCATCCATAGAAACGAGAACTAAAATGGGAATGATTGCAGTAGAAAATCTGTTGATTGGCTTGAATGGGAAAATACCACCTAATTGCATTAATTCAGTTATCTATAAACAAAATCTGAAGGATAAATCTTAAATTCCAAGTGATATGTTGTTCAATTGATTGCTATAATCTCCAACAATTAGTTTCAAGAAAAAGCTAATAAATCTTGATAACTAATGGTAAGCAATCTAATATTAACAAGTTAAAAAACTAGGAGTAAAAAAAACATGGCAAAAGCATTTGTACTAATAAACTCAGAAATCGGTGGAGAACAAGAGGTAGTGGATCAACTCAAAGCTATGAAGGAAGTAGTTGAGGTAAGCATAGTCTACGGAGTTTACGATGTAATCGTAAAGCTTGAAGCAGATTCCATGGAAGTTTTAAAGGAATTAATCACCTCTAAAGTTCGACATTTGAATAAAGTGCGATCAACTATGACAATGATCGCAAGTCAAGAATAGGTTTAATTCAAACTTCAATTTCGTAGAAAAAGGAATTTATCATTCCTTTTCTATTATTTGAGATGCTTTATCTCAACTAGTTTATTTTTCTTTGTAAACTCAAGTGAACTAATGATATTTGAAAGTAGAAACAAAATAAGTTCATTTACTATTAGTTAATAAAAATGAAAAGGAAGGGTTATCTCTAATTACTTCTTGATTACTCGAGATTCAGCTGCAATCATAGTCATAGTAGATCTGACTTTATTGAGATGTCTAACTTTTGTTGTAATTATTTCTTTAAGAAGTTCCATAGTGTCAGATGTGATTTTTGCAACGATATCATATACTCCATATACGACAGAGACTTCCTCTACCTCTGGCATACTCTGTAATTGTGCAATAACATCTTCTTCCCCACCAATTTCTGTATTAATTAATACATAAGCACTAGCCATTTTTACCCACCAATGATACTTGCAGTTTTAATTACATCTTTTATAGATTTATTGAGATAAAAATTCTTCTACGGAATAAGAGAGAAGTTCAATGAATTTATTCTTCAATTAATTGAGATAAAGCACGAATCCAAGTATGACTAGATTTTCATGAATTGGGGAAAGTTTCATATAGTGATATCTTGTCTTTATTCCTTTGACTAAATCACAAAACTAGGTGTTGATTTGGAGGATAAATTACTTGCATAAAAGACTATTAATTCCAGGACCTACAGAAGTTAAGTCTGATGTCCTGCAACAACAAGCAAAACCGCTTATTGGTCATCGACCAAAGGAATTTACTGAACTTTATACAGGAATTATTGATAAACTACAAAAGTTCCACAAGACCAAACAGTGGGTTACTGTTCCAACTGCTTCCGGCACATTATTTATGGATATGACAGCACGATCACTCGTTAAAGAAAAAGCATTATGTTGTGTAAACGGAGCTTTTTCAAAAAGATGTGCTGATACCATTAAAGCCTGTGGCAAGGAAATCGAAAAAATCGAAATTGAATGGGGTAAAGCAGTCAAACCTGAAATGATTCTTGAAAAATTGGATTCAGGAAACTTTGATACTCTTGCTCTCTGTCATAATGAAACAAGTACAGGTGTTAGAAATCCCATCTATGAAATTGGTAAAGCTGTAAAGAAAGAACACCCAGACATTATGTACGTTATTGATTCTGTTTCTGCAATGGGTGGTGACAAGGTAATACCAGAAGAAATTCAGTGTGATTTGATTTATGCTTCTACACAAAAAGCATATGCGCTTCCACCCGGTCTTGCAATTGGATTTGTTTCTGATGCTGCACTCAAAAGATGCGAAGAAGTTCCAAACAGAGGAAATTATACAGATATAAAAGGACTCTACGATTATTATATGAAGAAACAACAGACACCAAGCACTCCTAATGTTTCTTTAATGTATGCGCTTTCCTATCAATTAGATAAAATGCTTGAAGAAACTTCTGAAGGCAGACATAAAAGACATGAAGAAATGGCAAAGTGGACCCAAGGATGGGCGAAAAAGCATTTCGAAATGTTTCCAGAACCAGGTTATGAATCAATCACAGTTTCAACCATTAAGAATACCCAAGGAAAAAGTGTAGCTGATTTGAATAAAGAATTAGCGAAACGAGACTATATGATTTCAAATGGTTATGGTGATTTGAAAGAGAAAACTTTCAGAATTGGTCACATGGGTGAATGGACAACAGACGATATCAAAGACGTTTGTGGTCACATAGAAGAAATATGGGAGCTGTAATAATTGAAAGTAATCATTTCTGATAAGTTAAGCAGTAAAGGTGTTGACTTACTTAAAGCAGAAGGTTATGAAGTCAATGAAGCATGGGATATTCCAAAGGAGGACCTTCCCAGCATTATTGGAGACTATGATGCTATTGTGATTCGCTCAGCAACCAAAGTTAAAGGTGATTTGTTAGAAGCAGCAAAAAAACTGAAGGTTGTAGGAAGAGCAGGTATTGGATTAGACAATGTAGACCTTAAGACATGTGAAGAACGAGGAATAATTGTACGAAATACACCAAATGCTACAACTGATACTGTTGCAGAATTAGCGCTAGCATTTATGTTTGCCTTAGCACGAAAGGTTGTCCAAGGAACAACAACATTACGAAAAGGCGAATGGGCTAAAAAACAACTAAGTGGATCAGAACTATTAGGCAAAACACTTGGTATTGTAGGATGTGGACGCATTGGTTCAGCCTTAGCTCGTAAATGCGATGCTCTAGGTATGAATATCATTGGTTGTGACGTAGTTCACATAAGTGAAGCTTGTGTTGATCAATGCGAGATGCCGGAGGTATTCTCTCAAGCTGATTTCATTTCACTTCATCTTCCACTTTTACCTGAAACAAAACACATTATTAATGAGGAAGCAATTGCTAATATGAAGGACGGTGTTTTCATAATCAATTGCGCACGCGGTGGAACTATTGATGAGAACGCTCTTTATGAAGCAATAAAAAGTGGCAAAGTCGCTGGAGCAGCACTTGATGTTTGGGAGAAAGAACCAGTTGAATTGGAATCTTCCAAGAAATTACTTGAACTTGAACAAGTTATTGGCAGTCCTCATATTGGAGCTCAAACTGCAGAAGGTCAAGAACGAGCAGGAATACAAGTAGCTGAAGCAGTTATTGAAGAATTGAAAAAGCTTTAAAATACTTAATTCTAGAATTTCGTAGTGAAATTACTCTGGAGCTAAAGAAGAAATTTCTTTAGCCCATTATCATTTTTCAAAAATGGACGTGTTAATGATAGATGGTAGAAATTAGACCCTTTAAAGGAATTAGATATACAAAAAAAGCAGGAAAATTGGAAGATCTTGTAGCTCAACCTTACGACAAAATTACTGAAGAAATGCAAGAAATGTATTATGCAAAATCAGATTATAATTACTGTCGATTAACTTTACCAATTGAAAAGAATCGCTATGAAATATCTAAACAAAGAGTTGAGAAATGGTTTAGTGAAGAAATTTTCAAACAAGATGAAGAACCAGGATTTTATGTTTACTACCAAGACTTTGAATTGTTTGGTAAGAAACACATTCGCAAAGGATTCTTTGCAGCTGTGAAACTCCATCATTTTGAAGAAGAAATAGTTCTTCCTCACGAATGGACTCACAAAGGACCAAAGATTGATCGCCTAAACATGTTAGTGGCCACACAGAAATTCCTTGAACAAGGATTCATGTTATACAATGACCCTGAGAAAGAAACAATCAAAATTTTTGATGAAGTTGCTAAAGAAGAACCAGTAATGGATGTTATTGATAGCTTAGGTGTACGCAATCGAGTTTGGAAGATTACAGATCAAAAATTAATAAAAACAATTCAAGATGTATTTGAAATTCCTCCCGGACAAATTGTTATTGCTGATGGACATCATAGATATGAAACAGCATGCGGTTATAGAGATGAACTGCGAAAAACAAGAAAGGATTGGTCAGAAGATGATGCAGCGAACTTTAGAATGACTCTTCTTGTTGCAGTTCAAGATGAAGGTCTGACTATTTTACCCACTCATCGTGTTCTTGATAAGTATGAATTCGATGACAAAGCATGGAAAGAACTTAAAGAAATCTTTGACGTCAAAGAAATCACAATTAATGACATTGAAGAATTCATGGATTCCCACAAACAACATGCTTTTACAATTTACACTAAAGGTAAAGCTTATGGATTAACACTCAAAGATCCAAAAATTGTTGATAAATATGTCAAGGAAGAACATGCTGATAGCTATAAAATGCTTGATGTTGTTATTGTCCGAGAAGTATTATTTAATGGTATTTTGAAGACTGAGAACCTAAAGATTGATGAAGATATTTTCTATATTCGATGGATTAAAGATGCATTAGCTAAAGTTGATGATGGAAAAGCAACCATTGCAGTTATTATGAATTCCACAAAAGCAGCTCAGGTTCTAGATGCATCAAAGAAGGGTGAACGTATGCCACAGAAATCAACTGATTTCTATCCAAAGATGATCTCAGGATTAGTTATGGAAGATATCTCTGATGGAGAAAAGCTGCTGTAAGACTACGGCGGTTATTATTCTTTCTTAAACAAACTCTTATATACTTATGAATATCGAGAAACGATTAGAAATAACAGAAACTGAATGATGTGAAAAGCATGCCCCATGAAATTAAAGATTTATCAAAACTAGATGCGATCATTGCTCAATCAACAGAATGCAGAGTAAAAAGAATTGGTGACATGGTAAAAATGAAATTCAGAACCAAAAAGAAACTCTATACAATAAAAGTTTCTGTAAGTGAAGCCGAAGCTATTCGTGCTAGAATTTCAGTTCCAATTGTCGATTTCTAAATAAATCAAAAAAAGTAGAGTTATTCCCTAAAAGGGAATACTATTATTTCTAATTCTAATGAGTTAAACCTTGGAATTTTGTTAGTTGTTTAATTACATCATCAAGATCCATATCTATGTTGCAATACTTGCATCGGATTTTTAGTGGTTCAATGCTCTTGACATAATAGGTTTGTTTTTGTGGCTCTCGAGCATTTGTTATACACTTTGGATTGATACATTTTGGAAATCCACTCACAACATTCGGTAATTCAACATCAAATTTATTTACAACTTTGAAATCCTTTATTTCATTTATCGTGGCTTTAGGACTAATAAGTGCAATTTGATTGATCTCACTTCTCTCAAGAAACCTATCTTCTATTTTCACTATGTCTTTTTTCTCTTGCCTTTTGCTTGGAACATTCATCGATAGAGTTGCCACTGTTCCTTCAAAACCAGTAATTCCTAACATCTCAAGAACTATTAATGCAGTTCCTGCTTTGACATGATCAATTACTGTTCCTTCTTTAATCTTAGATACTTTTAATTCAGAGTCAGAAACTTCTTTTGACACTTTCATTCAATCCTTTCATTTGTTTTCATCTTGAAACTCACACTTTTCCTCCTAGTATGAGATTTAGTAAAGCCATTCTGACAATTACTCCATTAAACATTTGTCTGAAGTAAACAGCATGGACTGTGTCATCAACATCATAAGCAATTTCGTTTATTCGAGGTAATGGATGGAGAATTGGGATTGGTCCTTTAGTCTGCTTTAGTAATTTTTTGTTCAGAACATAAGCATCTTTGACTTTCGCATATTCTGCTTCTTGTGCGAATCGTTCTTTCTGGATTCTTGTCATATAAATAGCGTCAGCAGTTGGTATAACATCCATCAAGGATTCCACTTCAGTAAATTCGTTTCCAGCTTCTCGCAAGTCAGATTTAATTTCCTCTCCAATTTTGAGGGATGGTGGGGAGACAAAATCTATTTTGATTTTTTTGAATTTCGACAAGGTATAAGCTAAAGAATGAACTGTTCGTCCGTATTTGAGATCACCAACCATAGCAATTCTTTTTCCTTCGACTACTTTAAGCTCTTTTTTGAGAGTATACAGATCAAGTAAAGCTTGAGTTGGATGTTCTTCTGCACCACTTCCACCATTGATTATTGGTACACTTGAGAATTCAGCAGCAAGTCTTGCAGACCCTTCCATCGGATGTCTTATAGCTATTATATCACAATAATTTGCAATCGTTCTTATAGTATCTGAGAGACTTTCATCTTTTGCAGCCGAGGATGATTTCGGATCTGACACTGTGATAACTGCCCCCCCGAGACGATGCATAGCTGCTTCAAAACTCAATCTTGTTCTTGTGCTTGGCTCAAGAAATAATGCAGCCATAATTTTTCCTTCTAGAGGTCGTTTTCCAGAATTAACAATTGACTCCATTCTTTCTGCTTCTTCTAAAATAGTATCTAGGTCTTCTTTAGTAAGATCTCTAATAGATACTATACTCTTCCCAAGAAATGATTTTTTAGACATCTTGTGTTCAAGACTAATTTCAGTTTCTCTTTGCTAAAAAATCTTATCTATCAGAATTAAGGAATACAAAAGAAAAAACCCAGAAATCACTCATATTTTCGAAAAAGAAAGAAATATTGCCCACAGAGTTAGCTGTGGGAAGAACTAAGTAACTCCCGTCAGAGACGGAGCACCCGTACTTTGCGGTGAGGCGCCCATGAATCTCCGGACGTAATTTCCAAATCCAACTGAGGTCAGGAAGTACCATCCTGTGAAACCCATCCATGTTAGGTTCCCAAAATACTTGAGATTCTGAATTATGATCCAAATTTCTGGAAATCTAAAGGGCATCCAAGCTATTGGTATGTTTATGAAAGCGGTTCGCATCAGGAAGAATATCATTGTAATTGGAACAAACCAAACCAACATTGGTTTCATTTGTTGTATCATCATTTCACTTTGGATTTTCTTTATGTACTCTTCTCTTCGCTGAACTTTTTGCCAGAGCTTCTTATCAGCGGAATCCATTGCTTTCTTTTTGTTATCATTATGAACCTTGATTTCTTTCTGATGTCTACTAATTTTCTCTACATCAATCAGAGCTTTCGTCAGTAAACTCATCAGTACTGCTATCAAGATATTGAATAAAATTATGAAATAAGTTGCTCCCGGAATATTTAGAACACCTATTGAGTTGAAGATTTGTGAAAACCATTCTCCTATAGGATTTAACCAGCTTAACCAGCCCAAAGTTTTGATCTCCAATTATGCTTTATCTCTTATTGATTAGATGGCGTATTTAACCTAATAAAAGATTTCTTATTGATTAATAAATTAATTCCATTAATGAAATTTAGCCTTTATTCTCAGCTTCTGTTTTCGAGGAGAAGGTAAAACTTAAATCTCCATTATAAACACAACAATTAAAAGCGAAAGATAATCCGCTTATCATAATAAATAGAAAATGGATCAGTGAGATCAATGAAACCAAGTGAACGCTTTGCAAAAAAAGTTTGGCGTAAACCACCAAAGAACAAATCAAAAGGTCACAAGATGCCAAATAAATCTGGAAAAGGCAAATGTGCAATTTGCAAACTACCCATGACCAGTTCTAAAAGTAAACTAGCAAGAAGAAATTTCAGTCCCGCAAAGAGTAGCACAAGAGCTAATCGTCCTTATGGTGGATATATCTGCACAAAGTGCTTAAAAGTTCAGGTTATTGAACAAACTAGAGCAATTGCAGCTTCAGAGAAATAATGCAATTATTTGCTTTTCTCTAAATTTTAATTTCTTTTCTTTCTCTTTAAGTAATTAGAGAATGTAACTAGGTGTTAAATATGGAAATTGACATTCCTCAAAAAATCGAAAAAATTGAGAATTATCTTGTTGAAGAAAAACATATCGCTGATTTTCTTGGAAGTGGTACTGTGGCAGTATTATCCACTCCTTCTATGATTTTGATGATGGAACATACTGCTATGATTGGTGCTCATGAATTTCTTCCAGAAGGGTGGATTACAGTCGGAACACGAGTTGATATTAGTCACCTACGAGCTTCAAAACAAGGTGCGGAAATAAAAGTAATTGCCAAGTTGAAGAAAGTTGAGGGAAAACATCTTACATTTGAAGTAAGTGCTTTTGATGGTGATCACAAAATAGGTGAAGGTATTCACGAAAGACACATCGTCAACAAAGAGAAATTTATAGCTAAAATACAATAAGAAAAAAATAGAAAGGTAAATATTTACCTTTTATTCTGTTGGTTGCATACCATCAATTAAAACAATAATAACTGTCATTCCTACTGGAATCAAAACATAAGTCAGAAGTGTCATTAATACTGTTCCTTGATTGGACGCACTTGTAGCCATAATTGCTAAAACTGCTAGCATAATTACAAAGAAGATAGGAGCGACGACTCCAATAACTAAGAATAATTCGGCGACAACACCTAAACCTTCAATGAACTCTTTCTCTTCTCTGATTTTATCTCGCATTAAAGTTTTTGTTTCATTTGTTAGATAAGCGGTCATATCTCCACCAGAAGTTACGACTGATATTAAACCTTCTAAGAAGGCTGAATAAACTTTCGAGGGAGAGTTTGCTGCAGCATATTCCAAGGCAGTTAGTAAATCATAGCCAAGGATCTCAATATTTCGAGTTATTTGTTCTGCTTCTTTGGCGATCTCTAATCGAATGTTTTCATTAGCAAGAGCGAGAAAAGCTTTATCAGGAGCTACTCCAGCAGAGGCCATTGCAGCGAGGAATGAACTTGCTGTTGGAAGATTCGATTCCAAAGCTCTTTTTCGATTATTTGAAACATAGCTTGGATAAATATAGAACCCAAGCATAACAACTATTGGGACCAATATACCAACAATAATAGCTCCTAGCCAGACATTAGTATTGAATTCGCCATTAATAGCATAAAAGATACCAATTCCAGCAGGAAATCCAACAAATATCGAAATAAAAGTAGTCAGAAAAGCTGTTGAAAGGTACATACGTAAACTGATATCCATACCAGCTTTACGTAATGTCAGTCCTAGTTCACTAAAACGCGGTAATATTCGTTCCATGTATTTACCAAATCGCGTATATGCGATACGTCTAAAGCCTTTGCTCATCGTGACTTCCTTCTTCTTATTTCATAGGATTAAGGGATTTTAAACTTTGGTGCTTTTGCAAATTTGCCTTATTGCAAACCACGAGTAGCCCTTTCGAATGTTTTTTCAGGATTACTATAATATTCCCGAATGATTGTTGCGACATCCTGCCAATGTCTAATCTTTTTCTTGACCATCCAGCGAAGGACAACTTTTCTTCTCTCAATCTCATCCCAACAATCCTGGTCTGACCAACCCAATTGATCTCTTATTCGTTCAACAATGTAAGATCGACCATAGAAAGTGAAATTATCTTCTCTTGGATTCCATTTGAAGACAGGATTTGTAAGTAGCTCATTTGTTACTGGATCAACCCCAGCAATTTCTGTGACTGCGACTGTTCTTCTCATGAATTTTCCACCAAGTCTTACTTTCGCTTGTACACATACGATGTCAAGAGATCGCAACAATGTTCTCGGAATATTCATTGGTTCTGATTCTAATCTATGAATGACAGATTCTACAGAGTCACCGTGTATAGTAGCTAATCCAAGGTGACCTGTTGCCATTGATTGGAACAGCATATATGCTTCTTCACCACGGATTTCACCTACCAAGATAAAGTCAGGTCTTTGTCTTAGAGCTGCTTTGAGCAAATCAAACATAGAGATCTCTCCTCGTTTTCTACCATCCTTTTCGATCCCACCGAAACCCAATCTCGCGACAGATGGTATCCAATTTTCATGCGGAAGATTGACTTCTGCAGTATCTTCTATCGAGACGATTTTTGCATCTGGAAGAATGAACATGGATATACAATTTAGTAAGGTTGTTTTCCCGGACGCGACTCCACCGGCAATCATAACTGAATGTCTGTTTTCGATAACAAACCAGTAAAATGCTCCAATAAGTGGGTCCATAGTATTGAGTAAAACGAGATCAGTAATTGTCATAGGATCAGATCGGAATTTACGAATGGTGAAAGTTGAACCTCTCTGAGTAACTTCTTTACCATAAGTAATATTGATACGACTTCCATCAGCTAGTGAAGCATCAACGATTGGATTTGCTACACTAATATGACGACCAGATCTCTGTGCTAGCTTAATTACGAAAGAATCTAATTCCTCAGCATCATCAAAGGAAATATTTGAGGGAATTGATTCATGTTTCCTATGCCACACATAAAGAGGAACGCCAACACCATCACAAGAAATATCTTCAATCATATGATCTTTTAGCATGGGTTCGATTTTTCCAAAGCCAAGTAAATCCCTTTGAACATAATAGAGAATTCTGTCAAAGGATTCCTCTTTCAATTTCAAATTGTAATCCTTTACAATATCAAAGACTTTTCTTCGGAGATATTCTGCGGCACGATCCTTTTCTTTCAGAAGAGAGAAATCAACGTCTAATTCTTCTATGAGTATTTGCTTGATAATCTTGAATTTTTCCTCCTCCTTCTGCTCCAACGGAACTTCTACAACAATGTATTGGGTTCTGTTAGATAGAGGATCTGTTTGAATCAAACAATAGCTAAAGGGAGGAATTAATGGATAAGTTTCCTCAAGAACTGGAGCTGATTCAATTGAGGAGACGGGTTTATACTTATCGTCTTCTGGAGGGAATTTTTCTGTCATTTTTTCTGCACACCTTACTATTACCAAATAACTATTTTAAATGAGTCGGTTCCTTCAGTTCTTTGAAAACTGATGAAATGCTGAAGGACACCACTTGTGATTTGTGGTAAACCAGTACCTGCAACATTACTTAAAGTAACATTTCTCCACGGAATTGTGGTTTCAAATTGAATTGTACTGACATCTTGATCAGATGTATCGACTGCCTTAATGAAGAAATGTTTCGCACCTGGAAGAGCTATGAAAGTAACTTCATAAGAATGACCTGACACATCATAAGGAAGTGACAGGGAACGATTAATCATAACTTGTGTTAACGGGTCCATACTTAAGCCGAGCTCTAACATATCCTTCAATTCACTTGCAATTGTAGTCGCAACTTCATTCAGTTCCACCTCAATGGTATTCTCTAGTGTACTTTGATTGATTGCATTGAAGGTGATAGTAACACCAGCAATAGTTAATACTCCTATTGCAATGACCGATATGTACATGACCCATTCTGAAGCCATTCTTTATCTCCTAAATGCGTTCATTTAGTTAATATTGTAATATCAACATCAGTTGATAAATTTATTCTTTGTGAAATGCATAGTATATGCACTTCTGAACTTACTAGTTCATCATCAAAAAATCTTTTCATTCTAACAAATAAAGTTTTTTCCAATAAAGAAAGTAAAAAAAGAAAAGAAAAATCAAACCAAAGAAGGTTTGACATCATTATTTTAGTTTCTTTTTGAGAAGTTCAGGAACTTCACTAAGCAAACGAGCAACACCAACACCGGCCTCTTCTAAAACCTTAATCTTAGAAGCAGCTGTACCTTTCCCGCCAGAAACAATGGCTCCTGCGTGGCCCATTTTCTTACCTGGTGGTGCTTGTCTTCCTCCAATAAAAGCAACAACTGGCTTTGAAACATGTTTTTTGATATACTCTGCTGCATGTTCCTCTTCAGTTCCACCAATTTCACCAATTAGAACCATTGCTTTTGTATTGGGGTCTTTTTCGAATAACTCTAGTCCTTCTACGAAACCCATCCCATGACTTGGATCTCCACCTATACCTATACAGGTTGTTTGACCTAAACCACCATTTGTCATATTCCAAATGACTTCGTACGATAGAGTACCGCTTCGTGCGATGACACCAACATTGCCTGGTTTGAAAATAGAATTAGGCATAATACCTAACTTGCATCCATCTGTTGAGACTAATCCTGGAGTATTTGGTCCTAATATTGTAATTCCTTTTTCTTTTGCTTTGTTGACAGCTCTTGCTGCATCCCAAACTGGAACGTGTTCTGTTATTACAACTATAAGTGGGATGTTTGCATCAATGGCTTCATTCATTGCCCCACCGGTGAATTTTGCTGGAACAAAAATTACTGTTGCATCAATTTCATGTTTTTCTTGAGCTTCCTTTATAGTATTGTAAACGGGGACGCCATTGACTTCTTGTCCACCTCTTTTAGGTGTAACACCAGCAACAACATTGGTTCCAAAATCGATCATTGCTTTGGAATGGAATGTTCCTTGATTTCCAGTTATGCCTTGGACCAGAACTTTTGTATTTTTATCTACTAAAATTTTCATTTTTCCACCCTACCATTATTTTGATTTAGCAATCTCTACTGCTCTTTTCACAGCAGGTTCCATTTCAGTAAAAGCGTTCATTCCCGCTTTATCAAGGATAGCCATGCCTTCTTTTTGTTTTGTTCCAACTAAACGAACCACAAAAGGCATTTTAAGTCCGAGCTTTTCTCGAACTTCGACTAATGCATTTGCTACGTCATCACATCTGGTTATTCCACCAAAGATATTAACGAGTAAGACATCAATGGCTTCACCTTCTTCGCCTACTGCTTTGACTATACTCAGTGCATTTAATACTCTCTCAGTACTGGCTCCACCACCTACATCCAAAAAGTTAGCTGGACGACCACCAAATTCAGCGATAAGGTCAACAGTGCCCATAACTAATCCTGCACCATTTCCAATGATACCTATATCACCATCTAATCGAACAAAAGCGACATCAAAACTAGCTGCTTTATCCTCGAGAGGATCGTCTGGAATTCTCTTCTTCATAAATTCTTGGTATAAAGCATTGCGATAGATTGCATTGTCATCAATGATCACTTTCGAATCAAGAGCAACAACCATTCCATCTTCAAGAATTGCCATAGGATTGATTTCCATTAATTGCAAATCTTTAGTATGCATTGCATCCCACATTTTAACTAAAATATCTGTGAGTTGCTTCAATTCATCTCCTTTGAATCCTAAGCTTTTTGCAAGTTCAGTAGCTTGTTTAGAGGTAAATTCAAAATCAATAGGATAACGCTCAGTTCGTACTTTATCGGGAGTTTCTTCTGCAACTGCCTCAATATCAATACCGCCTTCGGTACTCATTATGAAAATAATCTCTCGAGAATAAGTATCAAACATGGTGCTAATGTATAATTCATTGGCAATTTTTGCAGCTTTTTCGATCAAGACATTTTGAACTTTCATGTCTTTGATTGTTCCTGCTAGGATTTTAGGAGTAAGTTCTTTTAGCTCCTTCTGATCCTTCACTACTTTTATCAATCCTGCTTTTCCTCGTCCTCCATGAAGAATTTGTCCTTTGACAACAACAGGATAACCCAATTCATCTGCGACAGCAATTGCTTCCTTCAAGTTATACGCAACTTTGCCTGGGAGCAATGGAATGCCTGCTTCTTGGAAAACTTTCTTTCCTTCAAATTCAAGTAAAAGACCCAATTGACTAGGCTCCTTTCAAGTTTTTTTAAATAATTATTTCTGATATATGATATATCTTTGGGGAATTTTAATGAAATAAAAGCATTTTGAAAAGAATCACAAGTAATTTGAAAACAATCCTAATTGCCCTAAATATCTTTGATTTCATGCGAAAATTTTATACAATTGTAATTCTTCATTGAATTACGTGATTATTATGAGTATGTGCGAAATTGATGAATACAAAACAATTTCCGAACTTCGAAAAAGAAGTGTGATTAGTAGAGATGGTCTCAAAATCGGGAGGATAATTAATGTTGTATTCGATGCTAATCATAGCCTGCATTCATTTGTTATTGGCGGTAGTAGATGGAAATAACTACGTGAGTTTCTTGGGATTATTGAGGATATAGATCCAGTTATTCCTGTAGATGCAATTAAAGAAGTAACTGAAAACTCAATTATTATTAACATCCCCAAAGACATACTAAAACACAAGCTAGAAGAAGATGTTATTCCAGAGGATGCTTTCACGTATAATGATCTCAAACGAATGAAAATTTTTGACAAAAATAAACAGAAATTTGGGAAAGTAGTCAATTTAGTTTTCTTACCATGTGGTGAACCAGCTTTAATTGTTGGTGGTACAGGTATGGAGGAATTTGCTGAAAACATCAAGTTTGAAGAGAATATTGACTTGTTGTTACCAATGGATTATATAGAGACTGTAGATCACCAGGGGATTAAGATAAAAGCTCAAGTGAGTGAACTGTCACTTACAAAAGACAATAAACCTATGGATAAGGAAACACAAAGAGCTTACTTGAATTCTCTCATTCGTAAAGGAGAAGCAAAAACACAATTATTAATGCGACCAAAACCAGAAGAATTCAACGATTTTGCGAGATTTCGCTAAAATTCTATTTGGAAGAAGCATTTCTTGCTTCTTCATTTATTCTTTATTCCCCTTCTTCTTCTTCAGATTCTACTTGAGTAATCTCTTCTTCGTCATCTTGAAAAGGGTCGGGTCCCTCTAAATCATCAAGCATTGAGGGAAATATTTCACGTGCAGAATCCTTATCGATAGAAACAGTAGATTCTATATCATCTATTTTTTCCTCATCAGTTTCACCCTCAAGACCAATTCTTGCCATAAAACTATCAATGGATTGCGTATCTCTTTCCTCTACACGTTTCTCTTTAATAATGCGTTTCGTTCTCCATCCAAGTTGTCTTTTCAAAACACCTTGGTCTTGTGACAATCCAAAATAATCTGAAAACATAGGAGTAGTTCTTAATTCTAAAGTTTGCTTTACTCGGATAGCTTTTACAAACCCATTCCTAATGAGATTTTTAACATGATTATAAGTTAGTTGACCTCTAACTGAAGCAACTGTTGATTGCAATATTGGTTGTTGATAAGCAATCATAGCTAAGGTTCTCAATTCAGCTAATGTAAGAATAGGTTGCAGAGTTATTTCTTTCACGCTCTCTCCAATTTCAGCTCGAATTTGAAACACAAATTTTTTCCCAGGTAACTCGACAATTTCAAAACAACTAAAATGCTGTCTATATTTCTCTTGAAGGTCACGAATAATTGAACCAATTTCACTTTGGTCTAAACCTGTAACTTGTGCTAATTCGGTAACTTGAACAGGTCGACCAGCTAAGTAAAGAGCTGCTTCTATAATTTGCTGATTCTTAATCTTAACCATCTGTTTTTCTTCGTCAGAGAAGGGAAATTGTTCGTCCATGAACTTAATTTGTAAGTCTCTTTTATTAAAGGTTCTATTATCGTGAGCAATATCTTTACTTGAAGAAAGAAAATCCAACTTCTTCCTTTTGGAAAATTAATTAGAATCTAAATAATTGAATCAAGAATTTCTTAGTTATTGATATGCAAAGTATAAGACTAACAAGCATACATGTAAAGTTTGAGATGAATTAAATTGGATATGTGTGAACTTAAAAGATTCGAAAACGTATCAGATATGAGAAAAAAAGTACTCGTCTGTGCTGATGGTGAAAAAATCGGGCATATAAACGACATTATATTTGATAAAAATCTTAATATTAAATCATTCATTATTGCTGGTAGCTTCTGGGAAGAATTCAGAGAAAAATTAGGAATCATTGATGATATTGATCCTATTGTTCCTGTTGATCATATTCTAGAAGTAACTGATAAAGAGATTACAATAGATTTACATAAAGATCAATTATAACACAAATTTACTGAAGGTATCATTACCCCAGAAACTATTACATATAATGGTTTAAAACGAAAACAAGTTATGGATTACCATAATCATCCACTTGGTAAAATTTGCAATATGGTATTTCTCCCTTGTGGAGAAGCAGCATTCATTCTAAGCTGTCATAAAGAGACTAAAATGACTCCCAAAGGTTTTGGATCAAAATGGGATTTACTTCTACCTGCAACAGATATTGAATCTGTCGATTTGAAAACAGTAAGAATTTCTGTAAAGGCTCAATCACTAGAAAAAACATTAAATGACCATTTACTTGATAAAACAGCTGCAGACGATTATCTTAATTCCTTAACAAGGAAAAAAGAAGCCGAACAAAGATCACTACTTCGTTCAGTTTCCGGATATTTCATGAAGTGATTTAATATTTACATAGGTCACATTTGTCGATTACTTGGCAATTGTGACCAAACCTATTTCTTTTCTTTTAGAAAGATCGTTTAGTTTTTATTTTATGCAAAAATTTTTAGCAAGAGAAAGAAGATAATTCTCTAGGAGAATGAAGACGACGCCCCAGTCTGAGACGACTCCACGTCATATCATGATGAACATGCGACGAACTGACTCCTTTTACTCTCTATGTGGGAAAAATCCTTAGTATCCCACTAGTACTTTTTCTTTTCAATATCAATAAAAAATATATAAGATAATCTCAATAAGAATAATGTGTGAAAGAGACAGAACCATTTGGTGATAATTGTGAATGATGAACAAATTTCAAGAGAAAATCTGAAAGAAAATAAAAGAAATACAAAAAATACTTGGATTTTAATAATTACACTATTAATTGCTTTAACAGCATTAATTTTAGCTATAATTAACTATTTATGGATAGGGAATATTCCTGGTGCATAAATTAAAAATATCAAAAGCTAGTAATAATAATAAATGGATTATTTAAACATAGTAACATAAACGCTCTGACTCCTACAATTTCTTTATTTTCACTAGAGAATTATAAACGACCCATAATACTAATATCTCAGAAATTGAACGGCTTAGTAGAGGTTTCTTAGTTGAATGAAAAAGATACAAATTATCAAGAAACGATTTTGAAAAGTAGAGTAGAACTAGATTATACAGAAATTAAAAATGAAATTATAACTACATTAACTGATAATAGGAATATATCTCTAGCAACATCTCTTAATGACAGAGTAACAACACGTAATGTTCAATACATCAATGTAGATTTAGATATCTATTTTACTTCTTGGGGATTCAATAAGAAAATCAAACAAATAGAAGGGAACCCTAATGTTGGTTTACATCAAATGGGCATTCAAATTGAGGGTACAGCAGAAATTCTTAGATGGCCACTAGATGAAGAATCAAAAAAAGTTGAGGAGAAATTCGCAGCAAAATATCAGTGGTTTTCAAAACTCTCTGGGAAAAGAGATGCAGTATTAGTGAAAATTACCACAAAGAAATTAGTGAACTTCAAAACTATTGATGGAGCATTTCATTTACAGAACATTGATTTAGATAAGAAGAAAGCATACCAAATGAGACTAACAGATAAAGAGCATCCAAATTATCCATATTAAAGAAATCTCATTTTTTCTTTTTTATAATTCTTGTACTATATAATACTGCAATTAAGCTAAAAACAATACCCAAGAAATAACTACTGACCTTCGATGTCTGATCATGACCTTCAATTATTAAGTAATTAAGAGTTAAGTACGATTCGTCACCAACATCTATAAAATCTATAAAAGTTTCAGGAGTATTTTCTGACATTAATGAAGTAACTATATATGCTTCACTGATTTCTTTACCTGAAATATTTATACTTACTAATTCATTGCTTGCAGAATGTAAAGATTGCATAACATGCCAACCACTTTGATCATAATAAGCAATAGAAACACCTAATGAATAAGTAGGGTAAGGATTCGTTATACTAAATGTGAAATTATCTGGAGGTTGGATTAATTTCTTAACATGAAAACCATACGGATAATGTATAATGTCATTCTTTTGTTGTGGATAATTGTAAATTATATCATCATGTACGACAGTAAAATCAACATTCGCGAAACCATATTTCCCAAGTGCATAATCTTCTGAATCTATTGAACAAGCCGTAATCCAATCAAGAAAAACCTCATTAAAAGTAGCATTAGAACCAATTTCATTTAGCGCATAGTCAACTCCTAATGGACCATCAGGACGAGCTAAAACAAGGTTACTAAGGAAATCGATTCCATATTGCTCAACAAGGTAAAGTATAAACAGATAGGATTCTCCATAATCTTCTAGTAAAGGACTACTACCTATTAAATGGAATGACAATAGGGAGCGTTGATGATTTTCTCTAAAGAGATTTGTGAAGCCTGTTATATTCCCCCAAGCAGCAGTATACCCTGCATAAAAGATAGAAAATTCTGCAGCGCCTTCAAGAAGGAAATGCCCCTCATCCATTTCATTGTTAAACCATATGAGGTGATTGAACTCATGCATTATTGTCATTAGAGCTCCATTATTTGCTCCTAATCTAGCATCGATGTATATCATTTCTCGAAGATTAGAATAAGTACTATTTGCTAATTCATCTTTCTGTAAATACAAGCCACCAGAGCCATTTGTATCTACAATAAAAATTGTAACTTTAGGATCACCATCTATATCACCAAAACGACCATCTGGATGACCCATGAATTCGATGTTTTTGTCATAAATAACATCATCAAAACCATTTCTATAGAAATTACAGCGAGAAATAGCAGAGCTTTCTCCAATTGATGCTATTGTCTCGTTAGCCACATAGACATAACATTTTTCACCGACTGACAACAGAGTAGCTAATTTCTGAACATACATTCCAGCTCCTACATCTAATGACCAGAAGACTTCTTGATTTCCTACTTCTTCATTTGTAATGTATACTTCTTTTGGTTTGATAAAATCAATATTCTCTTTTGTGAAAGTTTCTTCAATGAAAGTATTAGCCACTTCTACATTTGAATTAATTAATCTCAAAGAAGAAGTAATTGTTGGATTCAAAATAATTAGTAAAAATATCGAAAGATAGATTGTTTTCCTTATAGAGAATCCCAATAGTAAAACCAAGTTAAATATGAAAAATAACATATAAACAATTTAGATTAGTCTTATTATTCATCAATTTTTACTTTTCTTTTTTTGAATTCCAATTAGATTCTTGAGTGTCCCTGAAACTTTCAAAACATGAAAAGTAATTTTTGTTTCTTCCAAAAAGGTTATTGTTGACATCATAGCTCTTACTGCTGAAAGTGATAATTGATTACATCTAATAATTCCAATGCTTTTCTCAGAGTTAAATTCGATTAAATATAAACCTATGCGGGAACTTCCAACTTCCCCAAAGAACTTTGAAAATTGTTTCCAAAGATTATCTATAACTACTTTTTCTTCTACATTCTTATTTTCAAATTGTAAGATTTCAAACAAAATATATCTTTGCCTTTCCATCTTCATTTTTTCAATTGGTAATTCTTTTAGATTAAATGGAATTTCAGTTTGTACTTCTGTTTCTTTTGAAGCAATTATTTTCTTGCTTGTTTTTTTCTCTTCTACTTTCCAAACACCAGGAGTAATGAATTCTGGAGCTAGTTTACTTCTATTTAATTTAATTCGCTCTTTGAATTTCTGCATATTTTCCTTTATAGCTTTACTTGGAATGCCAATTAAATTAGCCATGGCAATTATTGATCTTTCATTCCTGAAATCAAGTGGATGTTCAACATTCATAGTTAAAATGAAGGGCGCTTTTTCTCTAATGATTAAATTCATAACTCGAGATAATACTCTCATCTGTATAGAATGTGAGAAACTATTAGAGGATGTTAAGAAACTCAAATCAATTTCAAGAAATGTTTGATTACTTGCAGCAACATTAGCTAAACTCTGTGTAATGATTTCTTTGATATTTTGATGTGGAATCGTTAGAATGTCTACTCTATTGTCTTTGACAACCCATTGAGCAACTTTAGCTGAAGAAGTATTAATGCTGACTAATTCATATTGGTTTCTTATTTTAGGTAGAAGAGAACGTACTTTTTCAACTTTATTTTCTTTGATTTCTATTCTTGTAACTTTTTGAATAGCTTCCTTAGACTCTTCTTTCTTTTTTTCTTTATATTTCTCACCAAGAATTACATAACCATTAAGCTGTAAACGCTTAGCAATTTCATCAAATTGCTTAGAATCTTTCTTTTCTTTTATCTCGACTCTTGGCTCGAAATAAGGAGTCATGTTATCATTCCTTCTTTATAATTCCATATTCAACGAGAGCATTTCTTATCTGATTTGGTTCAGGTTTGTATACTATGAATTTTATAATAACTCTGATCGTATTATCATCATTTTCTATTCTCAATACTTCATTAAAAGCATCTTGTTTGTTAACCCTATAATACACCAGATTATCTTCGCTTACTCGAGTATCTAAGGTTCTGTATAGGAATTCCTTATCATAATCTTCCATCTTCTCTGCAAGATGTGTAAGGACAGAGTTTAGCATTTTACTCTTCGAAACTAGTAATTCAACTAAATGTATGGGATTTCCTGCATGACCAGTTATTTTTGTGCTTTCAATGACTAATTTCTCTCGGAGATTTTCTGGAACTAAATGTAAAACTGCTGTCTTCACACTTTCTAAATCTTCAGTAGCATGAACACTGCAGGAAAAAGTAATTTCCTTCAAGCGAAAGGTATTATTTTCTTTAGACAATTAATCTAGCTCCAAATATGATTAATATAAATTGTAAATAAAAGATTTGTAGAAGAAAAAAGGAAAAAGAGGAGATTGGATTTGAATTTATTTTCCATCTCTTTTATGGGCTCTTAATGAAGGACGGATTTTCTCCGAACCAACACCCTTTCTTGATAGTCCTCGAGATTTCCTGCCTGCAGCTGTCAAGCCACGAAATACTCGTCTTCTATTATTACTTTCACAAATCCAATTAATTCTTGGATCTTTCATAATCACTGGATGATGAGTATCAACAAGGATAATTTCATACCATTTGTAACGACCATCTTCGCCAACTTGATATGAATTGAGAACTTCAAGATTTGGATACTTTCTTGCAACACGTTCTTCTGCAATCCATCTAAAGCTTTTACCGGGTTGGATTTTACGAATTGCTTGACCTTTTGTATGTCGACCTTGACTTGGACGACTTTTTCGAAGTCGAGTTCTTCTTAACTTTATTCTTGCAATAATGTACCCTTGTTTTGCTTTATAACCTAAAATGCGAGCACGATCAATTCTTGTTGGTTTATCAACTCGAACAATACTTGCTTCTTTTCTCCAAGTAATTAGTCGATCTCTTTGTAACGCCTTAAATTCAGGTGTGTTACGGTTTTTCCAAAATTTACCTACGTATTTGTACATTTGATTATCACCTTACCAATTCCGCTTTACGCGACATCTAGGTTTAGTGTTTAAGACTGGCATTCAGTCTTTAGTAGTAAGCGAAAGCTATTGCTTTTTATGTCTTTCTAAGAGATAGATAAATTAATATTTTGATGTTGAAAGTGAGTTTTTATCATTTAAATGGTTTCGAGGAATGTACAATGGTTAAAGGGAAATTTATGGTAGCAGTTGCAGCAATACTTGAGAATCATGAAAATGAAATTCTTCTTATAAAAAGAAGTTCCCATCTGGAATATCCGGATTGCTGGGAAGATATAGGTGGACGATTAAATCCATCAGAAACACCAGAGGAAGGATTGCGAAGAGAAATTTTTGAAGAAACTGGTATTCATGATATTGAGATAGTGAAGCCATTAACAATGTTTCATGTCTTTAGGAAAAATGAGAAAAAAGCTGAAAATGAATTGATCGGAATCTCTTATTGGTGTAAAACGAAAACATCGAAGGTGATTCTTTCCGAAGAGCACACGGATTATAAATGGGTAACACCAGAAGATGCTTTAGAGCTTACAGGTCACCCAGCACTAAAACGATATCTTAAGATACAGATGCAAGAAAAACAGCTTGCTGAAAGAATAATTTTTCATGAGCAGCTGGAGGGTGAATAGAATGTCTGAAGAAGTAGGTCAATTTACTTTTTGTGTAGCCGCTATATTAGAGAATCCAGAGGGTGAAATACTTCTAATCAAACGAGCACCTGATAATCCTCCTGAAAATGTCTGGGATGTAGTTGGAGGGGCTGTTGAACAATTTGAGGATCCATTTGATGGTCTGAAAAGAGAAGTTGTGGAAGAAACTGGTATCGCTGATTTTGAGATTGTCAAAGCACTGGATGTTTTTCATTGGTATCAAGAAGATCCAAAATGGGATATGATAGGTTTAACTTTTTGGTGTAAAACTGAAATGACTGAGGTTGTTCTCTCAAGTGAACACGTCGAATATAAGTGGTTGAAACCTGAGAAGGCTTTAGAGCTATCAAATCATGAAATTGTTACAAGTAATATTGAGAAATTTATTGTAGAAAAAAGAAGATTGACCTTAAAGAAGAAAAAGTGACCATTTCATACTTATTCTGTGACCATTCAATATTTAGCTTAGATAATATTGGTGATTAAACAATGATAGTTACATTGAAAGAAATTACTGTAGAGAATTTTGTTGATGCTATAAAATTAGAAGTAAAAGAGGATCAAACAAACTTCGTAGCATCAAATGCAGCAAGTATAGCACAATCAAAATTTCATACATTTCTAGAGTGTTATGGAATATATGATGATGAGAAAATGGTTGGATTCTCAGCTTTTGGTAAAAATCCTGCAGATGAGACAATCTGGATAGTAAGACACATGATTGATAAAAACTTGCAAGGCAAAGGTTATGGAAAAGCTGGATTGAAAGCAGTTGTAGATTTTCTAAAAAATAAATACTCTTGTTCTGAGATTTACTTAGATGTTGTAGAAGACAACAAAATTGCTACTAATCTATATGTCAAATCAGGATTTAAGCAAACAGGAAAGAAGAATGGGGAAAGTCCTATCTACAAATTGGATTTTGCAGAATATTCAGAGGACTATTAGAAGTAGTGGAGAGGAAAATAGTCCTTTTTCTGTGTCGAGGATCACCAGAAGATGAGCTCCTCTCACGGTATCAATCTACGCACTCAACCCGCTTCTCTTGGCAGTCATCGAAGACAATTTGAGCTTACTTCCGCGACGATGAGTCGTTTCAACGCTTCTTGTACGGAAATCTCAACTGAGCATTGCTGCCGAGTATCAAAGTTAAACCGTACTCACTTTACGTTTCTATTCTCAGAGCCAAGTTTCCACCTGACAGCTTTCACTGCGTCGCTTGCCTGGAAGAAAGGACCTTCCTCAGTTGCTAACGAGAGCATCCGGTAACCGTTTAGTCCTCTCCAAAGAATTTATCGTCTTTAAGAGATAAATTTCTTTTGAAAAAGAAAACAATAACTAAAGCTTAAAAAGTTTGGGGAAAAATACCAATTTGTGATGCTTATGCCAGTGGAAGTTGAAGTGAAAATAAAAGTAGATGATTTCGAGGAGATTGAATTCAAGCTCTTAGATAGTGGAGCATTATTGGAAGAAATAGTTATGCAAAGAGATCATTACTTTCAACATCCATCGAGAGATTTCAATGAAACTGATGAAGCCTTAAGAATTAGAGAAGATGGAGACAGATTTTATCTCACCTATAAAGGACCTAAATTCGATCCCAGATCTAAAACAAGAATTGAATTAAACACTGAGATTACAAGCATAAAAAACATAACTCACACATTAGAGCAACTAGGATTTCAAGAGGTAGGTATTGTCCCTAAGGAAAGAAAAATCTACCTATACAATGAATTGCAATTCTGTTTGGATAACGTGGAATCTGTAGGATTATACGTTGAAGTTGAAAAAACCATAGAAGATAAAAGTAATTATGAAATAGAACTAGAATTTATTTTTAAGACAATAAAAGAAATGGGATTAAATCCAGAAAATAATGAAAGAAAATCATATTTAGAATTGTTTCTGGAAAAAACAAAAATTAAGAAGAAATAGAATAGATTTTGAAAGTAATCTAGCTATCCATCACTACTTTCACTGAAGCCCTCGATATTTTGATTAAAGACATCAATCTCTGCAAGCAATCTTAAGGTTTCAAGAGCTTCTTCCTCTTCTACGATTGCCATGGCAAAACCAATATGAACTAAAACATAATCGTCTAATTTAATCTTATCTTCCATTAGAGTAGATTTGACTTCTCTTTTTACACCACCAAAATCTACTAGAATTGTATCTTTATTAATTATTTTTACTACTTTTGCGGGTATTGCTAAGCACATCGTTACAACCAATTAACGAAAGACAATGATGATTATAAAAAAGCTTGTCATTCATTTTGTTATAAATTGAAATCCTAGTTCATCTGAAAGTAAGTTTAGGAATTTCTTTTTGAGTTATTTTTGTCGATATAATTGTAAAATCTCCACTGTTTATCAAATGCTTTTTATCTATAAACAACCTATAAAATCTTTGAGGGTTAAATTAGTTGATACCTGATGATGTTAGAAAGTCTGAAATGTTAAATGCTCAGAAAAGACTGCTTAGATCAAAAGCAGAAGATAAGAAAAAGATTGCTCACGAAAAATTTCAAACAGGTGATTATAGCGGAGCTAAACTCGATCTTATGGATGCGAGACATTTGATTCATGAAGCTCTACAAAAAGTGAGAGCCTTAGGTGAAAGAGGATCCAGTGAAAGAACAATTCAAGATGATATTGAGACTTTGTGGCGTAAAATCTTAAGTGAAGAGAAGTAAGTAAATATCAGAATTTAAAGAAGTATTTGCATTTTAGTATGAAATAAGTTTAATAGAAAGTTACACGCTCTATCGAATAGAGGAAAATGAAAAAGAAACTGTTTCTTGCCCCACATTTTGCTGATATTGCTTGGTCGTGTTCTGGTCTACTTCTTATGAACAACTCAGAATCTATTGTTGTCAATGTTTTTTCAGCAAAACCAGAAGATATGGCTATTATGAAATCCTTTTCATATACTCAAGAAATGGAACGACTTTCTGAAGAGAAATTCTTCAAGAAATTTGGAATAGAATTTGTTCAATTAGATTATCAAGAAGCAATGGTCAGAGGAAGAAAAATAGAGGAATTTTTCTCTTTGAAATTGAACGATGAAGAAGAAAAGTTAATCCTAGATATAGCAATCAAAATTGGGGATTTAATTGGGAAGTATCGAATAAGTGAAGTCTTCTGTCCAAAAGCAATTCGAAATCATGTTGATCATTATATTGTGAAAAAATCAATAGAAAAAATAATGACGCCAGTAGAGATTTACTACTATGAAGATGCTCCAATATTCATACAGGAAAAATCAAAAGAAAAAACACCGGAGAATTTAAAGGAAATAAAAATTGATATCTCGTCAGTTTTAGAAGATAAAATTGAATCAGTACTTCTCTATCCAGCAACAATTAAGGCACATTATAAGTCTCAAGAATCAGTTATTAAAGCGATCAGAGACAATCCATACGAAAAATATTGGCGAGTAATCGAATAATTAAAATCACTAATACTGAGTGAGTGCTTTTATTCATTGTCAATTTACTTAATGGTTGTAAAATCTCATGACTTTGTGTATAAAGACATCCAAACAAGATGGTGAATTAATACGTAAATTCCTCTATGAGAAAGATCTTTTAGACTCCACTTTTAAAATAAAAAATATTGATAATGATTTAATTATTCCAATAAAAAAACAATTATCAAAAAGTGAATTGAGTGAATTAGAAGAGCTCAAGATTGTTTTTACCATCATTGATTATGCTAAATTAATTAATGCAAGAGTTCTACCAAAATCACATTTAGAGATTTTAAGTAGAATACTCTCCGAAGAAGAATTAGTTTTCGCGCCCAGAAGTTTTGACACAATTGGGGATATTGTTGTAATTGAAATTTCTGAGCAATTATGGGATAAGAGGATTCAGATTGGGAACTCAATTATTGAAGCTCACCCAAGCATTAAAACGGTATTTGCTAAATCTGGAAAAATCACGGGAGTAAGTAGAATTAGACCTATCGAGTTTCTATCCGGTGAAGAGAAAACCAAAACAATATACACAGAACATGGTTCCAGATTAGCAATTGATATTGTAAAAGCTTACTTTAGTCCTAGGTTAAGCGAGGAACATAATCGAATTGCTAACCAAGTTAAACCGGATGAAATAGTTGTCGATCTCTTTTGTGGTGTTGGACCTTTTGTTATTCCAATCGCTAAAAGATCAAACTCTACACTTTATGCTATTGACATAAATCCAGATGCAATTAGTTTACTTCAAGAAAATATCAAGTTAAATAAACTCATAGGGGAAATAAAACCAATTTGTGGAGATAGTAGAGTAGTTGTGAAGGAGCAAAACCTTGCCAATATTGCTGATAGAGTTATAATGAATCTACCTGGCTATGCTATTGATTTCATTGATGTCGCCTGTGATGTGTTAAAGAAATCAGGGGGAGTAATTCATTTCTTTGAATTCATTAAAGATGAAGATCCGGAAAAGATTATTGTTGAGAATTTCACAACTGGAATTCAAAAAAACAAGAGAGAAATTAAAGAAATTTTACAAGTTAAACGAGTTCGTATGTCAGCTCCTCGGCAATGGCAAATGGTTGTTGATGCTATAGTAAAATAAATTCCAGGTCGTATGAAAGAATGCTAACTGTAGAAATTATTTGTTTTGGTAATGAATTATTAATTGGAAAAACAGTGAATACTAATGCAAATTGGCTCGGTAAGAGGATTACAACGCTTGGGGGAAACATCTCGAGAATAACCACTATTGCAGATAGTCTTGATGATATGGAGAAAGCAGTGAGAGAAGCATTAAGCAGAAAACCGGATATGATAATAACAACGGGTGGACTAGGACCAACATTTGATGATGTCGCATTAGAAGCAGTTTCCCTAGCAACAAACAACAAACTAGAACTCAACCAACAAGCGCTTGAGTTGATAAAACAACGGATTCTGTTTGTAAAAAAACAAAGAGATATTGACTTACATTTATCTGAAGAAAGAAAAAGAATGGCTATGCTACCTAAAGAAGGAGTTCCCCTGCAAAATAAGGAAGGGTCAGCGCCTGGTGTTTTATTGCAAATTGAAGACACTATGATTTTCTCTCTACCAGGAGTTCCAAGGGAAATGAAATCAATTTTTGATTTTGAAATGATCAAATATTTTACTTCCGAAAACAACCTGCACTTATTTGATCGTTCATTAATTATTAATCATATACCAGAAAGTGAATTGGCAGCTTCAATTAGTCCAGTACGAGAGAAATTTCCCTTAGTCTATATTAAAACACATCCTAGAAGTTACACTTCGGATGAAATAAGAGTTATTGAAGTTGAAATCCATCTAACAACTTTTTGTACATCAGAAGAAGAACAAATATTAGATGAAGTTGTGGAAGAATTAGTTAAAATCATTAAAGGTATGAGAGGAGTTAAAGGTAAGAAACCAAAAATTACTATTGGAATAGAATAAAATTGTATTACAATAGAGGTAAAGAAAACATGTACACAGCATTTATTGTTGGAACAGCAGGATCTGGCAAGAGCTTTTTAACAGCAACATTAACAGATTATTTGAGATTAAATGAGATCAATGTGAATACTTTGAACATGGATCCAGGTGTTCTGAGGTTACCTTATGCCCCAGATATAGATGTTAGAGAGTATATTGACATCAATGAATTAATGAATGAATATGAGCTCGGTCCCAATGGAGGTTTGGTAGCTGCTGTAGATTTAATTGTATCACAAGCCGAAGGTATTCTTGAGGAAATAAATGAAGGATCACCAGACATTCTACTTATAGATACTCCTGGTCAAATGGAGTTGTTTGCTTTTCGACCAACAGGAGTAATTGCTGCTCAACAATTCGGAGGAAAAAGGTGCGTCATTGTTAATTTAATGGATGCAAATCTTAGTCGAACTCCGTACGGTTTACTTACTTCTTTGATGTTATCACTAAATGTCCAAATGAGATTCTTTTATCCGCAATTAAATATAGTTTCCAAAAGTGATTTGATTGAAAACGAGCAATTAGAGGAATTACAAGATTGGATTGAAGAATCGCATAAATTTGAAGATGCAATAAACACACACGTAATTGGTGAAAGACGTGAAATGGCAATTAAAATGCTACATTTAATTGAAGAAATGCAAATGCTCTCTGAAACATTTCCAGTAAGTGCTAAAACAAACTTGAATGTTGATACACTCTACGGTAAATTGCAATTCATTTGGCAAGGTGGAGAAGATTTCCAAGTAGAAGACCGAGTTATTCGGTAAATCTAAACTAGAATTATTTCATGACTTCTACTGAAAGATTCTCATTAGATGCTTTCAGAAATTTCACAACTTCTTGTACATGCCCATAACCTAAAACTACAACAATGTTTTTGTGCGTTTCAATTACTTTGAGTATTTGTTTTGCCATGTAGACATTTCTATCCTCTAAGAGAACGGAGTATAATTGTGGGAAATTGCTATGAAAAACGGATAGAATTGTTTGAAGTGATTCTTGATCCTTAAAAATCTCTAAGACTTCATTTAGATTAATTTCTTCTTCTTCTTCCATATCATTGAAGTTCTTTAGAGGTTCACTAAGTGGTAATTCATCTTGACTTAGCGGTTTAGCTACTATTTTTTTATCATACATTAATTCATCAATAAGCTGCTGGAATTTTGTGGATTCCTCTACCGATACTTCTTCCTCGAGAACTTTACTAATATCTTGTATTGATCGATCAATAAGAAAAATCTCTGCGCCAATTTCCTTAGCAAGTTTATAAGCAATTAGCATTTCTTTTCCTGGTTGAGCTGAAGAAGTTATATGAGCTAATTCACTTTCAAAAAAACCAATATCCTCTAAAACTGAAGAGAAATCCTGTTCATAATTAAATGAGTCTTCTTCCTCTTGATTTTCTTCTGATTCAATTATGTCTTCAGATTTATTAGTTCTCTTCTTGAGATTAGAACTCAATTCTATATTTTCTCTTTCAATAAGAGCATCTAATCTATATGCATCTAATTCCAAACATACTGCTTCAGGCTTTACTTTCCCAAGAATTCTGGAAACTTTCTCTTGACTTTCAGGATCAATATGAGTAATACCTATAATAGTTATTTTCGTCAAGATATGAACACATTCCAAAATTTATTCTAACTTTCACTTAACAAAACAGGGAGGTTTTTCAATTGTTGTGTCCATTTCATAACTGATTTCAATATATGTTTTATGTTAATTTTACTTTCATTTGATTTAATCTTTTCAATAAAAGCTAAAAATAATAAAAGAGAGACTTGTCTAGGAACAGTAGAAGAATAATTGAGAACGAACTCATCTTTGCCTAACCTATTCACAAGTATTGCTGTAATCCATTGAGAGATATTTGCTAGTAATCTCAAACCATCTTCCGTAAAAACGATGCTAACACCTTTGTCTTCGATAATCATTGGATTTAATTTACCAAAAGTCATTTTTTCAAAAGCCTCAAGGAGATAGTTCAAATCATCTGAATTGATTTTTGAAATATCATTTTTAGCACCATAAATCTCACTGAAACCAAAGATTGCAGAAATGAAAGGTCTAGAACCACAATTTAGATGCTTCTTCAAGGTTTCAAAAGAATCTGGCAATTCATCTTCCCATCGGGCATAAGCTGTTTCGCTTAGATGATCATGAGCTGACTGGTCAAAAATCATTTTAGGTATCTTACGCCAGATTTTTTCATCATCAATTGAATAGAGTTCCCTTAGGATTTTTACTTTTGTAGTTTCAAGTTTGAACATAATGAAACGTATTATATCATAACTTCGATCGATATCATCAGGATTGACCCGCATATATTGATGCGCACGACCAATGGCGATTAAACGAGAAACAAGTAAAATTGCAGCTCGCATTTCAATCTCAATTCTATTAATGTGTTTTTTCGATAATTTCTGATCAGTAAGAAATGTTGTTAGTCTTGTGATTTTATTATCAAGATTATTCTTTGTCTTCATATCACTTGAAATTCTTAGTAATTCTGAAAGTTTACCTGTGACTTTTTCACTATAAGGCAAACCCAAATTTATAGAATCGTATTTGATGAAATCCTGCACTAAATCTCTAGAGATAAGATATTTCAAAAGCGAAAAAGCTTCTTGCACATCTTGAGCATCTACTACTTCATGACTATTACTTTTAGCAACTGATGATGAAAAGAACATTAAAATTTGCGGGAGTCCAAGTTTTTTAACAACGTCATTAGGGTTTTCTTTTGATAATGAATTGAGTTGCTTTTCCAATTCTATTCGAGCATCTTTTGAGTATTGTTTTATAGCAATTTCAGCAATATCATCAAAAGTACTACTAATCATTTTAATCACAACTCAGTCTGAATTCACTTAATCTAATTTTCACTTCTAACAATTTCTCTAATCTTTTTATTACTTTCTCTTATTAATAAACTATTTATTATCTAGACAATAAGATTTAGAAAATCCTACATTACCTAAAAGGTTAAAAATCGGACTAATGTTTTTGCATTCAGAAATTATGTACAATTAACTATAAAGGAAGCAGAAAAATGGTATATCACACAAACGGTAACAGTGTAGAGAAAAAAGTCTTAGACATTATTTTAGATCATGCAAGAGTCGTTCTTAATGGTACAGAAGTCTTAGCAAAAATAGTTGATTGTTGGAAAACCCCGGGTCGAGAGAAATTTAACAAGTATATTAAAGAGTTAGATTCTTTGGAATCAAAAGGTAATTCCTTAAAAAATAGTGCCATGAAGGAAGTTACTGATGCAGGACCAGCATTATTGTTTAGACAAGAATTAATGCAAATCATAAGATCAGTAGATCAAATCATTGATCTTGGTCAAGGTGCAGCCTTCTTCCTAGAACAACTAGATGGTGAATGGATTCCTCCTGAAAACTTCGTCAAGCATATGTTAGAGTTAATTGAGAAAACCCGTATAGTATCAAAATCATTAACTGACTTATTACGAGCCTTATTCCAAAGCTTAGATAAAGTGATTGTAATCTCAGAATCTATTGAAATTATGGAAAACAAAGCGGATGCAAATTACCGCGCTTTAATCATTGAGCTAGCAAAAATGGAAGCAAAAATTGGTGTGAATTCTCTTATCAGAGAAGCTGTTGATAGAATTGAAGATATGATTGATTCAGCCAGAGATGTTGCATCATATATTCGTATTTATGCTATGTCCCGATAACTTATAATTTCAATTCCTTTTTCCCTTTATTTTATCATTCAGTAAAAGAAATTATATTAATCTAGGAGTTATAATTTCTTCAAGAATTAATTCATAGAACATAGGAATAGCAAAAGGATTGTTATTTGATGAGTCCAAAAAATGAGAAGCAAAATAAACCAAAAATGAAAGATCTCATTACTGCTGAACTAGCTGATACTAGAGTGATGATTTGGGATCACGAACAGGGCTCTAAGATTTATAATTCAGGATTTTTTGGTAAACCTCTGGGCATCAGAAAACCTAAGGGAGATATTTTTGATCGGCCGCTAGAATTGACATTAATAGAAGCATGTTATTTACTTGAACAGGAAAAAATAATCATTCATTATCAAGGTAGCCAGGAAAAGGTTCCACTGAAAAAATTACAAGAAAAGGGTAAGAATGCAATCCATCTTTTCGATGAAAAAATGTTGATTTACAAAGATATTAGAAAAAGAGGTATGGTTCCTCGACCAGGATTAAAATTTGGTGCTGATTTTGCTGTGTATCTGCAAGGACCAGGTTTGGATCATTCACCATATGTTATTTCTGCTTTGCCTCGAGGTAGTGAGCTTAGTGCAATGGAATTAGTACGTGCCGGAAGATTAGCCACTTCTGTTAGGAAGAAATATGTTATTGCTACCATACCTAAATCAAATCAAGTTCGATATTATGGATTTGTTTGGTTTAAACCTTAGATAATTATACAGATGTCTGAGTAGATTTTGTTATGTCTAAAAATGATAAAAAAACGACCTCGATTATTTCTCCGCAAATAAAAAAGCGATTACTGAAACAAGGTTACCAGTTATATGGAAAGCAAATTGCCGTAAAGAAATGCTTGTGGACTCGTAATTATTTTAAAGAAGACAGATTTTGTTACAAATCAGCTTATGGAATACAGAGTCATCGTTGCATCCAAGCAACTCCAACTTTATTATGCAATCATCAATGTTTGTTTTGTTGGCGATTACAGGAAAAAGACCTAGGAATGAAACCAGTTTGGGATGTAGATGAATCTGAATTTGACTCACCTGAAGAAGTCTATGAAGGATTGAAATGGGGATGGAAGAGATGCATTTCTGGATACAAGCCAATTGTCTCAAAAGAAAAATTCGAAGAAGCATCAAATCCGAAACATGTTGCTTTGAGTCTTGCAGGGGAACCAACACTATATCCATTTCTAACAGATCTGTTACAATTACTCGAGAAGGAGGGATTATCTACATTTCTTGTTTCTAATGGAACAAATCCAGATGCTTTCCAAAAGATGCTAGATCTAAAAATAACTCCGACTCAATTATATATCACAATTCCAGCTCCAAATAAAGAAGAGTACATTAAGACCTGTAAACCATTAATCAAAGATGGATGGGAGCGCATCAATAGGAGTTTAGAAATAATGGCTCAAATGGAAAATAGAACTGTTGCTAGACTAACAATGGCGAAGAAAATCAACATGATAAATCCAAAAGAATATGTTGCTTTGATTAAGAAAGCAAATCCATCTTTCGTTGAAGTTAAGGGGTTTGTTCCGGTAGGATTTTCTCAGCATCGAGTTACTCGAGCTAATATGCCATATATCGAAGATATTCAAGCGTTTACAAATCAGATTAGTGAAGACCTTCCCGATTATTCACAAGTTTTTGAAATGGAGGAAAGCAAAGTAGTTATCTTGTCCAATAACAAGCATCCTCTAATAATACCAAATCTATGATTCACTTGAGATTTTTCTTTATAGTTTTGATTGCATGTTCAGTTCCGATAGTCTGAATATATGGACCTAATTTGGGACCTCGATCTGTGTTTAAAAGAATTTGATACAATATCTTGAAGAAATCTCTTGGTTCAATTTTAAATTGTCTAGCAATTTCAAAAATTGTACTTTGGATATCGTCTGCTTCTTCTAGATCTTTTATTTCTTTTATCAAGCTCTTGAGAGATGCTTTTTGTTTTTCGTCTAATTCGATGGTAATATTTTCTAGCTGTGCAAAATCCTTTACCCAATTAGCTGCATATTGAACTCTTTCTTTAACATCTTCGTATTTAGCACCATCTCTGAGATAGCCATATTCTATTAATCTAGTTTCAATAAACTCTTCATATGCACTTTCCGGAGCTACTGATATGAGGTTAACAAGTAATGAATATGGAACTTGAATTGATTTTTTCTCAGGTTGCTTAAGATGCCAACAATACTCAAAGAGACCATTCAGCTTTCTCTTTCGAGCAGCATTACCCTCTTTAATTCGACCAAAATAGATATTTTCTAAATAATCTAGTTCTTTCATATAAATTGGAATGTCATCAACTGATAAGGATCTGCTTCCAGACATTCGTTTGTAAGTAAGAAGAGCTAAAGATTGAGTGGAACCATAACTGAACCATGTTTGTGGGGTAAACACATTTCCAGTGGATTTCGATATCTTAGATCCACCTTTATCTAAGAACATTTCATATCGTGCATGAGTTGGTGGTTCATAATCAAAGATTTCTTTGCATATTTGATCATTGCAAGTAACGGATTCAAAAATATCTTTTCCAAATGCTTCAAAGTCTATTTGTAACAAATCCCATCTTGCAGCAAATTCTACTTTCCAAGTAAGCTTGCCTTCTCCTTTGGCAATATCAGCCCATCCATGATAGCTACATCCATCGAGCATTTTACCACGGATTTCATCTCCTTCGCAAACATATTCTACTTGACCCTTTTTATCATCAAAGCTAATTGATTTAGTAGTGTATATTTTCCCACATTGCTTGCATATAGCATGGTAAGGTAGTGCTACTAAATACTTCTCTTGTCCGGTTGTTTCTTCGATTATTTCTCCTGCTCGTTTTGCTTGAGTTAGAAGTTTCTTGACTTGAGGAGCCATTTTACCAGATGTATACAATTCATTTGCTGAGGTAGGCGTACAAATAATACCTGCTTCTTTAATTGAATCAATAAGTAAAGAGGACATGTGTTGACCATAGCTGTCATGACAACCCCAAGGATCAGGAATCATTGAAACAGGTTTTCCAAGATGTTCTTTCAGTTCAGGTGGTGTCCCTACAGGAACTTTCCGTAAACCATCCATATCATCTGCAAAAGCTATATACTCTGATTTTCTATCCAAATCCTCAATTGCTAGTTTGAATCCAAAAGCACGTGAAGCGTCAGCAAAAGAACCAATATGGGGAAATCCCGATGCTCCGAGTCCACTTTCAGTTCTAATTACTTCTGGGTGTTTTCCTTTCAGGTTATCTTTACGTTCTAACACACTGAGAGCTAATTTATCGATCCAAGTTCCACGACCGATAATTTCCTCTGTGTCATCACCAAGGTCAAATTCTTGAGTCAATTTCTTCGCCTACAAATAACAATTCGCATTATATTACTCCAAAAATCAGTCATTTATATTAATTACCCTACAAATTGGATATTAGAAAAATTTACTGAATAGCTTGAAAGCTATTCAGCTTTTATAGATTATCCTTTTGCTTGCTTCGGATCTAATGCGTCTAATAATGCATCTCCCATGAGATTGAATCCAAAAATGGTTATGAAAATCATAAGTGCAGGCCACGTTGGCATCCACCAGTAAGTCAATAGATTGTCTCGATGATAAGCTAAATCATCACCCCAAGTAACTGCTGTAGCATCTCCTAAGCCAAAGAATGCTAAAGCAGCTATTTGGATTATTGTGTTAGCTATTCCAAGAGTAGTAATAACTATCACCGGTGAAAGTGAATTTGGGATAATATGTCTAAAGATAATTCGTGCATCCTTAGCCCCAAGCGCTCTTTCTGCTTCGATAAATTCAGTCTGTTTTAGTGACAAAATTTTAGCTCTCACTATGAGACTCGTTCCTCCCCAACCTATCAAAGCAAAGATGACTATAACAATCACATACAATCCCCCTGGGATACTTGCTGCAAAATCTCGAAAGATAGCTACCACGAAAATGAATAGAATGAATCCTGGCATAGCGCTGATAACTTCGTTTAGTCTTTGAACTATATCATCAAATACTCCACCAAAATAGCCAGAGACAGCACCAATTATCATTCCTAGAAAGCTAGTTGTAATTTGACCTACTAAACCTAACACTAAAGATAAAGTTGAACCAAAAAAGGTTCGAGAAAGTATATCGAAACCTCGAGTGTCTGTTCCAAATGGATATTGGGCATTTGGTGCTACTATTTGATCTCCGGGAATAATGTAGCTTGGGTGGGCTATCAAACGAATGTATTTTTGTGTACCTGGTATCCAAATCTCGACATAGTAATTCAGAATATCATAGGGGTCATTAGTAGGATTGTTCAAACCAAATAATGAATCATATTGAAGAATGATGAAAGCCATAGCTGCCATAATCATTAATGAAACTACAATGTAGAAACCAATCATTCCCATTTGGGACTTCTTCATCCTCCTCATAACAATTGCCCAAAGATTTGATCCTTCGACAAGTTTGATTTCATCTAGAATTCTTGCTTCTTTTTCTATTATTGCATCATTTATTATTGTCAAACTTTTCCACCTCTTAGTATCTTATCCTTGGATCAACGAATGCGTAACTAACGTCAACTAACAATCTAAATGCAAGAAACATTCCACCAAAAACGAAGTTTGTGGCCATCATCATTGGTTGATCTCTTTGTAATGCACTTATTAGGAAGACTGATCCCAAACCGGGCCAACCATAAACGCCTTCAACCATTACAGAACCCCCGAGTAAGCCTGGTAAAGCTAATCCCACGACAGTGATAATTGGTAACATCGCATTTCTAAACGCGTGTTTGTAAATTACTTTTCGTTCACTCAGTCCTTTAGCTCTCGCCGTAGTAATGTAGTCTTGTCGTAGAATATCTAATAACTGAGACCTCGTTAATCGTGAGAGAAATACCAGTCCTGTTAAAATTAAAGTAATCGTTGGTAGTATAAGGAATAAGTAGAACTTTGGATTTGTGATGAAAGGTTCTGTGAACGCATCACCTTGTATTGCACCAGTGAAATTAAATAAATAGAAAGATGATAACATGACAAGTTTTGCTAACCAAAAAATTGGCATTGAAAAACCAATTAATGATGCAAGAGTTACTCCTTTATCCCAAAGAGAATATTGTCTTGTTGCTTGAATTACCCCGATCACTGTTGCTAAAATTGTAGTAATGATAAAAGCAGGTGTTGTAAGAAATAGGGTGTACCATAATCTTCCAACAATTATGTCCGATATTGGTTTACCTTGATTACCCGATTGGGTATAGAACCAAGAATTACCAAGATTTCCTTGTAATATCCCACTTCGTACTCCATTTTGATCTTTTATCAATCCTAACCAGCGGAAATATCTTACGACAACACTAACTGGTTCACCGTTCTCATCGAGAACGCCTATTTCAAAACCAACTTGTTCATAGACTTCTTCGTATTCCGGTTGTTCTCCAATCCAGAGACCAAGTCGAATCTGTATTGGATCTCCTGGAGAAGCAGCAATAAGTGCGAAACTAATTATTGAAATCCCAAGCAAGGTTGGGAATATGTATAATAATCGTCTTAATGCATAGCTCCTTAACGATATTTTTATCACCTTATTTTTTTGTTGCTTTTTTTTCGTTGTTTAACAATAATATATCGTATAGATAGTATATTGTATGTCCTATATATTGGTTAGACGATATATAATCCTTTGTTTCGGTACAAAAATAGAAAAAATTCCCTCGCATTACGTTTATATGTCAAAAAAACATTAAAGAATTTACAAAAATGGTGATTTAAAATGACAAATATTATTTTAAGATTTTTATGGGCAATATTTATTGGTTCATGGTTAACACCTATTTGGTATATTCTAGGTTTTATTTTCACAGCATTAATTATCTCTGCTCCGCTAGGTGTTTGGTTCTTTGAACGAATAGGTTATGTATTCTCACTATACGAGAACCCACGAAAAGGTGAAATCACTTTCACAAAATCTGTTAAAGGATTGTTGTGGTTTTACTTTGTTGGTTGGTGGTTGGGATTCATTGTTGTTGCACTAGCTGAAGCTTGTTTAGGTACAATAATTGGATTCCCATTAGGTTGGTGGCTAATCAATCGCTTAGATCAAATAGTAATTCTCGCTTAGAGGGTTTGGAGTAAATCCTCTTTTTTTTATTTAAAATAATATTATCAGATTATGTAGATACTACATGTCTTAATATCATAAATTCTCTTTTTGTAACAACTAGTTGAGGTAAATCGAGTACAAGGTGAAGAGCAATTGAGTTTGCAAGAGATTTGGATTCTACAAGAATCAGGTACATGCCTGTTCCATCAAAAATATGATGATAGCAATAATGATGAGAATTTAATAAGTGGTTTTCTAAGTGCTGTGAATTCCTTTGTAGGTTCTTTTGGAGCCGAAATAAAATGGATTGAAACTAATAGAAACCGATTCGTTTTCAAAATGAGGGACCAATTAATCTTTGTAGCATGTACCAATCCTAGTGAACATGCACCATTAACCTATAAGCGGTTAAACCGTATAGCAGATCATTTTGATCTTATGTTTGGTAAGGAGTTCTTGGTGTCAGGAGATCCTATCCCTATTGATATCTTCAAGAAAATTGCTCCTACAGTGAATAGGTTATTTGGCATTATTGAAGAAACGAAGAAAGAGTTAAGCAGTGAATCTAAAGAAAAGATCAAACAAGAATTACGATTTGATTCTAAAGAAGCACGATTAATGTCCTTTATTCGATACAAAAGAAGAGTTTCAGTAACTGACATTGTACGCTATCTTAGAATATCAGATGACGATGCTGAATCAACCTTAACAAAATTGGAAACGAATAGATTTGTTCAAAAAATGGAGCGTCCAGATGGAACAGAACAATATGGATTACATCCTGTTGTTCGCGGGGCATTCTAGAGCAATAGCTAATTATAGTTCTCAAATAAGAGAACCTAAAGCTAGTTTTTCTTTTTTCTTAGTACCACCAGAAAAAGGATACACTAATAGCTATAATGGCAACTATGTTTAGACAGATTGAAATCCAACCCAAAGTTACCCCTGTTGAACCATTAGAGCTTCCTTTAGCATTATTTCCAACAATAACTGCTATGATTCCTCCTATACAAGGAAGAATTCCAACACATGCAAGGATACCAAAGATAAGGGCAATTGTCCCTTGGGAATCATCTTGTTTTCTAGCTGGTGTAACTACGGTTACTTGCGGTTGTGTGTAAAAACCAGATTGTTGAGAAGGTTGACTTTGTTGGGATATTTGCCAAGATTGACTTGGTTGACTTTCAGAAATTATCCTAACAGATGAAGTCGATTCTACAATGTTCAAAGAAGCACCACAATTCTGACAAAACTCAGATCCTCTTTCAACTGCTGACCCGCAATAAGGGCAAACTTCATTACTACTCATATAATTCTCTCCTAAGTATCATCTCTTCACAAAGTAATATTGTAGAAACTAGTTTATATACAATATCATTTCTTGCTCGAATAAATGATTCGGTTTTTTTACCACCACCAAAACATGAAGCCGAAATATAGTATGAAACCTGTTAAATATAGAAGAAAACCGAGATAACCAAGGATTAATCCTATTAATCCCATTTG
>JAGXNT010000055.1 GCA_019894765.1 Candidatus Heimdallarchaeota archaeon
ATATGATAGAAATAGATTTTATTAATTAAAAATCTACTCAAACAGAGAATTAATTAATCCTTGTCAGTAGTCTCATTTATGTCGCATGTTAGTGATGACTTCATTGAACAAATGAAGCTGTATTTTCATAAACTTACCACTGATTATTTACTAGCAACTTTCGGGGAAGAAAAAGGCAAATTACTTTTCGCTAAATACAATTATGCTTTTCAAAGTTTCTTTGAAAAGAATCTACATCTCATGAACTCAAATATGAGCAAAAGACATGGAATTAATTCTATTTTTGTATTAGCTCTTGATAAGGCACTTGAGGAGGAAGAGCTATCTCATAAGGAACTTAAAGCTCATGTAATTGCTATTTATAAAATTATGATGCAGAGTTTAGTTGAGACTCAAACAAAAGATCTTGAGACAAGTAAAGATCCTTGGTATACCTTTGTAAAAAAAACTAAAGAAGGCAATTATCGACTATACGAAAATGAGTATTTCCAATCGGTTATTGCTTTTGATGAAGAATCTGTTTTTGGTCTCGATGTAAAGAAATGTTTGTACTTTGAAATCTTTCAAGCTAATAATCGTCCTGATTTAGGACCAATTCTATGTGCTTATGATTACCCTCTATCTACTGCTACGGATAAATGGATTCGATTTGAACGAACAGAAACTATTGTCGATGGTTTTAATCGATGCGATTTCAGGTATTATCCTAAAGACTCTTCGATAAAGAGAAAGCTAATTGAAAGCCCTGAAAGAATTTCTGATCTCATTCTTATTTTCATACACAAAGAAACTGGTTGGGGTGACCCATTAAAACCTCAATGTGAATTTGATGATTTGTATATCAGAGAAACCACTAAACTAGATGAAGGAAAGATTAGTGTCACCTTTGAATATCATTTTGATGAAGATGGCTTTTCTCAGTATCCTCGGGTCCACATTCTCAATGGGGAAGTAATATTTGATTCAGCTGGCACTATTTTGGATTTCAAGCTAGAAGAAACATACACTGGACCAGCAAGCGTCGAAGATCCATACAAGACAAAAAAAGAATAAGCAGCAATTATTTCTCTGATTAGATAAAATTATATTTGAGAGTAACACTCACTATATTAGTGGAGGAATAGTTATTCGCTTCGAAGAAGTAAAAGATATCATCCTTGAATACATTCATCAAGAAACTGGTTGGGCACAACCACTTCACCCACATTACGAGTTAGAGGAACTCACTATTATGGAAATGGTTGACGAACGAGATGGTACTCGTGCTGTTACTTTTGAATACATGTTTAATGAAGATGGTTTCTCCAAAAACGATAAAACTCACATTATTGTTGGCAATGTAACTATAGGACCAACTGGGAAACTCCTTCAGAAGCAATTGAAAGAAACCCATTGTGGGGTTGCTGCTGAAAGAAAGTATAAACCAGTGAAGGAGTAATTTCAACTATTTTTTTCTTTTCGTTTATTATATCGCATTGTTTTTACGGTTGAGTAAATCAATATTATTGACAAGGGAATTAGTATAATGTAGAGAAAATAGGTGGCAACCATAGTAATTGAGGCTCTATCTATAAACAACACTTCCCCATTGTGGATGAAATTATTCATTGCACCAAAAATATCTGTATTATCAATCAACATGTTTCTTTTTATGTTTTCAAAAGCGTCCCCAAAAGCAAACATTGGTACATTATTTCTTGTGTGACCACCTGTACTCCAATCAACTTCTATTTGGTTTGCTCGAGTTATTCTTAGAGTTCTGTTCTGTTCTTCTGTTAACCCAGTTATCGGAAGACTCCCATCTAAATTTTCGCTTATTATTGTAGGTCCACCTGTTTCATGATCTGCAGTTACAATCAGAATGGAGTTTGCATGCGTTTCGACATAATTCTTTGCTTCCCTAACAGCTTGATCGAATGCAATGGCTTCAAGTATAGCTCCTACTTTTTCATTATCATGACTAGCATGATCTATTTTTCCTCCTTCTACCATAAGAAAGAAGCCACTTGAGTTTTGCTGAAGGATCTCAATAGCTTTTCTAGTCATTTCTGCTAAGGAGGGTGTTTCGGTAAAATTTCTTTCTTGCTCATAAGGCATATGTGATTGTGAAAATAAGCCAAGAATTCTCCCAGAAGCAATGGAGTCTAATGCTGTTTTATTGGTAACATATGAATAACCAGCGGTAGTCATATCCAATATTTGTTGTGCTGAAAATTCTTCTAAACCTCCTCCGAGCAAGACATCGACATTTGCATTTTCAACTATTTGTCTCGTTATCTCCTGATAATTACCTCGACTATATACATGAGTCATAAAGCTTGCAGGGGTCGCATGCTGGATAGTAGTTGTACTAACAACTCCGGTTGCTTTTCCTAATTCAAGAGCAATTTCCAGAATTGTTTCAACAGAGTTCCAATCCGGATCTACGGCTATTCTTCCATTGTTGGTTTTTATTCCTGTAGCCATAGCTGTTGCTGCTGCAGCAGAATCAGTTATGCCTAAATTGACGTTGTGTGTCATTACTGAAAAATTCTGTAGTGAGCTCTCCATAATCAAATTCGCATTCTTTCCTACTTCTACAAATCGTGCCATTCTTACTTGTTCAAAACCCATCCCATCACCTATCATTAAGATGATAGTTAGGTTATCACCGTTAGTTGGTTGATAAGATCTACTTGGCAGATTCTTATCGGCTATGAATCCTATACTCATAGTTAATGCTATGATTACTACTGTTTGTAATTTCAATTTGCTATTCATTTTTTCAAGCTCACCTGAGTTTGTTTTTTACCCATCCAATATCTAATTCTTCCAACTTTTCATCCATTGGTATACCGTTTTTATCCCAACCCATCATTAGATAATAATTCTCTCGAGCAATATTAAGAATGACAGGATCAACCGCTACAGCTGCTAGGTCTCCTGAAGTTTTGGGGTGATAAAACCTTGCTGGGAGAGTGTCATCTTTTTTCGTGAAACCTTCTTGTAGATTGAATACTCGAGCCATTGTTGTTACTCGTTCACCTAGTTTCATTAATTCAAATAAAGAAATATTCCATCCGGTAACTGCTCGAGTCATTTCTACTATTTCTTGATGATTCCATGGTTGAAACATGCACATCACCAAGCAATTATAGACCACTCGCCAATTTGTTTGATACATTAATGCTCGCACTTTCTTTGGTCCCAGATCCTCAAGAGGAATTGTTTCCATGATCCCAATAGGAGCGTATTTTTCTATCGAGCCTTCATTGGTTAAGAATTGGTCATTTAGATTATGCATATGATCTGCTCCAGTTGGAGAGACAGCATATCCTAGACCTAGTGCACGTTTTAATCTTGGGGAGTGCATTGGGACTTCTTGTCCTTTCACATGAACTGCTAATTGCTCAGCTCCATTTCCAATTTCTTCTGCAGCTCGTTTCACTCCTTCCGCTAAGATGTTACCAAAACCCTCTCTTTTTGCGATTTTCTCAACCATAGCAACAAGTGCTTCCCCGTTCCCAAAAGTTAACTCTATCCCATCTGTTTCAGTTTTTGTGATAATATCCTCTTCAAAACATTCCATCGCGAATCCGATCGTTACTCCAGTAGAAATGACATCAAGAGTATATCTATTACATAATTCATTAGCCTTACAAACTGCTTTAACGTCATCAACACCACAATTCGATCCTAGTGCTCCAAGGCTTTCATACTCCGGACCCCCATATTTTGGTAAGACTTCCCATGGTTCCTTGAAGCCTACTACTTTTTTACAGCGAATAGGGCAAGCATAACATCCTTCCATTTTCATTCCAAGGGTATTCTTGATGTTTCGGGGATCAATATTTTCAGCACCCGGAAAATCACCATCCCGAAAATTATGAACTGGAAGATTCCCTGTCCAAGTGAATGCTTCCATTCTGTCTCCCCCTGTTCCAAGGAGAGAGAAATGCTCAAGATCTTTCAGGTAAACTTCCGTCATTTTCTTTCTTAATGCTAGAATTTTTGCTTTATCTGCTACCTTGGGTCGTTTACTCCCTTTTACAGCAATTGCTTTCAAGTTCTTGGAACCCATGATTGCGCCCATTCCAGTTCTTCCTGCAGCATTTCTTAGGTCGCTCATAATGCAAGCATATCGAACTAGATTTTCCCCTCCAGGACCTATTTGAGATACCCGAACTTGTTTGTCAGCTAATTCGTTTCGGATAGAATCCAAGGAATCCGCTGTCTCTTTTCCCCATATTTTACTTGCATCTCGAAATTCTATTTGGTCGTCTTTTATCCACAAGTAGAGGGGTTTCTTCGCTTTTCCTTTTATGATTATAGCATCATATCCTGCTTTCTTTAGTTCTGCAGCCCAAAACCCTCCAACTTCAGATTCTCCAAAACCGCCTGTTAGTGGTGATTTTGCTCCTACACTATTTCGGCTGCTTCCCGATATTGTTGTTCCTGTTAATGGTCCAGCTGCGAAAATCAAAAGGTTCTCTGGAGACAATGGGTCAATATTTGGCGGTAATTCTTTCAATAAATAATAGGCAACGAATCCTTCTCCCCCAACATATCTACGATAAAATATGTCATCAGGTGTATCAATAGTTGTTTTCTCTCGAGATAAATCGACTCTAAGAATTTTCCCATGATATCCATTTGGCATGTTTTATCCTCTGTTATTTTCTCTTTATCATATTCTCTTTGCATTGATTAGTTTTTAGTGTTCCACTTTATTTCTCATAGTATCTTTTTAATTCTCTGTTCTCTTGCACTTGAATCTTGTGAATGATAATACTTTTAATTAGATAATTAGAGCATTATTTTATAAAAGTAGTAATCTGTGAAAAATCTGGAGGTAACTCAGTTAGTGATTCAATTAACTTCTATTGATGGTCGATTCCAAATTGATGGGAAAGATACTTTTCTCCGTGCTGGCGAGTATCATTACTTTAGGGTAGACCCAGAATTTTGGGAAAAGGATCTTCGACTGCTCAAAAATGATGGAAGAATCAATGTTATTTCCACTTATGTTCCTTGGATTTTTCATGAAATCTATGAGGATTATTTCGATTTTAATGGAGATACTCATCCAAGACGTGATATCAAGAAATTTTTGAAGATTTGTAGGAAACTCAAATTACCGGTTATTTTTCGACCAGGACCATTCATTTATTCCGAGTACCAAGGTTTCGGTATCCCCTTATGGATTGCTGATTTATATCCAGAAGTAGTCGTCAGAAGAGTTGATGGAACGCTAGATGTGGGAGAAAATCATTTCAATGTTACTCTAAATCACCCATTGTATATCGAATTAGTCTGGAAGTGGTATTCTAAAATAAAAGAAGAATTAGGAGAATTCTTTGAAGACCCAATAATCATCTTCCAATTGGATAATGAAACTGGGTTAATGTATAATTTCAATGTAGGGAGTATTGACTTCAATGAATATACTGTTAAATACTTCCAGCAATGGCTTGAAGAGCAATTTGGTGATCCCCAAACATTGAGTGTTTATTGCCTGGAAAGTTACATTAGTTTTGATGAAGTGACTCCTCCAGAAGATGGGTTGAATGTTGCGAGATCGATGATTTGGCAGTCATTCTTTGAAGACTGGATTGTCCTTTACCTTGAGAATCTCAGAGAAATGGTGATGGAGCTTGACATTCCACTTTTATTTGCAGTCAATGAGCAAAGTAATTATTTTAATCCCTCAAACCCAGCGAAGAAAGCTCCAATAGCAGAAATCTATGGATACAATGTAACCACCAAAACATCACGATTCCCTTCGATTTCTGATGTTCCTTTTGGCAACTCTATTACCCCTTCCATTTTCAAGGGATATTTACAACCAGAATATCAAGCTCTTTTTGCTTCAGAGTTGGGTTGTGGATGGTTTGATCCTCGAGTAAGAGTGAAGAATATTGCCACAGTACAATTAATGATGGGTTCAATCGCACATGGAGCCAAGGGCATATGTCTGTATGTTGTCCGTGATGGAGCAGATATTGAAGGGGAAAAATATCATTATCAATCAATGATTAGTCATAAAGGGAAGAAGCAGAAAAGATTCAAAGCTGTTCAGAAAGTCTACGAATTTGTTGAGAAGCTTGGGGAAGAATTAGTCGAATCCGAGGAAATCTATGATGAAGTTGCTTTTGCATCCTATGCTATGAATCATCGAATTATTCCTGGGGATTTTGATTCCACTGGGAAAATCATTCAACCTATTAAAATCATTAATTTGTTAGCTGAATATGGTATTTTTGGCATGCTATTAGCTAATGGTTATAATCCTCTTCCCATCGCTCTCGAGAGAATTGCACTGAAAGATATGCGTCAGCTAAAAGCAATCTTTGTCCATAATCGTGGAGCGATAATAAAGGCAGATTATACTAAATTACTTGAATATGTTAAGGATGGGGGGAACCTCATAACTGGGCCGAATTTCCCAGTAATGACTGAACATGGCTTTCCTCTAAATACTCAAAAGCTCTTTCCTGCGGTAATTACAAAGCAGAAAACCTTCGGTAAGAATGCTAATTTTCTCAAATTAGCAGCTGCCTATTTAGGGTTCAATTTACAGAGAGGAAGGATTCGCAGATACAATAGATTTGCTCTTTATCACCTCGAGATGACTGAACGTCAAAATATTTTGCGTTCTTGGCGACCGTGGGGACCCTTTGCTAAAACCAGAGGTGGGAAAAGATTCCATATAGATTATTTTGCTCGAGAGTTTATGTGGCAAAAGGAAAAAATAGATCCTGTTCTAACATTACGAAACAAAACCATAGGTTATCGTCTTCATCTGGGCAAGGGTACTAACACAGTGTTCGGAACTCCTCTTGGTGCTCGGTATGTTATTGATGCGTTCTATCAAGATCCAAAAGAAATCAAAATACAGAATAAGGAATTCCTAGAAGAATTATTGTCCTATTATGGCATAAAGAAAACATTTGATGCTGATGTAGAACTTGAAATTGTTGGTCGCTATAATAAAGAAAAACAATCCTTACTCGTTTTCCTCTTAAACAGAGGGAGGAAGAAGGAAGGAACTCTCAAGATCCTCATCCCAGCGAAAACTCGTTTACCCAAAGACGAATCACTAAAAATTGACGTGCTATACTCATATAGTAAATCTGAAATAAAACAAACTGAAACTACTCTTGATGAAATGGAGCAAAAAGGATTAGCTTTTAAGATTAAGAAAGATGATTGTTTGGTTCTTCGGTTCTCACCCAAAACTCCGGAAAAGAAAAGCAAAGAGTAAGAAGACAATATTACTTTTTATTTTCTCGAATTTCTTCATTGATCTTTGATATTGCTTTATCTATTGTCAGTTCCTCAAGTTCTTTTGCTCGGTCAAAGTGTTTCCCACATAACCATTCAGCATAAGGTGGATGACCTACGCCTTGTATTCGATTCATTTTTCGATCCCAAACCTTATCTGAGAATCGTTTCTTAAAATATATAACTCCCCCATCATTTTCTTCTAAATCTCTATCACAGATAGCACATACAGGAGGTCTCATCAGTTTTCCCAACTAACTTTGTTTTATAACAAGTTACATCTTTTAGCTTGATATTAAATAAATTTTAGGTTGAAACAAGGACAATAATAGGAAAAAAGGGTTATTTAGAAAAAAATCTTATTAGAGCTAATTACCTTATCTTTTGTAATTATAGGAAAATTTGTAGGTTTTCCTTATTGGTTAGGGTGATTTTACATTGTCAGATAAGAGCTCGAAATTTTGTTCCCATTGTGGATCCATAGTTCAACCAGATGATGTTTTCTGTAATAATTGTGGTGCAAGTTTAGATGAAACGATAGAGCCTATTGGTAGTGCACCAATTCATCAGCAACCTTATACTCAAACTACCTATCCACAACAAGCACCTGTGTATGTGCCACAGCCCAGCAATCTCAATAATGTAGCAAATGCAGCATTGATTATTGGAATTATTTCAGTAGTAGTAAATCTCATTCCTTTTGTAACTTATATTGGAATTGTAGGAGGTATTGCTGCTATCGTTTTGGGAGCTATCAGCTTTCAAAGAACTAAAAAGAAAAATCTAGCTATTGCAGGTATTATCTTAGGAGTCTGCGGAATCGCTCTCTGGATTGCGGGTTGGTTTGGTTTCAGTCTCTGGAGGTTTTGGTGGTAGGCACTTGACGAATAATTAGAATAAAGAAAGAAAACAAAGAGAGACTAGTAAATATTAAAAAGAGGTAAACCCATCTGAAATTAAGTCATTCATTGGTTGGGAGATGTATTTATTGGTAAATGAGATTACTAAATCTTGTTCTTTCTGTGGTAACAATGTAACAGCAGAGGATGCATTTTGTAATAATTGTGGAGCCAGTCTAACTGAAGAAGTGGAAATCACTGCTGAAATGCCCGTAGTTGTCGAACAGCCAACAAGCGCAGTATACCCTTAGTATAAACACTCTGTTGTAGTGGATTATCCACGTAAACGACGAAATATTGTAGCAATAATCTCTATGGTCCTTGGTATAATAGCTGTTGGTTTTTCATTAGTTTGGTTTATGTGCTGTGTAAGTGTACCATTTAGTGTTGTAGCTTTTATTACAGGTATAATAGGTACTATTAGAAAGGAGAGAAGATTTTTCGGTGTAGCAGGAATAGGATTAGCTTTGGTTGCATTAACTTTGTTTCTTCTACAAATATATGGGGTCTTTCACTTATACTGATTCAATATTCGCATATTTCAAGAGCTCAATACTTCTTTTTATTAATAAGGACATTCTGCTGTATCAAAGGGGCATTCTTTCTCTCTGTAAAGAAGTGTTAATACTTGTGTATATGTCCAGCGAATATGATTCTCTACTTTGAATAGTTCATCATAGAATTCTTCATCTGCATATCCCGGTTTTTTATCAAGGCGATTTATAGCAAAGGGAAAGATTCCATCCGGATGTAAATCAACAAAGGAAACTTGATAATTCTTGAATAACTTATCGAAAAATTCAGCTACGTATTGAGTGATGTTTTCTAAGGTCTCATTATCCTTGATCTCATATTGGTCTAGAATTTTCTTTGCCCACTCCTCAAATTGTACTTTTTTCAGTTTAGGAATATCGATTATTGCTTTCATTTCTTCATCAACTAATGATTGTTATATGAGTAAATAGTTCATTCTCTTAGGAAACTAAAGAAATTCATAGGAAAATCGTCAGAAGTTATTCTTATGTTAAATTTTAAGGAATTTTTCTAATGTATGATCTAATGATCAAAAAATACCTATCGTATAAATTATAAAGAACTAGTAACCACAATCAATCGGTTGATTACCATGAAGTCTGCACTTGAAACATTAAAAGAGCACATGCTGATTGATGGGTATGAAATTATTTTTGATTTGGAGAAAAGTACTCCATTTTACATTCATGATAAACTCACTGGAGACCAGTATTTAGATTATTATACTTTCTTTGCCTCTGCACCTTTAGGGTGTAATCATCCCAAAGTTCGTACTAAGGAGTTTATGGATAAACTTGGTAAAGTAGCTGTGAACAAACCTTCTAGTTCTGACAGTTATACTGAGGAAATGGCTGAATTTACAGATACTTTTAGTAGAATTTGTATGAAGAAGGACTTTCAGTATCTCTTCTTAATTTCCGGTGGAGCATTGGCAGTGGAAAATGCTCTTAAAACAGCTTTTGATTGGAAAGTAAGAAAGAACTATGAAGTTAATCCTAAAGATCACATAGGACAGCAAGTTATACATTTCCAAAAAGCGTTTCATGGTCGTTCAGGTTATACTTTATCTTTAACAAATACTTTTGACCCTAGAAAAATAGCTAATTTTCCAAAATTCAAATGGCCAAGAATTCATGTACCAGTAATTACTTTCCCACTTGAAGATCATCTTGAGGAAGTAATTAAACAAGAAGAAAGAGCTCTTAGAGAGATTGATGAAGCGATCCAAAAAAATCCTCGAGACATTGCTTCTTTGATTATTGAACCAATCCAAGGTGAAGGTGGAGACAATCATTTTCGACCAGAATTCTTCAGAGCATTACGAAAGGTTTGTGATCAAAACGATATAATGCTTATTTTTGATGAAGTACAAACTGGTATTGGGTTAACTGGTAAAATGTGGGCTTATGAGCACTTTGTGAAACCTGATATCGTTGCTTTCGGTAAGAAAACGCAAGTATGTGGAATCATGGTTGATAAGAAAGTGGATGAAGTCGATGGGAATGTTTTCCACGAATCAAGTAGGATCAATTCTACCTGGGGCGGAAACCTCGTTGATATGGTTCGTTCAACTAAATATCTTCAGATTATTGAAGAGGATAAATTGGTTGAAAATTCTAAGAAAGTTGGTGAATATCTACTAAAGTCTCTCGCTGATACTTGTGATGATTCAAAAGAAGTCATGACCAATGCAAGAGGTAGAGGTTTAATGTGTGCTTTTGATCTCCCAACTACAGAATTCAGGAATAAGTTGAGAAAAGAATTATTCAAAAATAAAGTGCTTATCTTGGCTTGTGGTGAGAAATCAATTCGATTTAGACCCCCACTTTGTGTCGATAAGGAGCATATCGATAAAGGGCTGGAAATTTTTGCCCAGACTTGTAGGAATATGTCATAAATTCGATTATATTCCTTTTTTTCTTCTTTTACTTCTTGAAGTAACCTTACTTTAGAATCTAAAGTAAAATGCCTTTTTGTCGAGGTTTTTTGTATAATGATTACTTAATTTGTTAAGAAGCATTCTTATTAAAAACGGTCAATGTTTATAGTTAAGTGAGGGTAAAATGGCAAAACCCGTAGAAGATTCACCAGACAATATGAAGATCTGCAAAGATTTTTGCGGAATCTGTCCAACATTTAAGGAAAATAAGCTTAAGGAAACACCTCCACATGCACTCTTTTGTGCTCGAGGGAAATCAGGAATCGCTGACAAAATTGTAGATAAAGGTTGCACTTGTTTTGGGTGCCCAATATACAAGCGCGATAACTTGGAAGGTGGGTACTTCTGCATTTATGGATTAGAAGGGAAGAAATAGTTTCTTTCAATCTAAATTTCCTTTTTTTTAATTGGGAAGTATTTCACTGAAAAAACCTTTTCTGAACAAGTTTGTCTCTAATTCTTTTCTTATATATTCATCGAAGAATTTCTCTTTGAGGTTTGTACATCAACGAACCTTCTTTGCAATTGGATGGAGACCCAATGATAAAAGAAGTATACTTTGATAAGGACGAATTAATTGATTGGCGAAGGGAAGCGAAAGAAGAGATTCAAACAATGAGGTTTTGCCCTAATTGTGGACAACTCGTTGCGCTGAAGCTTAGAGAACACAAGTATTATCAGAATTTTTACGCTTGTTCTATTTGCGGTGACATTATTTTGAAGAAAGGTTACGTCAAAATGGGCGGTGGTTCAGGCTATGGTTATCGTAACTTTCAGAGGTACAATCAAAGAAGAAGAATGCTTAAAGAGTAATTTTCTCTCTTCTTTTCTTTCCTTCAGACAATAAATTGAAAACAGCAAGAGTTGGTATATATCTAGCAATTCCTGGATGCTTTGAGATTTGAATGCAGAAAATCTTCTGAAGAATCAACCATATATTACACAGTATTCCAAGAAGATGAATAATAAAATTAAATGTTTGATTTGTCGTCATAATTGCAAATTATCTGAAGGAAACGTTGGTATCTGTAATACAAGAGAAGTTGTTAATGGAGAATTAATTAGTCATAATTATGGCATGGTTTCGTCTATTTCCATGAATCCTATTGAGAAGAAACCATTGTATCATTTCCATCCCGGATCTTATGCAACGACCATTGGTTCTTGGTCTTGTAATTTCTCTTGTCCTTGGTGTCAGAATTTTTCGTTAACAAAAGTAGAACCAAAGAAATATGATGAAATGCATTATCTCTCACCGGAAAATCTCGTAAATATTATTACTCAAAATCCTAAATCCTCTGGAGTATCATTTTCTTTTAATGAACCAACACTAATGGCCGAGTACGCAATTGATACCATGAAATTACTCTCAAAAGCTAATCCGAAACTGTATAGTGGTTATGTAACTAATGGTTACATGTCTGAAGAGGTTTTAAAGGATTTAATCAAAAATGGATTATCATCAATGACTGTTAGTCTAAAAGGGGGAAAAGAGAACATGAAAATGAATTGTAATGCTAATAGTGATTATATTTTCGAGAATATTGCTTTAGCATTTGAAAAGGGGATTCATTTAGAGATAGTAGTTCTTGTGATCCCCACCATTAGTGATTCTGATGAGTACTTTAACGAGATATCACAGAAGATTGTAAATGATTACTCATCTGATATTCCTCTTCATTTTAATGCTTATTATCCTGCCCACAAATTTCACTTACCAAGAACAGATATTGGTATTTTGGAGAAAGCAAGAACAACTGCTATGAAAAATGGCATGAATTATGTCTATATTGGGAACATTCTTGGACACTCAGCACTGAACACATTTTGTCCGGAATGTCAGCAGGTAGTTATCGCTCGATCTCAGAGTCGTTTTATTGAGAGCAAGTTAGTTAAGAAGACTAATTGCCCAGAGTGTGAGTATGAAATCAAGATTGTCAACTAATCTTTGAAGAATTTCTTTTTATCATCATAACTGGATTTTAGATTTTATGCTTTTAATTAGCTAAAGATTTTTTATTTACAAATATCTATAAGACTAGAGAATTATGAATTATCTAGGAGTTACTTGGTTTTTTACCAGTAAAGGATGTGGGTAATATGGGGAAAAAATACTCTAGCAAAATTAGGTGGATTTGTCTATTTTTCTTGGTTTTGGTCATTTCATTTGGTTTATTCACAAGCATTATATCTGTTCAATCCCTTAATGAACAAATTGAAAGTGAAATTAGTATCGAAGAAAGAAATACCCAACAAGAGCCAAAAATCGAGATAAACAATAGATATGTGGGAAACGCCTTAACTGTTTATTCAAAGGAGAATTTCCTTTATGTATTTGAAGAAAACAATATGTTAAGAGTGTATGATTTAACCACACCGGGTTTCCCTAAAGTAATCAATTCAATGGAAATAGAAACAGATGATTATCAGTTCATTAGAATAGAGAATGGGATACTTTACTTACCAAATCGCGGAGGAACACGGCTTCAAAGGGATAGTAGCTATTATTATCGAAGATACATCATTGTTGATACTTTTGTAGATATTTATAATTTAACTGATCCTTATAATATCGAAAAAATTGGAGAATTTTTAGTACTAGGTCAATTAACAAATTTTCATGTTGATAATAATTTTGCATATATTCATCGCTATAAAAATTATATAAATTATACATATGAAATGGATGATTATTATCATTTAGAAATGACTAATCTTACTTTATCTGTATATAATGTAACAAATCCAACGAATGTTGCTATTATAACAGACCATGATGATTATTCAAAATATAGTAATTTTCTTGATGTGTCAGGAAACATTGTTTTTTATCTAAACTATACTTATGGGTCAAACGATATTTTATATCTAGTAAACTATACTGATTTTTATGAGCCAAAAATAATAGAATCTCTCTCAATAGATTATATAATGTCAATTCGTATTTTCGCGAATAAGCTAATTATTCTAGCCCGTATAGGTCCTTCCCCTAATAGTGCATTTATTAGGATTTATTCATTAGATGACCCAAGTAATTTAGTGTTATTAGAAACAATTGTACTTACATATTCCTACGGGAGAATTGAAGTTTTTAATAACATTCTATACAATAAAGTAGGCAATAATCTGAAAGCCTATAATATCTCGGATCCATCGAATCCAGAATTGCTTTTTGAATTTACTTTAGAAACTAATTTTTGGATTACTTTTGCAAACAAGGCTTATATTTTCATCATAGGTTATGATCGAAGTGTAACAATCTATGATATTACAACTCTAATTCCAATTGAATTAACAAATTATCTAAGAACTCTGGTTTATTGTGGAATTGGTTTACTTTTTCTAATTATTCCAGTTTTTCATTTCCTCTATGAAAGATATGCACCTAAGAAAATTGCCCCTCAAGGATCTAATGAAACAAGTGAATCACAAAATAGCGAAGATGTAGAAAAAAGACACAGCTTTGAACTTCACATTCTCTTATCAGAAGATCATCCTTTTAATCTGTTGCGCTTTGGTTTTATCATCTTTTCTGTACAAAATGGCATAATGATATTTTGTTTAATAGCAATAGCTTTTTCTTTCTTTGATAGTTTATATGAACAAAATTGGACAAATATTTTGTTCAATATTCTATTCTTCTCGGATTTGATTTTTGCACTACTTTTTGCTATAGCATTATTGCTACTTTACTTCATGTATAGGCATAATATGGCTTTGATTATTGCATTTGTTTGGTTAGCTTGGATCTGTGTAACTTTTGCTTATAGATTTTATATGGGATTACCAAACTATTATCCACAAATTGCCTATGATTTAGACTATCAATCTTTCAAAACCATTAGTGGCTTATTCGCAGCAAATGTAATTTTGATATGGTTAGGTTTTTACCTAATGAGTAAATATCTTGAAAATTTTGGATTAAATCATACTACTAGTTTCACAATATACGGTTATTTTAACCTCATTCTTGGATTCCTTATGTCTCTTGGTTTTATTTATGGAAATGAATTTAGATATGCTGATAGTCTTGGGATAGCTTTCATCGTTGGATTAGTGTTCAAATCATTAGTTCTACCTCCAATTGCTACGGTGATGGGTGGTGTAACAGCTTCCGATATTAGAAATAGTTGGTATTAAAAGTCGAAAAAGTGTTCAGGAAACTTATTAGCTCTTAAAGAATTTACTACTATTGGTCCAGTATATTTTTCGCAATATTTTCATTGGCAAATTCAAGCCATTAATGACAGTCTTGTTATCGTTATCGGGATCTTCTAAAGGTAATGGTAAATTCTCGACATCAGTTTCTAGTAATGCAAGATATGAGAGATACCGGAGATAATAGTACCCAGGAATTGGTTCTCGATCTTTCCGACCTGTAACAATATCTGTACCAAAGAATATTCGATTTTGATATTGCTTAAAGAATTCAACTACTTCATCCGTTTTATACGAAAACTCTCGAGCCATCCATTTCGCAGAAGAAATATCAACATAGAGATTTGGGAATTTATCTAACCACTTTCCTAAGTTATCTAATTGTTCTGGCTGCCCTGCTAAGTGAGCGACTTGGATTTCTAAATTCGGATGTTTAGTGAGGATATTCTCTAATTCTTCAAGATGCTGCTTTTTAGTTCCATAGTAACTTGCAGGTTGGTAATTTTTCTTGTACAACAAATCGGGGTCTGCAATGTGGAATATCATTTTTAATCCTAAATCCTCTATCTTACTGAATAGCGGATCGAGTTTTGGACTGTCAATTCTAAAGCCCTTAACTTCTTGTTTTAATTGATCTTCAACATATTTTCGCCAACGAGGGGCATACCAAAACTTGGCAATGGGATAACCAGAATCATGCATTAATTGTATATCATCGAGTGCTTCCTTAATATCCCCTGAGAATAAATTCTGAGACATAATAAAACGAGCAAATACAAACGTATCTGGGAACTTTTCATCGTATACTTTCCAATCTTCTCTAACTATGGCGGTGAATTTTTTGATATTGTATTCACCTGCGTATTTTACTAATTCAGCAGTATCTTCTAGTTTATAGAGATGAACATGAGCATCCCATCTTGGTTCTGTATACTTGAATTTTATGTGTTCGAAACCGTTAGTACTATTTTGGTCATCTTCTGCTGTCAAAGATTGTTCCTCGAATTTCGTTTTACTATCTACATTTATCTATTTTTGCTTATGTTTAAAGCAAGTTTTTTTCACAAAGTAAGAGTTAATCTTAAGATTGCTCTATTACTTTGTTAACTTATGTCAAAATATGATATCAAGAGCTACCAAGAGGAATTCTTGGAAGCCCAAGAGAAAGTGGGTACAGAAGCCACTAAAGATTGGCGTGGGTTTGGTCAGACACCTGCTGCACAACTAAAGCAAGTTTACTCTCGAGAAGGTTTTGATCCCGAAACAAAGATATACGCATTCAAAGGAGATGAAATGGTCGCATTTCTTACTTCTTCAATTGCACCAGAAAGCGAAGATGGGATTAAACGAGCTAATTTGGAATTCGCATTGTGTTTACCCGGTCACGAAGAGTGCTCTGATTTACTATTTGAACAAGCTATTAAAAATCTAAAGAAAAAAGGTGTTCAAAAGATTCAAACTAGAGTCGGAGAAATTTATAAAGGAACAGTTGAGAAAGCAAAGAAACACGAGTTTAATTACTCTCGAGATCTTTACATCTTGATGGAAGCTAAAATTAGTGATCTATCAATAGAAGAAAGCGAAGTTGCAGTTTTGGAATTTGATGAATCCCGAGATTTAGAACAGTTGATTAAGATTTTCGTAGAAAAACTAGGATCATCAAAAGAGTATGCCAAGTCCAATTTTGAAAGAGTACTAAAGGATAAGGAAACTTTCGCAATTCACATGGTTATCCGTGAGGATGATAAAATTGTTGGTCGAGTTCTTGGATATCGTAATCAAAACGATCCAAAAGAATTCAATTTTGGTTCTTTATACTTTGAAGATGACAAGTACTTTAAACCTCTTATTTCCTCAGCCATAAGTAAAATGAAAGAGTTAGGTGCTGAGAAAACAAGTCTTTTCCTTCATGGTCAAACTCTTCCCTTGCAAGAACAATACCAGTCTTTGGGTTTCTCACAATCAGGTAAAATTGATTATTATGAAAAAGAGATTTAGTTTTGGATCTCTATTTCTTCTTTCTTTTTATGATTAGGCAGTCGAAATGATACAAGATGAAAAAACGAGTGAGGGGAAAGCTCGAAAAAACCCCCCACTTTTGGTGTGATTTTAAAGATGAGTTATTAACCCAAAAGACTATCCGACTTTCTAACCGCTTGTTACATGGTACATAATACTATGGTGTCGAAGATATTAAAGCGTAATAGAGAACAGAAGCAAGGTGTCTAGTGTCTGTAACCAAGCTATTTAGTAAAATCATCCGCAAAATTTTGTCGGTTTTTTTAGGCGAAATGCTTTTGGGTGTAAAGGAATTTTATACTATAGTTCGAAAAAAATTACAGGTGAACATTTTTTGGCTAATCGAACATTTCATGTGTCCATGGGAATACTTCTAGGAGCAATCTATATTCCAATTGATATTATTGTCATCAATGAAAACCTAAATGCTACTTATCTGTGGCAAACGTGGATGGTTTGGATCATTGCTTTCTTGTTATCTATTCTTGGTTCAGAAGCGCCTGATTTTGATATACTATACAGCTTTATGAGCCACAGAGATATTGTTTCTCATTCAGCAATTTATCCAGGACTACTTTTTGCTGTTGGTTTTTGGTGGAAGTTCACAATCAATCATGCTTTGGTCAGTGCCTTCATTCCATTTATGATTGCATATAGCTCACATCTATTTCTAGATTATTTCCCGAATATAGATATGCGAAAACTTAGAGATGGACAACTTCGAATCAAAGAAAAGAAGGGAACATTCTTGATGCATGTACCTTTCATCTACAAAAACAGAGAAGGAAAGATTCGCAGAACTTTGGATGTAAAAGGAACAGAAAGATGGTTGTTAATTAACTCCTTTTTATGTTTCGCAATGGCTATGTTACTTGCTTTTGCTCGTTATTATGCGACTTTACCTGCTATGGTTTTCTGATATTTTTTTCTTTCTTTCTTTTTTCTTAAAATTCAATGAAGTCAGCTTTTGCAGAAGCCTTTCCTTCTTCATCTAGCTTTACTTCAATAATAACGGCATTTCCATGAGCTCCTGGCCCGGGATTAACGCAGAGAGTTTCACTTATCATACTGATTGATTTAGATTCATGTATATGACCACAAAGAACTACCACAGGTTTTTCTCTTTCAATAAAATCTCTTACAGAGAAGCTACCTACATGACGGCCTCCTCTCAATTTATCTGCTTCTGAATCTAGTGGAGGGGTATGAGAAATTAGAAATATTGGATCGTCATTTGGTTTTTCATCTAATGCTTTCCCTAATAGCAAACTCAGCATTTCCTCAGGTACTTCATTTGGAGTTCTAAAAGGAGTTGGATTTGAAGCTCCCAGGCCAAGGAAGTTTAATCCCTGAAAATTCCTTGCTTTTCCATGCAAAGGTTTTACGTTTGAGAACTCGATATTATCTGAATCCTCTGAATCCATGTTTCCTGGAACATAGAAAAGTGGTTTGTTGATTTTATCTAGCTCTACAAGAACTTTCTTCACTTTTTCAGATTTTCCGAAATTAGTCAAATCTCCAGCTACAGCAACTAAATCAATTACATTTTCCTCAGCTATCTGAATAAGACTATTGATTGCCAATCTTCCTCTTGAGTGTAAATCTGCTAATCCAAGTATTTTTACTGTTGTCATTTTTCAAACCAATTTTTTTTCTGGGTTTTAGTTTTGTTAACCAAGTGCTTTCAAAATGTCCTACATACATAAAGGCTATTGCTTTTAATCCTACATGTGTTCCAACTATTGGACCTGCTTCTTGTATCATAATTTCTTTCTTTTCCGGATTGTTTTTCTCTAATACTCTCTTGAGCATTTGAGCATCATCTGGTCGACGAACATGCCAGACAAAGATTGTGTCAGTAATGGCATTTCTTGCTACTAATGTAGCCATATATCTCATACGAAACAATACAGATCGCCTATTAGCTCTAACACTACCGTAAGTGATAACCTTTCCATCTTGAAATCCTATAATAGGCTTAATATTAATCCTCTCAGCTAAGAATTTTTTCCCCCAAGTAATTCGTCCACTTCTATAAACAGCATCAACCCTATCCAGTATACCTACAAGTTTAGCTTGTGGAATCAAAAATTCAAGTCGTTTCAATATTTCTTTTTTTGTTTTACCTTTTTGAGCCATCTTTGCAGCTTCAATTACAAGTACTCCTAATGCAGAAGCAGCTACTCGTGAATCAATTAGAGTGATATCCAAATCCTCAACGTAATTCAAAGCCAAGTTAGCCATTTGAAATGTTGAAGACAATTCCTCTGATAGTATTATTCCGATTATTGACTCAGCTTTTTTTGAAGCTGTTTTATAGACATCAACAAAAGCTTTTGGTGTTGGAAGTGAAGTTGTTGGGAACTCGCCTTTGTTCTCATATTGCTTATAAAACTCATCCTTGGTTATTGTCCCATAATCACCAAACAACTTGTAGACTTTTTTACCAATAACAACAGACATTGGAACAATATGAATATTGTACTTTTCAACCAATTCTTTAGGTAGATCACAACTACCATCCGTTACAATGGCTACTTTTTGCAAGCAGACTAATCTCCAATTTTTTTTTGATGTCAATATTAGACATTAAAAAATAAAATTCTTCCTCAAAAAAATACAAAAATGATTATCTATTCAGTAGTGATTTCATTCAAAAAGAAAAGATAATCAGTTCCTACAACTTCTTTCCCTAATTTCTTCAGAGCGATAATTATTTGCCCTCTGTGATAAGTTGAGTGCGTAACATATTGTAATAAGAAATCTAACTTGCTTACTTTGAAACTATTTCCTAAGAATGGAGGGACCAGAATCTTTCCTTTCACATTTCCTTGTAGTAATTGGGAGTATTTGTAATCAGTTTTTTTCCATTCTTCAAGTAATTCTTTTTGTGATAATTGCATGAGATCTTTATATCTTGCACTAAAGATATCAGGATCAATTTTATCAACTAATGCTAGGCAAAATTCGCAAGCACCTAGAGAATGTAAACATAATTCATGTATTGAGTTATGACTAAAATATTCTCCAAGATTTTTAGTGAATTCTTCTTTTGATAGCTTCTCTATAATTGTTCTAATTTTATCTCCAGCCCAAACATGATATATGGCAAAATTACTCAAGGACATATTTTTTTTCTCCTACTCTTTCTGTTTTTTCAAAAAATTGTACCAACTCTTAAGGTCTGACTCAAGCCAGTCTGATCCATGACGACAAGCATATTGCCAATCGGGTTGTCCTACTGCAAAATAAATTGGTAATTGTGGATGTTTTTGAACGTCTTTGAAAGAAGCCTTTTGTTTTATTTGATCTTTCAAGAAAACTATCAAATCTTCATAGTAGGTTCGCACTTTCGTCAAGTATTCTTTGGTTACTGGTTTCCCATGTCCTGGTATAATGTGTTCAAGATCCATTTCTTCCCAAGAACGTAGCAAATCCATTGACTTCCAGTTTGAAGCAAGTAATTGAGGATAACACTCGAGTAAATTATCTCCAGTAATTAGTGTTTTTTCTTGAGGATAGTAAACATAAGCTGAACCCGAAGTATGATTCCCGACGAGTTTGAAGAGAATTTCTTTTTCACCAGAGTTTATTCGAAATTCATCCTTAACAGAGATATTTGGTAGAAATAATTCCGCTTTTCTTATATCATTTGCTAAAACCGGATCTTCTACTGCATATTGCTCTGCATACTCGAGTAATTCTTCCGGACTCATGTATCCTTTAAGACTCTTCTTGAGTGAAGCTAAACCTTTCTTAGTTACTACGATATCAACATCTTTGAATGCATTCATTGCTAGTATGTGATCCCAATGTGTATGAGTTAAAATTAGGTGACTTGTTTTTCTTTGAAATCTTTTTTCCATATCCTTTCTGAATTTCTCCGCGAATTCTAGATATACTCCACAATCTACGAAAACGAGTTTATCTTGTAATGCTAGACAAGTCAGCACTATTGTCTGTGAAGCATTATTTACTTTGATTTTCTTATCAATTGTAGCAGTAGCTGCTACAATGTTTTCAGTTACATCAAAATATGGCATAATTAAACAACAATGCTTGAATTAATAAAATATTACTTTACTTAGTGTTTTTTTAGTTCCTTATAACGGAAACAATCTGTGGTGTGATCATTAACCATCCCAACTGCTTGCATAAATGCATACACTATGGTCGGTCCCACAAATCTGAAACCTCTTTTTTTGAGGTCCTTACTAATTGTCTCAGAAAGCTCTGTTTTCGCAGGGAGTTCCCTCAAAGTTTTCCATTCATTTTGAATTGGTTTGTAATCAACAAAACTCCAGATGTACTTGTCAAATGTACCAAATTCCTTTCGTACTTCAATAAATGCTTGTGCGTTTGTTACTGTTGAACGAATTTTCAATTTGTTCCTAATGATCCCAACATTCTGTAATAATTCAGCTGACTTCTTTTCATTGTATTTTGCGATTTTTTCATAGTCGAAAGCATTGAATGCTTCTCGATAATTCTCTCTTCTATTAAGAATGGTAATCCAACTTAAACCTGCTTGAGCGCCCTCTAAGATTAGGAACTCAAAAAGAACTTTATCATCATGGACCGGAACACCCCACTCCTTGTCATGATAATCAATTGATATTTGATGATTTAATCCCCATTCACATCTCTTGGTCATTTGAATTACTCCTAGCTATTTTGATTTACTTTGAATATTATCTTCTGATTTCTGTTTTTGAAAAGAATTAGCTATTTCGGCTTCAGTTTTTCCTTGTTTGAGAGCATGTATTATACTAAGTTTTTCTATTGAGAGAATATCTTCTAGTCCATGTTTTAATACTATTTCTTCAATTTCCTTGAGACGACTTCGGGTTATGGCCCAAACTAAAAATTGTGACAAATATTGAAAAACTAACTGTCCACCAGGACCATTTATTACAGCATCAAACGCATGATTTGCCCACGGTAATTCGAGAAGAACACTCGTTAAACCCAGATTCTGTAATTCCTCATTCAATTCTTCTGACTGATACACATCAAAGATTCTATCTTTTGAGCCTGCTGCGAGAAATACCGGAGGAATTCTCTCAAGATTCTTCTCATTAACATAGCTTATTGGAGAAAAAATTTCATACAAACTTTTAGCTCCTTCAAGTTTAGTTCCAGTGCTTCGGTAAAGTGATTGTTTGAAAATGATTCCCGCACCTTCACCATAAAATTTATCTAATTCAACCAAATCTGTTGCAGGATAAAAAGCAATTACCCCATTGATATCGAAATCGTGAATCGTGCAATTAATACCTTCCATGTCAAAGAACTTTTCTTCACAACTAAAAGCCGTGAGTAAAGCTAAATGAGCCCCAGCGGATCGACCAAATAGAAACAAAGACTTGGGGTCGCCATTATATTTTGAAGCATTCTTTGTTACAAACAAAATAGATGCACGAACATCTGATACCATTTCTCGGATTGTAGGATTATCATGCGGGATTTCTCGAAAGGTTTGAAGGTTAGGTAGAGGAGCTAATCGATAATCGATATTAAAAACAACAAAACCCATGCATGCAAGTCTTTTCAAGATTCTTAACTCGAGAAATCGGTCTTTTGATCCTCGCATCCACCCTCCTCCATGTATATAGATAATAATTGGATATTTGCCTTCCTTTTTTGGGGAATAAACGTTTAATGCCAAACTCTCTTTGTCTACTTCTTTGTAAATTACATTATCAATTGTTGTAACTTGTTCTTCGATTCGTTTATAGTTTATACCTGAAAAATAATGTGAAAGTCTAAATCGTACTTTTTTAATTATATTAGACTTTAATGCAGGATCAATGTAAATGAGATAATCTTCTCCTAAGCTCCTTTTCATTACTTTTCTTAATCTTCTATTTGTTATATTCACCCTGTAGAAAGGAGCCATTAAACGGAAATAGGAGATTAAATTAAAAAGTGAACTCACAATTAAGAAGAAAAAATCTAATCTTGGATGTAATTCGGCAGAATAGAGGATTAAAAATGGAATTGATGCAATAAGAAATGATAGTGGTATCCAAGAAAACCACAATCCTAATTCTGATAAAAATAATCCAACGAATGTAAATGATATTATTACAAAGAATATTAGAAGAATTATTGATACAACTAGAAATGAAATTGTTAGTGCATGCATATTTATTGTTTCCTCTTTTCATACAACTATTAGTTGATTACAATACTTAGCAATAATAAAAATTTCTCAAACATAAAAGGATTTAAATGAAGCTCGATAAAACGATAATTAGAACGAATTTTAAACAATGAGGAAGAAAGAAGTGAAGAGTTTAGTAATCTATTATTCAAAAACAGGCAATACAAAACTTATGGCAGAATCTATTGCATCTGAAGTTAATGCTGATTTATTTGAAATCCAACGTCAAAAAGACATTAAATCTTCTGGGTTTATGCTCTATTTTCGAGGAGGGTTTGAATCCATGACTAGGAAGAATATCAGATTAGAGAAGACAGAAATTGATTTAGAAAAATATGATCTGATCTTTCTTGGTACACCTGTTTGGGCTTGGAGATTGAATCCTGTTGTTCGATCTTTTCTGAAGAAAGTGAAAATTGAGAACAAGAAAATTGGCTTGTTTGCTAGTTGTGCGGGTAGCGCTGAGGGGGTTCTAGCTGATTTAAAGGATATCTTAAAGAAAAATACAATTCTTGGGGAATCAGAATACGTTGAACCACTAAAGAAGAACACAGAAGCTCTAGTAAAAAAAGCTAAAACATGGGCAAAAGAGATACAACACAAAGCTGGAAAGTGATATACTTTCCTTTTTTGAGTAATTCTTTCTTCTTTTTTTTTGAAGATGACCAAATTTGTTTTAGTATCCACCAATCGTTCGAATTTCTTGAAGTAATGCATTGATATTCACAGGTTTCTGCATTACGTTTACACGACTACTGATTACAGCTTTTCTATCGATAAGCGGGTCTCCACTAATCATTAGAATATCTGTGGAAGAATTGTTCCCTAGAATTTCTTGAGAAACTTCGAGTCCATTTTTCTTGGGCATTCTAAAATCAAGGATAATAAGATCAGGTTTCTCATCTAGTTTATGATACAATTTAACAGCTTCTGCTCCATCAGAAGCAACGCAAATGACATGATATCCTTTTTGACTAAGAATCTGCTCATATAGCTGTCTAATCAAGGGATCATCTTCAACGATCATTATTTTCAAATTCTTAGTATCTTCGTTCATTTTAAGATCAACTTTACTACCAGTTATTTAATATTGGTTGACCCACACCTCGGCATAGGTTGTAGATCAATTCAACCTATATTACCTATGGATATCACACCATATTTAACCTCCGCAAATTCGTATGATGAGACGAGAGCTGCAAAAAGTTAATTTTAACAAATCTAAACGCATAATTCTGCTCTTTTAACGTTACGCTTTGGGCACATCGTTTCTCTCCTCAGAAATCTCCAAAACCTGCGGAAGGATTTACTAGAAAAAAAAATGTTATTTCAGAATTGGATGAGGAAATCTATTACAGCTTGGTAGAATGCATCAGGATTTTCAAGCATCATACCATGAGCTGCTTCTGGAATGAAACACAGTGGAAATTCCTCTGTTAATTTGCTTTCCGAAGTAAATTTTCCTTTGTTTTGTTCTCCATAGATTGCTAAAACGGGTACTGATATCTGTATTAATCTTTTGAGAATTTTCTCCTCAACGGAAAGATTGTAGAGATCTTGGGAAGATTTGTACGTAGTTAGCGGTCCTGCCTTTTTGAAAGTTCTAACATACTCATGGTAGTCTGGATCTTCTTGTAGTTTTAGGTAGGCATCTTTGAATCCATTTGTCTTCCATTCATCAAGAGTGTGATTAGTAGCAATGATTTTAGAAAAAAAGCAATCGCCTTCATCTAAATTTCCTTCAGCATAGACAATTCCAGCTACTTTATTTCCCAACATTTCAGTTAAAGATACTGCAATTGGCCCACCCATTGAGTGAGCAACAATGACTACTTCAGATTTCATTGAGAGAATATTCAATAGATTGAAAAGAACTTTCGCTTGATCATCCATTGAATAAGAGAAATCTTTAGGTGTGGAGGAATCCCCATGACCTACAAGATCGGCAAAAATAATATCATAAGAGGTTAATTCTTCATAATTAAGAATTGGAAGAAAATCTTCTTTTGATGAACCTAATCCATGAATCAAAACTATCGTAATATCTTTGCTACCCATAGAATAGTAATAGGAAACAGAGAGGTTTTTACTGATCGTTTTCTCAAAGATGGGTAGATTACTTAATTCTATATTTGACATTTCAAATCAGCTTCTCACAAATTAAGATCGATTTGGTCATTAAGTGATTGTTGTTGTTCTATTTTTTTGTATATAGTGTTTATGGACAGTCTTATTACACACGTTTACTTTATTGATAATCTTTTCTCTCTTGACAGATAGATATTTTCTGCAAAAAAATACCAGAAAAAAGAAGAAAAATAAAAAAAATAGAGAAATACAATTATATTTCTCTACTTTGTCTTGTCCACCTTTTTTGACTTAACTAATTAACCATTTCTTGTCCCAATCACCAATGTATGAAATTGATAGACCATTTGGTCCACCATAAACTGCTGGTAATGGACTAGCTTCTTGATAATGGATTGTTATACCGTTATTATTGGCCTCTCTCATTGCAGCATAAATTTCATCTGCTAAAACTTTGTTCTTTGTATGCACAGGAAAATATCGCTTGTTTTGGTATTCTGTATAACTTTCGTTGCATAGTGTTTCAATTGAGTGAGTAATTTTCCTTTGGTAAGAACTCCTAATCCTTCCATCACTCCTCCATCGACATACAAAACAGGATTCATGTTTAGAGCTGAAGCCATTAATTTCTTAGCTCTGCCAATTCGTCCACCTAAGTAGAGATAATGGAGATTTTGGAACACAAAAATCGTTCTTACTTGAGCGTTTAGATCGTCTAACCTAGCAATTATTTCTTCTTTGCTTTTCCTTTCTGCAGCTAATTTTGCAGCCAACAAAACTTGTACTCCAATACCTGACATGATTTGATTCGAATCATATACTGTGATGTCCTTGTCTGGATATCGATTCAGAAGTAAACGTTTCGCACTATCAATTGTTCCTGATTGTTTACTCGAGAGTAGAATAGCTAATACTGAGTCTGATTTTTCTAAAGCTTCATCGAAAGCTTGAATTAAGTGACATGGAGAAGGAATTGATGTATGAGGTAAATCATCTTTTCCACATTTTGCTTGACGTTTATAGAATTCATCTCGAGTAATTGTTGTTTTCTCATTCCCATAAGTGTAGTAGATATCATCACCAAAAATAATCCGATAAGGCACTATGGTTAAATTATATTTCTCTATGATCTCGTTCTTGAGATCACTCCCACCGTCTGTAAGTATGGTTACTTTTCTCATACTAATCACTGTAATAGTTATTATAGATACTCGAATCGCAAATCGATTCTATAGGTAGTAATTATGATATTCTGTACTGTTTAACTATAAAAAGATAATTCGATTTGTTAAAGAGTAAGTAAGAAGAAGTGATCCAATTTTTCACTCATTTAAATTAATTTCTTCATCAAATCGTTCTGCTAGTTTTTTGTCAATGTCATCTTGAGCTTGCTTAGCTTTGTATGCCGCATAATCCAAATCCTCAACAATACGATCAAAAATTGACTTAAAAGAATCCTTTATGCAAAGAAACTCCCCATTTGGATTAAAGGTAGCTACTTTTTCTTTTTCTTCATTATAGATATGAAAAATCGTTTTCACCCGAGAATCATCTGAGATTTTCTCTAATCCTTCAGGGACTTGTTCTTCAAGAGTGTAGCTTTTTTCACAGAACTTCTCAAACGCCATAGGAATTCTTACTGCAATTCCTAAATGGATATAGTAGTCTACATTATCGCTCATTTGTTTCCCTCAAAACAAGTTTAGCTGTTTATTATTTATATGTTGTTCGGATAACCAGGACTAGATGCTTTTAGGCATCTTTTCTAAGAAATACTTATTTTTTTATAAGATAGCGATATCCAAAGCTTTCCTTTAATCCTACTTTTTCATAAAGCGCAATTGCTGCTTGATTATCTCCTTGCACACATAAATAAACACTATGACATGAATTTGCTTTACCCCATTCAACCATTTGTGCTATGATGGATGCAGCAATTCCTTGACGACGATAATCAGGGTTAACTATCATATCGTAAATACCCAAATTACCTTGTTCAAGGACTCCCATTCCAACTCCAATTATTTTCTCTTCGTGTTTAGCAGAAAAGAAACATTTTGGTTGGAGGATTCTCCTAATGATTGCTTTTTGTCCTTTAATTCGTTCTTGGGTTCCTCTCTCTGAAACTGATAAAGTATTAAACCAATCATTCTTTGTTTCAGTAGTTTTTTGATAGGAATAATCTTGATTTACTGGAATATCTGACATATCTTCAAACTTTGCAACCATCACTCGAGTTTCATCTATTATTCTATAATTACTTTCAACTAGTGTCTTGAGAAGATTTTTGGGTTCATAATAATCTGGGAGTTGAAAAATAACAGGTAATTTATTCTTAGTATAAATTGCCTCTATAACTTGAATGTCTTCTAGAAGCTTGTCCCCATAATAAGTTAATGGTATAACACTGTTAGCTCTTTTCGTTATTCCCTCAGATATTCTTACTATCCAACCATTTAATAAATAATAATACTTTGCTGGCCAAGCGTTTGTTGATAATTCTTGGTAAAATCTTATTAATTGTATATCATGCATAATTGATAGACAGTTTTTCTTTATTATAAAATAAACGTCTAAGCTGAAGAAATAGTAGAGCAGGTAAAACCTCTCTTATTCCGGATTTCCTACATCTACATGGACACTAAAAATATCACCCGACCACTGAGCATAGATACCTCGATTGTCATAGGTTTTATAGCAAAAAACTTGATAGGTAATAAATACCTTTGGAGTGGGGGTATAAGTAAAGTATCGTAATATTCCTGAATAAATCGCTGTTTCTAAGGAACCATTCACAATAAACAATTTATAATACCAACCGGGTAGGTAATTCTTTGGTTGGGACCAACTGAAGGTTATTTTATTCACGCCATTACTTAAACCTCTAAATTTCCTGCACATAAGTGGTTTGAAATAATATGGGCTGTCAAATTTATCTGTTGGATCGGTAAAATGAACATGAATTTCATTGTAATCTGTGTACCCATCAAAATCTGTGTCAACATTCGCGGGATCAGTTATCCAACCATCTGATCCGGGATTAATCTCTTCTTGGTCTGTAATGAGATCATTGTCAGAATCATCACTTGTATAATCACAATTGTATTGTTGTTCAGTAACAGCATTGAGTGTATCATTATCAAAATCCAGATTGTGAACGTACTGCCAGAAATAAAACAAGAATCCGGCAGTTAATTTGATTGCTTGGCCTACAAGAAAGGTAGCAATGTTTAGCCATAAAGAATAAACGTAATCTTGACTTTCAATGGTATACCAATGAGGATAAGCATAAAGAGCTGCTTGATGAACCCAAGCTTTTGCATTAATATTTCCTTCCCAATCCCTTGGGGGAGTGTATGTTCCATTGATTGGTTTTATGATATTTCCAAAAATAAACTGATAATTACAAAATGACTCATAATCCACATGGTACCCAAAAGGATCATTTTTTGCATGATGGGGAACAGTTAGATCTTGTACTAGATGGATTGCATAACCCAAGTAATAATAAGCACGAGTTTTATTCATTTGGAAGCCATTAATTCCCAAGTAGCAATTAACTGCTTTGTCGAAGTATTCTTGAGCATGGTATGGAGCTCCAATGTTTCCATACAATCCAGCTAAATGCTCTGGATCCCAGTAATGTTCTCTTTTCACGTAGAGATTAGCATCATAATCTTCTTGTGCTCTATTCATAACATCAAAATAATTAGTAGGCAGAGCCACAATTTCTTGACGAAGTAAATAGAATGGATGGGTTTCATTGGTACTATCAGAACCTAACAAATTGAGAGCTTCCCAAATTAAAATATCATGAAAAGCACTGGATGGATAAGCAGAAGGATACGACTGGCTTAATTTGTTTGATTCAAGAAATAATGGAAGACAAAATATGCTTAGGATGATTACACTTTGTACTATCCTTTTCTTATTCAAACGAGCGACTCCAATTATAATATCTCTTTTGGTATTAATTGGATTGTCATTAATATTGTAATTAACAGTTACTTAAAAGGCAAATTATTTCATTCTTCTATGAGAAAATCAATATTGAACTCTTTGAGAACTTTATTCCCTCTGGGAATTCTTCCGGATTGTTTTCCTTGAATCAAACCATGAAGATAACTATCCAGACTATCAACATCTTTTAGTAATTCTGCCAAAGAATCATTTGAGGTTGTTGTTTTATCGCTATGAACTGCAATGGCAGCTATCATCCTATCAACTTCTTCATTAGTGATTTCAGGTAATTTCCCTTGGGATTTCTGATTATACTCGTTGACGATTTCCCGCAAGTGTTTTTCCGCATTTACCCCATGTTCTTTTCTAGATCCAGTCAGTAGAGTATGAATGTCATGTAACGCACAAGTAAGACTTGCTAATTCAGGATTTATACCTCTTTTTAGTGCAAGAAGTTTCGCGAGCTGCATTGTAGAATACATATGCATTTGACTCCAAACCAAAGGTAATTCACGGGTTTCTAGAGTAGTTTCTACTAGTTTTTTCTGAATTATAGTTAGAACAAGATTAAGTCTCCATGTGGGAAATCTGTTTTGATATTCTTTCATTGATTTACTATTTTCAAACATTTCTTACTCTCCAAGTTTCTAAGCAGAAAAGTATATTTCAACACTCATACGTTAATTTTGTTCCAACAAGACATGGTTTAATTATGTCACTTTTGATTTGAGATTTCAAACGGTCAATAGTATTTTGTCCTGAACAATGATTAAAGTATAATTTTGGTGAACTATATCTATTCATGAGTTTCTCTGCTACAAAATCAACTTCATCTTCTGAGAATCGAAGCATATGTGTTCCGCCTATGATTGTTATAATATTCTCCTGTGTATGATTTCGAGTTACTTGCTCAAGTGTATTTAGAAGTCCCGCATGACAACATCCACAGATTAGAACTAAACCATCCTTGGTTTTGAGGACAAGTGATAAGTCGTCTAGTAATTGATCATGTTCCCAATTATTATTCACATAATGACGAGTTCTTTTCTCTACTCCATCCTTGAAAGGACGATGACTGATTTCACCAACTGTTGTCAAGCAAGAAGTAATTGCGACAGGTTTTGCTGAAAGGTTTAAGGTCATTTTTTTCTTTAATTCACCTTCTAATGGCGGGAGAGAGAATTCATTGATCTGTTCTGGTTTTTTCTTTGAATTATACATTCCTTTTGGTTCAAAGACTGTAGGATGGCCTATGATTTCTAAAGGATCCTTGACAATTCTCTCCTCTAAGAGAGCTTTTAATCCTCCGGTATGATCCAAATGTCCGTGTGATAGGACTAAAGCATCAATACTATTTGGATCGATATTTAGTTGATTCATATTGTGTAGTAATTTCTTCCCATTCCATCCGACATCAAATAAAACCTTCTTCTCTTCAGAAACAATGAGAAAAGACTGACCATGATCAGCAATGAATCCAGAATCTTGAGGAACAACATCATTATAGAGATTAATTATAGAGACTTGCAAAAGATAACACCAAAATTGAAATATTCACTTTGAATTAAAATTCTTGATGCTATTTAATATACATGTCGTTGACGTTATTATTCTCTCGAGGTAAAGTTTAATTTTATATAATCATAGAATTGACTGAATAGATTGATTGATTGATTGTTAATATTTTGGTGCTCCAGATGAGTAAGAAAAGTAGATACAATTTCGATAAGATAATTGATAGAACCCAGACAAGTTCAGTTAAATGGGATAACGATTTCATGAAGAAGTACTTCAAATACGATGAATTGCTGCCGCTATGGGTCGCGGACATGGATTTCCGAGCTCCAGAAGAGCTGCTTGATGCTTTAAGAAAAAGAGTCAACCATGGGATTTTTGGTTATACTATTACACCTGATTCGTATTATGATGCGATAATTAGCTGGTTTAAACGCAGACATGGATGGAGTCTTGAGAAAGATTGGATAAAGTTTGCACCAGGGGTTGTCCCAGCAATTAATTTCATAATTCAGTATTTTAGTCACCCAGGAGATAATATAATCATCCAGGAACCCGTTTACTACCCATTTGCTAGTCAAATTAAAAGTAATGGGAGAAATGTAGTTAACAATCAGCTAGTGATCAAAGATAATCGATATGAAATGGATTTTGAAGATCTCGAGAAAAAATGCAAAGAACCAAGAACAAAATTGCTCATTCTTTGCTCTCCACATAATCCTGTTGGACGGGTATGGGCTAAAAAAGAATTAACCAAACTGGGTAAAATCTGCAACGAGAATAATGTACTTGTTGTTTCAGATGAAATCCATTGTGACCTGATCTTTCCCGGTTATAAGCACATTCCATACGCGACTATTTCTAAGGAGTTTGCTCAAAAATCAATAACTTGTGTTGCCCCTTCGAAAACTTTCAATGTCGCAGGTTTAAAGTCAAGCAACGTTATTATGCCAAACAAAATTCTCTGTGACGAGTTTGTAGCAAAATGTGGTACTCTCTCCATTCGTGGGCCATCTATAATCGGTGCTGTAGCAACAGAAGCAGTATACAATGATTGTGAAGAATGGTTGGATGAATTACTTGAGTATCTCTGGGAGAATTTTGAATTCTTGAAGTCGTATTTTGCTGACTATAAACCAGATATTGAAGTATTTAATCTTGAAGGTACGTATTTGCCTTGGGTTGATTTCAGGAAACTAGACATCGATCCTAAAGAACTGGACAGATGTATCAAAGAAGATGGCAAGGTTTGCTTAGACGATGGTGCTATGTTTGGCGAATCTGGTAAAGGGTTCCAAAGATTTAATATTGCTTGCCCAAGAGCGATTTTAGAAGATGCCCTCAAGAGAATCACTACAGCTCTTGATAAAGGTAAAAAGAAAGAGTAGAAAGAGGAATCGTTTCCTCAATTCTTCTTTACTTTTCTAAGGAGAAATATGAATGGAAATATTATGGGAATAATCCAAAGCTCAAAGCCGGGTAGAGCTTTTAGTTTGAATCCGACAGCATCTCTAATAGATTCTAATCCCCATCCTGAACTTCTAACCTCAAGATCTACAGTATAACTGCCTTTCAATGTTCCAGTAAAATTTCCTGTATAGATATTATCGTGATCTGGATCTGTTAAATATACATATTCGTAATCTTCGCTGGAGTCCTCATGGTAAACATTAGCGCTTACTGTGTGTAGATCCATTGTTGTGTTTCCATAAAAAGTATCATTCAAATTGATAGTCTCTACTGAAATAGTGTGTGTTGTATTTGATTCCCCTTTTACGGATGAAATAGTAGTTTCGGAAACAGCTGATAAACCTAAGACTGATTTCGCAATTGCCACACAAAACGGATAAATTGCTTGATGGGTAGATTGAAAGGTTCCTGTTCCAGCAGTTATAACCCTTTTGTCAGAAACCACACCAACTCCATGGATAACAATAGCACCAGCATCAATCATATCAGAAGCAGTCTGAGAATAATAAGCAACCTTCACTCCATTAACAACACTACTAACTTGTGCTAATGCAACAGTACCTATACAAATACCTGAAACAACTAATCCAGCTGTATAAGCAGTAGTTAACAAATTATGTGTAAGAGTACTAGTCTGCAAAATGGTCCAATGTGGACCAGCTGGTACATACACAGCATCAAACTGAGAAAGAATTTCAGTTGTTGCATCAGCTATCAAAATATCAGGTGTTACTGGCCTTGGTGGTTTATTAGGACACGAAGCACAAACAGCTGTTAATCCTGCTGTTGTAACATTGCACCCCCAAGATTCCAATTGATTCTTAATCCAAAAATAGGAATCACCAAAACCGTTAGCAATAACTGCTAAGATTTTCATATCAGCTAAAGCATTTGGAGAAAGCTCCAAATTGGTATTTTCCTCTTTAGCTTCAATATTCATATTATTTATTAGAAAACTTGACAGAATTACTATACCCAAAAAGAAGAAACTATACTTCTTCATAATAGTACCAAACTTCAATTCTTACACCAATCACAACGTAAATTGATGTTTAAAGGTGGGAATTTAAAAGAAACTACGTATTAGTCTTGGAAATTGCTGATTTCAGATATGCTTATTTTTATTGAATGATAAAAACAATTTTGCACAGAAAATCAATCTTCTGTGATAAAGTGTACATCGAGATTATTGGAGAAGTGAAAGCAATAACTTAGGTTTTATCTTAGTTGCTTTATGATGTAGAACTAATGATTCCTCAATTAATTCAAGATTGGTTTTAGCATTGCAATATTTGGGATCTAGTAATAGTGCTTTTCTAGTACAGGAAATTGCTAATGATTGATAACCTCCTATGTAAAAAATAGCACCAATATTATTCCAAATAATAGGTGAATCTGAATTCAGTTTTAATGCTTGACAATAGCTTCTGAAGGCTCGAGATAAATCTCCTTGTCTTCGATAAAGATGTCCTTTTCTTAGATATTCTTCTTCTGTGGTCAAAAATCCACCAACACCGCTCAAGGTATTGTTTTTAAGACCAGTTATAAACTCCTCTTTTCTCTACAAGAATACATTACACATGTACAGTATACTTTAATGCTTGAGTCTCTCGAGTAAAAACTATCGAAATTGATCTAAGAATGCCTTAAATCGTGCGAGTCCTTCTACCAATGTTTCTGTTTTATTACCAAAACCCATACGAATGAAGCCTTCCATTTCAAAACATTCCCCTGGAACTAGAAAGGTATTTTTCTCGTTGATGAGTTTTACACACAATTTTTCTGATGAAATATTTGTATGCTGTTTAAGAAAAGCGACGCTTGCAGCTTTTGGAGGGATCCAGTCAACTAGTGGTTCATTTTCAACCCAAGTGGTGAGGATCTTGAGATTAGTTTTCAATAATTTCAGATTTCGTTCGTAGATTTTATCGAGATTTTTCATAGCAATTGCAGCTAATGCATCATCAATCATCCCATTGCTGATTGTAGTATAGTCTCTATGATCCATACATTCTTTGATGATTTGTTTACTAGCAGCTATCCAACCCAACCGAAGGCCTGTTAAGGAGATTCCTTTTGAGAATGAACCAGTAGCAATTGCTTTGTCATAAATATCAACAGCTGAAGGTACTCTATCTTTTTCCTCATAAAACAATCCATGATATGTTTCATCACAGAGCAAATATGCTCCAGCGTCTTCCGCTACTTGGCAGATTCTTCTCAAAAGAGATTCATCTATTAGGGAACCAGTTGGATTATGCGGATTATTCATAACAATGAGTTTTGTTTTATCATCAACTAACTTCAATAGTTCTCTTAGATCAGGTAACCATTGATCTTCCCATTTTAATTCCAAAAGCTTAACATTCGCCCCAAATGATCTTGCAGTACTGTACAATTGTTGATACGTTGGGAGAATGGAAATTACTGTATCACCAGGTTCAACAAAACTGTAGAATGTTAGGAAATTAGCACTGATTGCTCCTCCACAAACTAAGATATTATCTTCTTTCATTGTTTTGTATTGATTGGCAATCCCTTTTCTTAATTCGGGGGAACCTTCGATATACCCATAAGTTAGTTGTTTTTTCTTGAATTCATCAAAGAAATCTTCTCTATCCATTAGTGTTAAAAATTCCTCAAGAGTGAATGGATTAACACAAGTTTCAGCGAGGTTTAATTCCACGTGATGTTCGTATTTATTCATAAAATGCTCAACAAGAAATGGATCTACTTTCATTAATCTCAAACTCCAATGAAACAATTGCCTTCTACTTAAAATAATTTACCAAGGTAAGTTATAATCCAAAGAAAACAACCGATCAATCCATTCCATAGTGCTCTCGTCATAATCTGGTCTTGCACCTTTAGAAGGATCTTCGTTTCGTAATTTAGCTATTAATTCGGAAAAATCATTGATAGTAACTATTTCACCATCTTTGAATTGAAATTCTATAACAGTTTCAAATGAAATAGGACGTTGAAAACCCATGTGAACATACATCTCATCAATGAAGTCCTTACCAAGTAAAATAAAACCTGTAAACTTTATTGGGAGATTCAAATCTCTATACATGAAATTAAAGCCCATAGGACTTTTCCAATTGATTGCAGCTCGATCATTTATTTCCGTTAATTTTTCCTCTTGTGATCTTAGCATTAAACCAGTTAGAATTAATTGCTTTTCAGTAAGAATATATGATGCAACAAATCCTCGATAGCAAGCTGTGGAAGCCATTATTGGGAAGATACCAAATTCGTTTGGTTTGAAAAGACTAGAACCTTTGAGACCGATTAATACAAATTCCTCTCCTTTGTAAAAGAAAGAATCTGGCATTTGAGCTGTCATTTGAATCTATTATAGAAATCTGCTTTTTTACTATTTGAACATTATTTAAATCAAAAATTGAGGACGGGGATAGTTTAAACCCCGTCCGATTCGTCCTTTTCTCTCGGGAAAAGACTTAGTAAATAGTCTTGAGACCTGTTCGAGTTGAAGATTCTATAACAAGATCTTTCTTAGTCATCTCCCTAATTAAAAACAAGGTCGCTTACTTTTTAATAATTTTCCGTATAAATTAACAGAATTTGTAGGTTCTTCAAAAAGAATGGTTTTTTAAGTAGATAAATCCTCGACTATAAGATGCTAAAATGAAAACATTAGTGCTTTATTATAGTCTATCTGGTCAAACAAAGAAAGTTGCTGAAGCTATCTATGATGCTGCAAAAAATGGGAGTGATGCAGAGTTAAAAGAATTAAAGGATTTCACTGCAGATCAACTCAATAATTATGATTTAGCGTTTATTGGTTCTCCTTGTCATGATTCTGATATTGCTAAACCTATTAAACTATTATTGGAGAAGATACCTGAGAATCCACAATTCAAATTAGCTTGCTTTGTTACTCATTCATGTAGTCCTCCTGAGATGGGAGATTATTTTGCTCAACTATTTGATGAATGGGTTGGTAAATGTAGCAAAACACTTGATGAAGTTACTACTAGCAAAAAGATTGACTTTAGAGGTTATTTTAGGTGTCAGGGAGCTGCTACTCCAGCAATTGAGAATTTTATTCACACAAAAATAATTACTGATGAGAAAGAATTCAACAAATACATCAAAGAATCAAGAAAACATCCAGATAAGAAAGATATTAAGAATGCCCAAGAATTCACTGCGAAAATTATAAAGGAATTACAAGCATAATTTTTGGGATAAATCTAAAAGTATACGTTTAATAGAAATTACAGTTATTAATTTCTCATGGAAGGTTTATACTATGGCAGTAGATGTTAAGAGAAAAAGACGGATAGAAGGACTCATTGGAACATGGTCATTTTGTATTTTCTGGTGGTTCTTCTTTGGAATAATTGGTATATTGGTTGCTCCATGGTTTAATTTCTTTGATGATTGGTGGATCACATTTGTTGGAGGAATATTGCTTATTGGAGCTATATCAGAAACAATTAGGTTTACTGCTATGAAATACGGAAGGAGAAGAAGACTTGAATCTCTCATTAGTTCTTGGGGCTTTTTCTTATTCTTTGTGTTACTATTTTTTGTTATTGGAATATTACAAGCAAACTGGTGGTCTTATGGATCATGGTGGGTCTGGTTAATTATTGGCTTATCATTAATGGGAGCTATTTCATCTACAATTAGATTCTTCGTTTATCGAGAGATTGAACCTGTTGTAACAGAAGTAACAAGCATAGTGACAGAAGTGGTACCAGAACCAGTGAAAGAAACAGTTATGTATTGTCAATCATGTGGACAAAAAGTCGAATCAACAGAGAAGTTTTGTGCAACATGTGGAGCTCCAATAGAATAAATTTATTAGCAAATAGATAAATCTAACACGGAGTCTTACTGATTTGACTGAAAAAATAGAAACTCGAGTTGAAAAACATCCACTTGAAGAAGTAAGCTTCTTTGGCGTATATGCGAAAGGACAAACGTATCTAAACATACTTTACATGATACTGCTGATGCCGATAGGCATTGTTTTCTTTACTTACGCAGTGACTGTATTCTCAACTGCTGTTGGACTTTTAGTTACATTTGTTGGTATATTCATACTGTATTTCTTCTTCCTTAGTTTACCATATCTTATGGTAGTTCAAGGCTGGCTAATGAAATTATCAACAGGAATAGAATTACCAAAGCAAGAAATTACTTTTGATGAAAACAGGACTTTGATGCAAAAATCAATGGATGCTTTAAAGAACAAAGTTATTTGGAAAACATTTTTCTATTTTCTATTCTTCGCAATGCCTTTAGGAATTCTTACATTTACTCTCGTTGTGACACTAATATCCGTAGGTTTAAGCATAACATTTGCTTTTCTTGGTCCTCTTATCGAGTGGGCTGTTACAGGAGTTACTTTAACTGAGTGGTGGATTACACCTGCTGTAAGGATAATATTGATTATTGGATGTGCTATTTCACCATTCGTTGGTTTTCCATTGTTAACAGCGATTTTGCATTTGAATAATCGATTAGCTGTTTGGCATGGACGACTAGTGGTAAAAATTCTTACTCGATAACCAAAAAGATTTATCGTCATCAATGAATATTCATTGATGATCTTTCAATTTTTTTATAAAAAAAAAGAAATAATAAGAGATATGTATCTCTTAGTTTATTCTTTGGAAAAGATAAAGCTGACTTAATTTCAGATTTATTCTTTAGTCTTTTCCTTTGCCTGCTCTTTTTCCCATTCTTTCTTAATCTCACTGATAATTTTCTGTGGGATTTTGAACTCTCCTTCTTCTTTTGATTCTCCTTTGAACCAATTTTTAATTTTGTCTGGAACTTTTTCGAAGCCTTTCTTTTCTTCTTCTTCTTTCTTCTTACTAACAAGAACGATGAAAGCTATGACAGTAATTATCATGAAGATAATGTTGAAGGTTATAATTGTTGGAAGTGACAGTAGAATAACTGTTGTTCGATGTGATATCCAAGGATTAGAGTAATCCCAGATATGTAATCCCCAAATTACAAAGAGATTATAGGCTACTTGCATACCTAATAAGATTAGATATGATATTAATTGTGATATTTTCTTAAACATTTTAAACCATCCGATTATTAATTCTGCACTATCATTAAATGAGTACAGTTATAACATTTTCCTCAACGAGAAGCGAATGTTTATCCAACCAAATATTCATACGGATTTGTCATTCAATAATTACCTCTAAAACACAATCGAAAATCTTTTCTTAAATAAATAATCAATGTAGCTTGGAACAGAATGAGGAATATAGACCAAATAAAAGCTATTTCTTTTGATGCAGATGGTACACTATGGGATTTTCTAAAAGTCATGAGACATTCCTTGAAATATGTCTTAGAAGTTTTAGAGGAAATAGATCCAGTTTCTGCATCACTCCTTGATATTGACAAAATGATTACAATTAGGAATAGAGTTGCTGATAATCTAAAAGGGATAATTATTAATTTAGAAGAGGTTAGATTGCGAGCTTTCCAAGAAACCTTGAAAGTAACGAGAAAACCAAATGATGAACTAGCGAAATATCTTAATGAGATCTATCTGAAACATCGTTTTGAGGATATTGAACTTTATGAAGATGTCCTACCTACACTCAATACTTTGAAGAACAAATACAAGCTTGGTATCCTCTCAAATGGGAATAGTTACCCGGAAAAATGTGGTTTAGAAGGAATATTCCAGTTCGCTGTTTTCTCACAAGATTATGGTATTGAGAAGCCTGATCCATTGATTTTTGAAATTACAATGAAGGAAGCTAGATGTTCGCCACGAGAAATTCTGCATATTGGTGATTCTCTCGAGTCTGACATACAAGGAGCAATTAATAGTGGTATCCAGTGTGTTTGGTTAAATAGAGACAAGAAAGAGAATACAGCAGAAATTCATGTTGATTACGAAATATCTTCTCTTTCAGAACTACTAGATATTTTATTGTAATTATTATTAGATTATATTCTTGATAAAAGAGCTTTAGCCCAAGAACGAACTTCTTCTTCAGAATCAGTTGTGCTTAAACTTTCAAGAATAGGTAGTGCTTCTTGAGGTTCTTGTAATAAAGATTTTAATGCTGTGGTGAAATTTTTGTTTTGGAGTCTCCTTTGCATTTCTTTATCATCAGCATCTAGAGTATATTTTCCGTTTTTAAATTTCTTAGCACCATATTTCTCATAACACAAGTAATCCTCAAAATCTTCTTGTGTTTTCTCTAAACATTCGGTTATAACACTTCTAACTTTGTTTACTTTAATTTTCGCGACTAAAACTTCGGTCTCATTTTTCTCTGGCTCAGTCATTTAAAACCACAGCCCCCAAGTATATTTTATGATATTTAGTAACAACCTCGTTTTTAACACTTCCGAATTCAGTTTCTAATATATTTTCCAATAAAAAAAGGAAAACTGGAAGACTCTTCTTTCCAGCATTAATTCTTCGCTGTTAGCAATTTAGTCATATCACTCAGATTAGGATCATCACTGATTAGCTTCAAAGCATTTCTCTGATTCAAGGCTTCGATTTCTTCCGGAGTTGTTCCTTTTATTTTGGCTACTCTTTCCACCATTTCTGCGAAAACTACTGAAGGAGGTTTGAAGTCTTCTCTTGGCAAGACATCTATTTCTAAGATTAGCAAATCATCAGGAATCAGTTTAAGCTTTTCTTCGCCATATCTTGGACCAATGGAGTAGTAGTAACCAGCATCAGAAATATCCTTCATAAGAGCAATATCACCTGAGTATCCATGAAAGATTATTTTCTTAGCTTTGTAACTCTTGACAATCTCGAAGCTTTCTCGTTCTTTACCTCGGAAATGACAATTCATGATTTTGTTATTCTTTTCAGCTTCTTTCAGATAGATCTCAAACAGTGGTAATTGATGAGGAATGCAAGCTTCATCTTTAGCATATTTCTCATCTAAGCCAATTTCTCCAAGCATAATAGCTTCTTCAGCTAGTTTAGCTAATTCGTCAAATTTATTAACATAATCATGTGCATACCATGGGAGAACACCAAAAGATGGAAACAAATAATTAGATTTCGCACATCGTTCTAGTACTATGTCATAAGTCGGGAGATCGCATGATTGAACCCAAGTAACAATTTTGTTTTTAGTTATATCCTCCACAACTAAATCTAATTTATCCTTATCAAAATATGGATCATGCAAATGTAAATGCGTATCAACAAACATTTTTTATTATCCTCTTTTTTATTTTCTAAATTTTCTTACTCTATCCTATGAGAGACCTTATCTACGATTTTCCAATCACTGCCTATCTTAATTAAGTTATGAAAATCATAATACCAGTTATTGTAATTTAGTTTAACAGAAGCAATTTTTCCTTCAACTTCAATGGATAATATTTCGATGGTAGTCTTTTTGTAATATTCATCCCGGTCAGTATCTTTGAACCGGTCCATTCCACTCGACCAGTGATCATAGAGGTTTTTGCTAGTTGGTTTTTCACTAATGAAGAGTCGGGCATCCGGATGAACAACAGAAATCATTGTATCATAATCCAGACGTCTTGATCCTTCAATATAGATTTCCATCGTCTTTTTCACATTTTCATAGTCAGTAACTGGCATAGAAGATTTCCCCAAATAAATTTCTTGACTATACTATAAGGATATAAAAAACGATTTACATTAATCTGGGAAATCAATCTGAAAAAAAAAGAAGAAAGTCTTTTTAGAACATTTACCCCAATGTATCTCATGAACCCATTTATCTGGATTAATTTTGCGTTACTCAATTTCTCCATGCTTCTCTTTACTATTTGTTATGGTATTAGTTTGTTGCCTGCAACTCGAAGCGAGAAAATAGGCGAGAGAGCTTGGAAAGAAAGTAAAACATTACGTATTATTGCTTCCGTTTTTGAATTATTATTTATAGTCAACATTATTCTGTGGCAATGGTATCCAATACCTGAAATTGATTGGGAAATATTCTCTACCTACTGGTGGATTGGTCTTATAGTCTTCTCAGTTATCTTCATTCCCGGTTTAATAATTATGATTAAGGGTGTGGTGGATGCAGGGAGTGAAACTTTAACTCCTTCTGAGGAAAATAAAATGTACGGAGGGATCTACAAGCACATCAGACATCCCCAAACAACAGGAGAAATGCCTATGTTTATTGCTTTTGCTTTTGCAATAAACTCATGGTTTTTGGTTCTTTATACATTTGTTTTCTTAATTATCTATATTCCATTGATAATGTATTTTGAAGAAAAGGATCTTGTGAAGCGATTCGGTGATGATTACCGACAATATCAAAAGGATGTAGGTGCACTCTTACCGAAAAGAAGGAAAAAGTAATAAGAAGAAATCTTTCATTTCTTCAAAAGCTATTTAATAATAGAAGATAAATATTGATAAGGCGAAAATTGTGGAAATCAAGGGAACAGCTGATGAGCTTTTTGAGACAGGAGAAGCTGAGTATCAAAAGGGGAATCTTGAGGAAGCATTAGTTTATTTTCAGAAAGTAGTCGATTCCGGAGCGGATTCTGTAGCACTTTGGTACAATCTTGGTACTGTTTATCGAAAGCTCAAACAATATGGTGAAGCAATTATTGCTTACCGGAAAGCTCTCGAAAGCAAGCTGGATTCTGCAGACATCTGGTACAATTTGGGGAGATGCTATTGGGAAACGAGTCAGCTAGATATTGCCATTACTTGTTTTGAGAGAGTTGTCAATTTACAACCGAAAATGTTTGAAGCTTTGTACCGATTAGCAGCATTGTATCAAGCGACTGGTAATATTGACAAGGCAATCTGGGCAAATGAAGAATTATTAATTATTGAACCTCAATCTTTTGGTTCACTTACAAATTTGTGTGTTCTTTACATGAAAAACAATCAGTTAGATAAAGCTCTTGAGAATTGTCTTAAAGCAGACAAAATTCTTCCCGATGATTTATTCGTTTTAGCATTAATGGGTGAAATTTATCTTTTGAAAGGTAATAAAAAAATGGCCGAGAAAAAATTGCTTGAGTGCTTAGCTATTAATTCTAAATATGTTAAAGCAAAGGATTTACTTGAGCAGGTTAAGAAGCTGAAATAATATTTCTGATAAGAAAAAATGAAAGATATGATAGAAAGTTTATTTCTATCATGAACTTTTTGCTAAGCTTTTTGGATATTTCATTTGCAATACAAAGAATGTACAAACTGCAAGTGCAATGGTTCCGAATATTATGAGGAAATTACCCATTATATATGGTGTGTGCAATCTATCTGAGAAATCAAAACCAATTTGACCTATTGTACCAATGACTAGTGTGAAAGCAATGATATTAATGAAAAGAAGTGTTAGCAAATTCAAGATTTTCTTGTTAATACCAACAAAGAAGCTAATGATAAGTAATACAGCACCGAATAATGCGTAAATTAGTTCCAAATTTCGAGGTAGAAAAGTGATTCCCAGATTAACAAAACCATCGAATGTTGTGTTAACACGAATAGTAAACCAATGAATAGAGCTAAAGATACCTAAAGTTACTAACCAAAGTATAATAACGAATTTCTCATAGATAGCAAAATCTTCTTTCTTTGTAAATCTCATTCCAAAGATTACTAATAGTCCAATTGTAAAGAAGAATAATATCAACAATCCGATGAAACTAAGATTTAGAAATGAGAATTGCTCAAGAACATTTCCACCAACACCCAAGGATCTTGGAGCGAGTAAGTGTCCAAATAAGAATAGAAATACATAGCTCAAACAAAGAATTATTCCGATGTTTTTTATTAAATCTTGGAACTTTGGTAAAAATATCCAAAGTATCAAAGCTATTATAGCAAATATACCAATGAAATCTGCTAAAACAACAAAGACATTATAGCTCGTTTTCGCCATTGCATAAACTAACTCTTGTATAAGATAAAACAATATGCCAGATAGTAAGACAGCAATGGAGATTTGAAAGGACAAAGTTTTTTTATTTTTTTCTTCAAACATGATAGAAAAGAACTCCTTTTTTCTTAAGCTTACCGTGAGAACACTTTAGTTAAGAGTTTTTTGTCTAATTAATTCCAAGTTGGAATGTTTTCACCAACATCCTAAAAAAGAGTAGCATATAGCTTAATAAAATTGAGAATTCCACATTCATGTGAAATGTCAGATGTAATTATTCGACTAGGTTTAGAAGAAGAATATAAGAAGATCGCAAAAATTTTCGTAGCATCGTTCATTAAAGAACCAATTAAACCTGAAAGACAAGAATTAATTAATGCAAGATTTAAGAAAATCATCCAGAAGAGAATTACTTCCTTCTATGTAGTGGTAGAAAACAATGAGATCATAGCTCTTGGAGGGGAGACCTGTTATGGAGGGGTTTCGTACATAGGTTATATCGGAGTGCTACCAACCCTTAGAAGACGAGGAATCGGATCTTTCATTTTTGAGAAAATTTTAGATGAAGCTAGCAAGAACAACCCCACTATTGATTTATTCTCAAATTTAGGAATCGAAAATCTATATCGAAAATTTGGTTTTGAAGATGAATATTATACTCATATACTTGAGTTAGCAAAATTTGATACAGAAATACAATTAAAAGTAGATACACTCGAGCTCAAAATACCATCCTGGATTTACGAATTAGATAAAGAGGCTATGGGATATGATCGCTCAAAATTACTTGATTATTTAGCTGAAGAACAGAACACTACTATTGTTTCTTTTGAAAGAAGCGGTTATGCTATTTGTACTGATGGACGAATTGGTCCTATGATTGCGAAAAATAAGCAAGCAGCGAAGCAAATATTTGATCATCTCTTATCTAGTGAAACAAAACGAGTTATTACACCTGAAAAGTACATGAATTTTCTCACACAATACCAGCCAAAGAAAATTCAATCAACTATAAAGATGACCTTTGGTGAACCAATTGAAAACATTCCAGATTGGATTTGGAGTTATAGTAGTTTTGCTTCCGGTTAGAGGTATTCATTTCATTTTACAATATTGATTTATCTATAATTTTCCAAAGGTTGTTTCTTACCTGTTAATCTTGATTCTTCAGCTGCAAAACCCATGAAATGAGATTCCATTGCATTGAGAACATCGGTGAGGTTTCCTTCCTCTCTGCTTCTTTCACCTAACATTACAGTAGTAAAAGCATGCATGATGCCTTCATCTCCTCCACCATGAGCAGAAATCGTTAGACCTTTTTTGTAAATTGTTTCAGTGTCCCCATTTCGAAAATCAATGAATTCAATTAACTCGAGACTATTTCGGAATACCCCACGAATCACTCCCTTTGTTCCGAAAATCCTGAATTCTCTTCCTTCGTGCTCTGATAAACCATGCATTACGAGAGTTACTGAAGCACCACTTGGAAAATTAAAAGTGGAGACTTGGTGATCTGGTACATCACTACCAGTTTTATAGATGCATAAACCGTACGGTCCCTCTTTCAGAGCTTTCATTCTTCCTTCTATTGAATAATCATTTGTTAAATGAGTGACAGGAAATTGGTCCCAATTCTTTATTCGTTTAATGTCTTTACTGAAAATAGCTACGAAATTCAAGAAGGATTTTGATTTTAATATACGCTTAATTATCCAACGAACAAATCTGGATGGAGAATATTTACCTGTTCTAATTACTGGTTCTAATTCTAAGTATAATCTTGGAGCATACCAGGGGCATTCATCTTCAATGGGGCAACCATCCGTACATCGTTCCGGAGCTTTTGGTGGGGCATTCTCAGGTTTATAGTGAGTTAACTCCCCATGGGAATAAACATCAACTGGTTTCTCACCCATTAACCAATAGATTAAATCTAAATCGTGACAAGTTTTTGCTAGAACAATTGCTGTAGATTCTTCTTTATTTTTGTATGGTCCTCGAACAAATGAATGGCCAAAATGCCAGTAAGAAACATTTTCTGAGTGATCATAATGAACGATTTTGCCAAGTTTTTCTGTTGCTAAGAATTCTTTCAATGCTTGCCAATAATTCGTGAATCGTAAAACATGTCCAACTTGAACTATTCGATTTTTTGCACTAGCACACTTTGCAATATCCTGACATTCTTCCAGAGTAGGAGCAATTGGTTTTTCCAAGAAGAGATCATAATCTAATTCCAAAGCTTCTATTGCTGGCTCATGATGCATTCTATCAGGAGTACAGATGAAAGCCACTTGTGCGATTTTCCCGATTTTAGCGTTAAACAATGCATTCCAAGTTGGAAACGCATAATCATCAGGAATGTTATGTAATTCTTGGAAGATTTTTCGTTTTTCATCATCCGAATCACAAATTGCTATGAATTTTAGTCTCGAGGGATATTTTAGAGCGTATGCTCCATAGGCATCTCTACCTCGAGTGCCAGCACCAACAAGAACAGCAGTTACAGGTTTATTCTCAGATTTGCTCATTTTGAACATCTACTCTATTACAGTTTTCTAATTTAAAAGAAATATGTAGGAAAATCAAATGATAAAAGTGACAATTTGACAAGTAACAATTTTAAAGGAAGAGAGCATTAAATTGAAAAGTATAGAATGAAATCCTTTCTATTATAACTATGAGATTGGAGACAGTAAACTTGGGTCACAAGAAAGGGCATGAGAAAAATAGTTACGTGCAACTACAACAAAGATTAGATAAATCACCACAAAGCGCACCAACTTCCAAAGCACTATTTGAAATTTTACAAGTGCTTTTTACTGAAGAAGAAGCTCATTTTGTTTCTTTGCTTCCAATTAATTTTGTGACAGCCGAAAAAGCAGCGAAAATCTGGAAAACTACTCGAGATGAAGCTGAAAAAATACTAGATACATTAGCAGGGAAAGGTTTGCTCATGGATGGATGTCAAGATGAAAGACGATCCTATATCTTAGCTCCGACAATGGCTGGGTTCTTTGAGTTTTCACTGATGCGTACAGACGGAAAATTTGACAGAAAAGTACTTTCAGAGCTTTACTACCAATACTTGAATGTGGAAGATGATTTTCTTTTTGCAATATTTGCTACTCAAACACCAATTGATCGAGTATTTGTTCAAGAAGAAACCATTCGTCCAGAAGATTATTCAGAAATTCTAGATTATGAACGAGCAACGAAAGTAATTGAAACGGCTGAATGTATAACTGTTGGTACTTGTTATTGTAGACACAAAATGGAACACAAAGG
>JAGXNT010000056.1 GCA_019894765.1 Candidatus Heimdallarchaeota archaeon
AAAATCCTCCAAAAAGACATAGCTTTTAATCGAATGGTAGAAATTCTTGAAGCTAAAGGTGCAAAGATCGTCAAAGAACGACTCACGATTGTTGGTGCCTATAAATTCCTTCCCTGGGGTTCAGGTTCAAAATATAAAGGTCATCCTACTGATGAGGAATTACAACATTCGATAAAATTTGGCGAATCTTTGAAGAAAAAATACCTAAAATAATTTAACTCAATATTCAAGAAAGAAGAAAATATACGAAAAATGGACTAAAGCTCTTTCACAGAAATTATTTCTACTGGACATTCTTCTACAGCTTGTTTTGCTAATGAGATTCCATCATCATCAAAAGTACCTAGTGAAATGTCTTCCGTTGTTTCTCCATTAACAATCATTGATCTATATTCATTATCAGGTTCAAAGTGTTTTGGATCTAGTGAATAACAGTTACCACAAAGAATGCAATCTTTTCTATCAATTATTATTTTATATTTGGTCATTATTTGTAACAACCTATTTGTAAGTTCACTTTCCTAAACATTTCTTAATCACTGATCTAAAAAGAAATTATTTCTTAAATATAACAATAACCTCTTCAACATCATTTCGATATTGGAGTTTTTCTATTATTTCTTCTCTTACATTATTAGCGAATTGGTGATCCTCAGTTAAATCAACTGAAATTTCAATAATTTTCTTATCATCGCCTTCAATTTTGATGTTTGTAATTAGATTTGTACGAATAACATCTAAGCCGGTTAATGGATTCATTACATGTTGAAGACGACGTTTTACTACTTCTTCAGTTGTAGGCTCGGGTTTTTCTACAATTCCGTGTTTTTCTTCGTAATTTCTTATAGCTTCACGAAGAGCAGAGACAGCTAAAACTGAACAGTGAGCTTTTATTGCAGGTAATCCACCTAGTTCTTCAGATGCTGTTTTCCAAGAAATCTTCTTAGCTTCATCTAAAGTTTTCCCTTTGGCAATTTCAGTTATAATAGAACCAGTTGCGATATTTGACGCACAACCATAGCTCATGAATTTGATATCTGTAATTATCTTAGTTTTTTCATCAACCATAATTGTTAGTTGCACCATATCACCGCAGGCAGGGCTTCCTTCTACTGATTTACCGTCAGGATCTTCACATTCACCAACATTTCTTGGATTCTTAAAATGGTCTAATACTTTTTCACTATATGGTAATTTCATTTTCTAATCACTCCTTTTTTTTGCAAGTGGACTAATTACTCTTAGTCTTTTCACAACATCAGATATAACTTCTACAACGGTATCAACTTCTTTCATATCATTGAATCGTCCAAAAGTAAATCTTACAGAACCGTGTGCTTGTTCATGATCTCCACCTATCCCTAGAATCACATGACTTGCTTCTAATGATCTACTAAAACAAGCTGAACCTGTACTCACAGCAATACTATTCATGTCTAGATGTAAAGTAATAGATTCGCCTTCTACAGAATGAAATGTAATATTAGCATTTTGAGGAATTCTTTTTGTTTGATGACCATTTAAATCTGTATCTGGAACTTCACTAAGTATTTTTTTAATGAGTGTGTCTCTCATGTTTTTCAATCTGTTGTTTTCTTCTTCTGTTACTAATTCAATTGCTTTAGCAAAACCGACTGCTCCCGGAATATTCTCCACACCTGAACGAATATTGTATTCTTGAAATCCACCATCGATTTGCTTCTTGATTGGAGTATCTTTCTTAATATAGAGCGCACCAATACCTCTTGGTCCATTTATGGTGTGAGCAGAAATACTTACTAGATCTATTGGTGTTTTGCTAACATCTAGTGGTAATCTAGTAAATGTATGTGTTGCATCTGTGTGAAATAGAATTTTCTTATCATGACTAATTTCTGATATAGCTTTTATATCTTGAGTTGTTCCAATTTCCTGATTAGCATGTTGGATTGAAATCAGAATAGTATCTTTGCTAATGGATTCTTTTAATTGTTCTAAATTAATTAGTCCTTCTTTGTTAACTTTCAAATAAGTAACTCTTAATCCTTCTCTCTCCAGAGCTTTCAAACTATTCAAAACAGGAAAATCTTCAATCACTGAAGTAATTATATGATTTCCTTCTTTTTGTTTCGCTTTAACAATACCTTTTATTGCTAAATTACTTGATTCAGTACTACCAGAGGTAAAGATTAATTCTTGATCTTCTCCTCCAATTTTTTTAACTATTTTATTTCTTGCTTCATCTAATCCTTCTCGAGACAATATCCCTAAAGTATAAGCAAATTCTGATGTAGCTACTGCGTAAGTATCAAAATAGTATGGTTTCATAGCTTCCAAAACTCTTTCATCGAGTTGTGTGGATGCTGAATTATCTAAATATATCAATTTCTTTTGCATTTTATCACCCTCTTAGATAAATAATGTCATGATTGATTCTCTCGCTTCTTTCACATAGGTTCCCACAGAACAGAAATTAGTAATTACTTCTTCTCGTAGATTTGTTTTCTTTATCCCCATGATGTCCATAGTCATGTCGCAAGCTAAGATTTTTCCTCCTAATTCTACGAAATCAGACAGTAATCCTTCCAAAGAACGAACATTTGCTTTTTTCATTTTTTGCTTGATTAACATTTTACCTAAACCAAAATAATTCATTTTTGAAAGTGAACCTTTATCCAATTTTCCCTTCTTAAGGCGTTCTAATCCAAAGAACGTGAAATACATCGAGACATCCATACCCATAGCTAAAGCACCATTTCCAATGATAAGTGCACTATATATTTTATCAAAATCCCCGCTATGAACAATTAATGTAGCTTTTTCTGTCATAATTATTTCTCCTCTGGTATTTTAATTCGTATAATCCAATTACCATTTTTTTCTTCAATACTTAGAAGTTCTAATCCTAGTGCTTCTACTGCCATAGGTATCTCCTTTTTTGACGATTCGTGATTACCTGTTACTTCAATAATATCTCCAGGAGAAGCTTTTCGAATAGCCTTCCTAGTTTCAACTAATGGAACAGGACAAGTTTCGTCTAAACAATCAACTTTTTTGATTTTATTTGTATCAACTGACATAGAATACCTTCTAAGTATAACTCCTTTTATTTAGTCTTAAATGAA
>JAGXNT010000057.1 GCA_019894765.1 Candidatus Heimdallarchaeota archaeon
AAAGAGAATTCGCAAAAAGAGGGAAATATAGGAGATGTTAGATGATTAATCCAAGTTTCTGCATTCGTTTTTCTCGAAGAGAGCCCTCTGATAAGTTTATGATAATTGTTGAGTTTTTTTTTATTTTTACTCTAATTTTTTACTCCAAAAATCTGTTAAACTGGAAATTTCAGAGATGGTAAGTGGTTGTTGGGATAGTTCATATTTACCATAAAGAGTGAGAAATCTATTTATTACTCTGTGTTCTAACAAATTGCTTTTTAGAATTGGAAGGGAAAATGTGTTTTGTACCAAAACTTGAAATGGTTTACTAGTATCCATAAGTGTTGCACCTCTTGCAGTAGGAACAAGATGACTCATTATATGACGAAATTCAGGACTAGGTTGTAAAGGTAATCGTATAGGAGTAGAACTTGAGGAACGGAAATGAATTAATTCATTATAATCTTGTAGAACAGTCATAACTGATGGATAAGGTCTAGGGAGCATTTCAATATATTGAATAAGCTTACGTATAGTAACACCATTTTCTGAATATCGACGGTATTTGTCAGATGAGTTATATGGAAAAGGTATTTGTTCCAAAAACTGATCTAAACCTAAAACCTGCAGTGTAGGTAATAAGCTAAAGTCAAAATAGTGTTTATCTTGAGTTAAGTGGTGTTCGTTTATTCCTGTAAAAACTTTATATAATTTTGATTTTTTAAGAAACAGGAGAAAATCTTTCATTTTTTTTAGATGAGAGCAACCAATCATTTGAGCGAATAACCATTTATATTGTGCAGGAATTTCTATTTGACTAGCATTAAGTGTTGTAAGTATTATTTTACTTGATATATTATAAGTTGATAAGAACTTTTGTAAGTCAATTGCATAAGTTTCACTCATAGTACTAAAACTCATTCGACGTTTAAATGAACCATCTGCATCAAACGCACCACGCCAATACAAGCTCCTAAATGGTTCACCAAGTTGTTGAAAAATAACAGGTTCACGTAGTGAGTCGTACTTTGGTTCATCAATGGCTTGATCAGTTAGAAAATTGAACAAACGAACTGCCCACAGAAGGTTTAATTTAACTATCCATGCTCCTCCAGTTTTCATTAACTTGCCTTTTTTTGAGAATAACTCATGCAGCATGTTAGATATGAATTCTATGTGTTCTTTTGTTTCATCAGCAATTATTATCCAGTAATCACGTAGATTGCCATCCCCATTACAAATACCACAAAGATAAGCTAATTTGTTCGTTACCCTGGTTGGAAAAGTGAATGCTTCCCCACGGGCACTGGTAAAGCGAAGAGAGGTTTCATTAATTAAGGCGTATAAATTTGTTTTTAATTCGAAGCAACATCGAAAGATAGGAAATGGGAGTGAGCCCTTCTCTAGATAGTTTAGGATAATCGTTTTCCATTGCATGATAGATTTGTTAATTGATTGATAGAACTAATCCAGTGAATTCTGATACAGACAGTGATAGCTTCGATGATTATCAGGAACTCTTTACTTATAGCACCGATCCTTTGGATTATAACTCCAATCCAGCTCGAATCTCACCCAATATAAGTAGGAATTTCTATGGGCTACCAGATGGCATTAGCAGAGTTTATTTCACATGGGTTGCCCCAACTAATTATTGGGCAGGGAATGCTCTTTGGTCTGCTTGGACATATGTTCTTAAAATAAAAATTGGTACCACTTGGACTACTATCTACAGCGGAACTTCAAGAAGTAAAAACTACTATACTCCTTCTGCTACAACAAGTTATTCCTATCGTCTCTACTGCTACAACCAACACACTGGTGTTTATAGTGTTTATCTTTCTTGGTATGGCGCTGCTAAGAGTGGTGGTGGTGGCGGAGGACCAATGTAAAGAACTTGAAGATTCCGATTCGGATAATGATGGGTACGATGACTTATACGAAATAATCAATGGATACGACCCTAACGATCCCAACAGTAAACCTGGTGGCGGGGGATTGGGTTGGTGAAAAGAAGAAAGGAAGCAATTTCCTTTTTCCCTTTTTTTTTTCTATAAGTTCTTCTTTTTTCTTTTAACTAAAAAAGTTGTCAAAATAGAAGTTGTTATGACAGTTAGAATTATAATAGTTGAAATTCCAACATTTCGCCAGAAAAAGGGCGCAACTGTAAATGAAGGTCCTATTACAAAATTCCTCATAGAGGAGCCACTTTTCGTATACTGATAATCTAATTGCACATCAACTTTTGTACCATTAAGCAATCCGTTCACTCTTCCCTTCATTCGGAAACCAGAAACTATTCCTGTGTGTTTATTTATGACTATTTTGAAGAGATTATCGTATGAAACATTAGCTGGAATATGGTATGGGTTAGCTGAAATATCTCCGTACTCCCCGTTAATTTCTCCTCCAGTCCAACTCTCAAAGGAATAGTAATTCTCATCACTATTCGTATGAAACGCGTAATCCACTTCGTAACCTTGAGTTTTATATTGATCGTAAGTGTTTTCCAAAGAATCCCTCAAATTATCAAAGAATTGCCAAGTTGTGTAGTGGGGGTAAACATAAGGATACAATTCAAAATAAAATCCTCGATTAAATGACTGTATTTCCCAAGACTTGTAAACGGAGTAGGTGAGGTCATATGTTTTTTCCAAGAATTTCGGTACCAGTAATTGAAAGATATTAAATGAATAGACATAGGTTCTGGTCAATTGATTTATGGTGTAATTACCAGTAACACCAATGCCTTGAATATTAGCTGTTACTTGCACAGTGGTTTTTTCTGGAAAAGTAGTATTTCGAAATTGGAATTTATTTGTTTTCACTATGTTATCACCAATTTTCGCTACTAACTTTGATGTGGCTATCTTGTATGAGAGTTCATCAACACCTTTAGTTTCTGTAAATTGGAGTGAGTACAACATTAGTGAACCGATAAAAAATAAGATGAATGTTACACTAATTTTACTTCTTTTCAATCGTTTAATCTCCTTTTCCAGCTAAAAGATTACTTTTCTTTTTATTAACCTTTTACTTCTATATTGTTTCATTAGTATTTAAAGATATAAATGATAATCTATTATCATTGTTTCTTGGCAAATAATTCGAGTATTCCTCAATAGCTTCATCACTCATAAGTAAGAGTTCATTCTTATAGTAGTAATAAATGGCAATCACCAAATTATGAGAGAAATAAATGATGTAAGTACCTCGCAAAGATTCTAAGTGAAAGATACCAGTTAAACCAAGTTGCCTTACAAGAAGTGGTGTGGAAGAGTTGCTTCAATGAACAAGGAAAAGTCATCGAGGAAGAAAAAGAGCGAAACCTTTGGAAAGAAATGCAAGAAGGAATGAAAGCATGGACACCAGGAAACGCTTAAGACTCGTTGGGAAAACAATCACGCCAATTGTTGTTTCCAAACCTTTTTTCTTCATCAAAGGGTGCAAAGTAAGCATTACTAGAGAACCAAAAGAAAACGAGAAAGGATACCTGCCCTATCCGAGAAGAATGCATTACGGAAAACTCATCAAAGGAGTAAGAAAAGCACCTACCATCAAGAACTGCTATCGAGGATTCGTAGTGGTGGACTTTCCGGGAAATAATCAGCAAGCAGCAAAACGATTACAGTGGTTCCACAGTCTCAAAGGATTAGGCAAACATCAAAACAATGGATTGGGAAAGATACAGTGGATAGAAAAACGAGAAGTTACTCCCTGCAAGAAAGCACCTCGAGGAACGAAACTGAAGATCAGAAAAGGATTAGGTCATCATCCAAAACCACTGCAAACAGCTATCAGAGCTTTACTTCTACACGATTTCGTTCATACAGAAAAACATGACAGTAAAATCTATCATGAAGTGGAAATTAGAAACAAATTCATTCGGGAAGCCTGTAAGAAACATCATGAAAATGGAAAAGAAGAACTAAACAACTGGTTAATACCAATCATTAAGAAATACGATGGATTAGCATCATTCCTCTTGAGAAGAATACCTAGAAGAGAAGAAAGAAGATATGATTACGAAAACGGGGAAATAGATTGTAAAACAGTAGCAGAAGAAATTACAGAGAAACAGCACAATATCAACTCGCTTTACAACTACATCTACTACAACAAAACATTTGCAAGATTTTACGAGACAATTGATTACGCAAACAACAAACTAAAAAACCACTTGCTACTAGCAGTAAACTTACTAATCAATGATTTTAAAAGGGGAAAACTCACAATCGAGAACAACAAGCTGAAGATAGTTTCACAACCGACTGGAGATAAAGGAGAAACCGAAAAACCTATATCTGAGTCAAAGGTGCTGAAACGCATCTACACGTCGAAAAAAGGGGTAGAAAAACTATCAACTACCCTTCAGTAACGGTCTGTGTTGGATGAAAACCGTCCGCTAATCGCAGAAAAAAACCACTTGCGACGTGATAACTAAAAAAACAAGAAAAAAAATTTAGTGAGTTGTAAAATCGTGGTTCGTATTAAAAATCCTGAAGAGATTCGTGACATGGTCAAAAATCATCCCATGGATCTCCGTCGTGTCTTTAGCATTGCTGCTCATATTGATCATGGTAAGACTACTACTAGCGATTATCTTCTTCGCAGGGCTGGTCTTATGTCTGATGCTGATGCCGGTCAGAAACTCATGACTGACTCTGATGAAGAGGAGCAAGAGCGTGGTATTACTATCTTTACCAGCGTCGTTCTTCTCAGTTATGAACTTGATGATAAAAGTTACCTCTTTGAGATTAATGATACTCCTGGTCACATTTCCTTTACTGGTGAAGTTAGTCGTGCTCTTCGTGGTAGTGATGGTGCTATCATTTTAGTTGATGCTCTTGAGGGTTTGATGACTCAAACTATCACCAATATTCAGTTAGCTGTTGGCTCTGAAATGTGTAAACCTGTTTTGTTCATTAACAAGGTTGATCGCTTGATTAGTGAGTTAAAGCTTGCTCCCGACAAGGTTTTCGAGCGTATTGATACTATTATTTCTCAAGTCAATCAGCAAATCAAAAAATTCGCTCCTAAAGAATTTGGAAAGGCTTGGCAAGTTAGCTTCGCAAAGAACAGCGTTGCTGTTGGCTCTGCTAAGGATGGTTGGGCTTTCACTTTGGACATTCTTAAAAAAGCTGGTTATAAAGATCCGAGCATCGTTTTCCAAAAGTACGCTGAGGACGATAGGGAATGGCTTCGTGAAAATCTTCATCTTGAAGACTCTCTCTTACGAATGGTTATTCAGCATCTTCCAGACCCGGCAACAGCTCAAAAGTACAAGATTAAACATATTTGGTCTGGGGATCTTGAGTCAGAACAAGGTAAAGCACTTGTTAATTGCGACCGTGATGGCCCTCTTTTAGGTATGATTACAAAGGTCTTCATTGATCCTAAGAGTAAACGTCCAACTTTAATTGGTCGTGTTTTCTCTGGGACCATTAGAGCTGGTCAAGAACTTGAGTTAATTGGTCAAAGGAAGAAAGTTCCTGTCAAACGTCTTGGAGTTATGCAAATTACTGATATCCTTGATGTTGACGAGATTCCTGCTGGCAATCTTTTTGCTGTTTACGGTTTTATTGCTCCTAGTGGCGAATCCTTCAGAGAACCAGGTTCAAATGCAATTGGATTTGAAGAGATATCATACGCTGCTGAACCGGTAGTTAGTCGTGCCATAGAAGCAATTGATCCTCAAGATATTGCAAAGCTCGGTGAAGTTGTTAGTAAGTGGATTATGGCTGATCCAACTGCTACTTTCAGACATGACAAAGAAAGTAACAAATATATTCTTTCAGGGATTGATCCTTTGCAGATTGAAATTCTCACCAAGAGAATTCACGAGCAAGTAGAAATCCGATTGTTTGATCCAATTATTGTTTATCGTGAACGAATTCAACGTGCTGGTGCAGAAGTCCACACAAAATCTCCAAATGGTCACAATCGTTTGAGACTTTTCATTGAACCTCTTGATGACAAAGCTGTAGAACTTATCAGAAAAGGCGAAGTAAATATGCATCTAACTGATAGGGTTCGAGCGGGAATTCTTCGTGATAAAGCAGGTTGGGATGCAAAATTTGCTCGTAAGATCTGGGACATTGAAGGACTTAATATGCTTATAGATGCTAGTTCTGGTGTTCAACGTATGGATCGAATCAAGCAATACGTCATTCAGATCTTCAAGGACTTTACCTATTCCGCAGCAGTTGCAAAAGAACCCACACTTGGATTAAAAGTAGTCATTACAGATGCTACCATTCATACTGATCCAGCTCATACTGGTTTCTCAGAAATATTAGGTATGGCAGTTTCTGCATTGAACATTTCATTCCTAACTGCAGATCCTCACATCTTTGAACCTATGTTACGAGTAGATATTAAAACTCCAAAAGACTTCATGGGTGCTGTTATGGGTCTTCTAAGTCAACACCGTGGACGCGTTGAAGAAACTCTCGATGAAATAGAACAAGTTAGAATTAAAGGTGTTCTACCAACAGCTGAAACCCTCGGTGACTTTGCAGATAAATTACGAAGTGCAACTTCTGGTCGCAGCTTCTGGGGATATCAATTCGAGGCATTCGAACCTTTACCAAAAAGTCTTGAAATTGAAATAATTCACGAAATTCGTACTCGCAAAGGTTTACCAGAAGAAATCCCAACTCCAGAGAATTGGAGCAGATTTATGTACAGAAGACAATAAAAACATCCTGAGAGTTTTCACTCTCACTTCTTACTTTTTTTTTCTTTTTTCAAGCTTCTCCAAAGATAATGAGATGCATAAGAACGATATGGTTTCCAGCGTTTAGCAAATTCTTCTAATTCCTTTGGTTTAGGTAGTTCTTCCATTTTGTAGTGTAATTGGATTGCTTTTCTGAGACCAAGGTCATCCGGTGCAAATACATCTTCACGAGCAAGAGTAAACATCAAAAACATTTGAGCAGTCCATGGCCCTATACCTTTAGCTTTGATTAGGTCTGCAATTATATCCTCATCAGTCATTTGTTCGAATTTTTCTGGTTTGATAGTTCCATCAATGAACTTCTCGGAGAGACTGTAAAGATAACCCCTTTTCTGTCTTGAAATCCCTGCAGATAGCAACTCCAACTCTGTTAATTTCAGCAATTCTTCTGGGATAATTAATTCATCTGGAAACAATGCTTTGAAACGTTGAAAAATTGTTGCAGCAGCTTTACCTGTGATTTGTTGATAAATCATTTGTTCTACTAGTGACTCAAAGTAATTAGGATTTTTTGTGAGTTTAACTTCTCCTACTTCTTCAATAATTGACTTCATTACATTGTCTTTTTTGAGAAAAAGAATCGCTTGATTCATTTGTAGTTATATGAAACATTAGAAATAAAAAAATTGTGAAAAAGAAAAGAAAAAGAAGGGAGAAAAATTGAATTTTATTATATTGGTTCAAAGTCGCTTTTACCTGCACCACAAATTGGACAAACCCAATCATCTGGCAAGTCTTCAAAAGCAGTTCCTGGTGGGATGTTTCCATCAGGATCACCCTTTTCTGGATCGTACTCATAACCGCAAACAGTACATTCGTATTTTTTCATTCTAACTGTTTCTCCTATCAATTATTCCTACTGATTTTCGGAATAATTTGTTGATTCGACCTTCTGAGACCCTCTATAAAAAAGTAGTGCTTCATCAGTTAATGACTTGATTTTTAATAGGTCCTTTTTTTCTCAAAGGTTTTCGTCGGTCATTTATAGCTTTTAATATAAAATTTTGGAGTGTTTTATTGAGTAAGTCTAAAATTTGATGAAATCTGGAGTTGACAAATTTGAAGATCTGTATGATTACCGACACCTACCATCCTAGTTTCGATGGCATTGTTCGTTACTTGGATTACTTGATCCCAGAACTCATCAAAAAAGGTCATGAAGTCACTCTCGTTTGTCCTCATTCTCGTGGTGAGAAACGAGTTTCCTCACCTCAACCAAGTTTTACTGTCGTTCGCACTTGGACTACTCGAATCAAAGTCAATGCCTATAATTTTGCTATCCCTGATTGGCGTCTAGTCCGCGTCATTCGTAAGTCAGACATCGTCATTCTCCACTCCTTGATGCCTTTAGGAACTTTTGGTGGACTGCTTGCTAAGATTTTTCGCAAAAAGGTTGGGCTCTTTTGCCATCATGATGAAAGAGTTATTCTTCAAGATATCATTCATCTTCCTAAATTTCTTGTTCGCTTTCTCTTCTGGTTGATAAGAAAATACTACACGAAAATTGTGAATGTTTTCTTCTGTGCTACCGAACGTTTTCGTCGTAAGCTTATCTGGTTTGATGCTCCTGAAGACAAGATCTTTCGAGCTCCCTTTGCTATTGATAAGAAATCTTTTCATCCCGAACCGGAAATAAATCTACGAAAACGACATGAACTCCCAAACAACTCTGTTATTTGTAGTTATCTTGGTCGTTTATCGGTAGAGAAGAATGTAGATAACATTATCAAAGCAATGGATGCGGCAATGGATGAGATGCCCAATCTTTTTAGCATGATTGTTGGAGGAGGACCTGATAAGGATAAATTCCTAAATCAACAACGAAGAAACCAAGAACGATTTATTTTCACAGGTTTCATCCCTGAGGAAGAACTTCAAAGTCATTATGCAACTAGCGATATCTTTTGTACTCCTACTCTTAATGAGAGCAGTTGCTTCACTATTTTTGAAGCTATGACTTGTCAAGTTCCAATTATTACTTCAGAGAAAGACCATGATCTTGATATTGTTCACAAAAGCAATGCTTTGCTCATTAATGATGTTCTTGATTATGAAGAAATTAAAGAGAATATTCTTCTTTTAGCTAAGAATGAGAAGCTTCGACAATCCATAGCTCTTCAAGGTCAAGCACTTGTGAAAAGTCGAACATGGGGATTTCATGCTGACGTCTTCCTTGATGGAATTGATAGTATTTTAGAAGAAGCTGTAAGAAAACCAAGGAGAGTCTTCCGTAAATCAAAAGAAACCATCAGTTTTTAGTGACCAAATTTTTTTTCTTTATACTTACTAATATATGATATCAAGGGTAAATTATTTAAGATTCAAACATCCAGCATGAAGTGTTGGGAATTTGGATACAGTTGTTGGGTGTATAAAAAAATGAAAATCTGTTTTGTCTGTGATTCTTACAAACCAGTCTACGATGGTGTTGTTCGCTATTTCGATTATATTATCCCAGCAATTGTGAAAGCAGGTCATGAAGTTACTCTAGTTTGTCCAAAGATCCCTGGAACTAATGATTATGAATATCCTTTCGAAGGATTCACTGTTGTTAGAAGTTTTAATCCTGGTTTTCATACGCAAGGATATTGGTTTGCACTTCCGGATAAACGAATGTTTAAAGCTATGAAAGAATCAGATTTTGTATTCATTCATTCAGCTGGAACTCTCGGCATTATGGGAGGAATGTTAGCAAAAGCTATGAATAAGAAAACAGGAATGTTTGTCCATCAAGATGAACGAATTATTTTCCACAACGTACTACATATCGGAAATTTCATGTATAATTTTTATCTCACATTAATTTCTCAGCTCTTCTATGGATTATTCATTGATACTTTCTTTCATGCAACTGAGAGATTCAAAGGAAAACTCTTGGATTTTGGTATTTCTGAAGAAAGAATCTTTCACACTCCATTTGCTATTGATGACTCTAGGTTTTATCCGGGAAATCCAAAATATGATATTAGGAAGCGTCATGGGATACCACAAGATGCAATTGTCTCTATTTATGTTGGGAGATTAGCCCGAGAAAAAAATGTCGCAAACCTTATTGAGAGCATGGACAGTGCAATGGA
>JAGXNT010000006.1 GCA_019894765.1 Candidatus Heimdallarchaeota archaeon
AGCACGCCCCAAAGCGTGAGCTTTTGTGTTTTTATTTTCACAACTCAAAACTATTAACTACGAAGGATAAAAAATTCTCTCACAAAACTATTTAGGACTGCATTATGAAAACTTCTCTTTTGAATCTGCAATGAAAAGAAACTACTGATTTTTTTTCGATATTTATCCAAGTCTTCATTTTCCTTTCCGTGTATCATTATTAACCCTCTTTCTTTGAATTGCATTCCAAGTAGTATTTTTAGAAAGTCTTCACTAGGTCGTGTATTCAAACAGCATTTTGAGCGTTGTGAATGATAGGTTGATTTTGAATTTGTGGAAAAAAAAGTCTTTAATGGAACTGCTAATCTTGATAGCAATTCAAGTAAGATTGGAATAGGTATTGCATGAGAGTTTCGTTCATATTTTGAGAGCAAAGTTTGAGTGATAGATAATTCTGAAGATAATGATTGTTGTGTCAAGTCATTTTTTCGTCTTAGAATTCGAATATAGTTGCCTAAATTTGCTATGCTTAAATGAGGGATTAGTGAAAGATCAAAATAACCATCTAATAATTTTTCTTGATTTACAGCAATTACTTGTCCGTCCCATACGCCGCGCTTTCTCAAAGTTGCTGAGTTTTCAGTAAACCTATGTATCTTTTTATCTAGAAGAATTTGTAATTCTTGTTTTTTGATGGGGTGTTCCGAACCAATTAATTGGGTAAAACGTTTGCGAGATTCCCCAAAAATCTTAAGACTATATGTTGTTCCACCTAATACTGTTTGAGTGTAAAATCTATGTTGAATGTTGTGTTGTGTTAAGAATAAAGAAAAATCGTTTAGAAGTTTCTGAGAAGCAGAACAAAATCCAATAGATGATTTATAGCTCCCATCTGCGTCCATCAACCCTCGCCAAAAAGCTCTCCGGTAGAGAGTGTTGGTTTGATTAATAAGAGGTTCACGAAGAACAGGATACTTTCGAGCATTAATAGGTTGCCCGGATAAAAAGTTAAAGAAGCGAACAATCCATTTACCAAGAATATTGACATTCCAAGCATTGGCTTTTGTATGTTTGAAAAATTCAGTTTTTGAGTTGAACTGTAACATTAACATTTGCGTTAAATTCTCAATATGTTCTTTTGATGCATCAATAATATTAACAAAATATTCTGCTAGATGACCATCACCCATTATCACTCCTGTTAAATAAGACAATTTTACAGAAAGGTAAATTGGTAGCTTAAAGCCTTCTCCTCGAGCAGATTGGAACGAAAGAAATTGTTTATCTTGATAAACCTCTAACCAATCAGAATATAATCTAAGAAGCGGGAAAGGTAATCGCTTTTGTTCATCTAAATACTTGATAATTCTTTTCTGCCAGGAGCGAATAGAATAATCTGCTAGTGTATCTTTGAAATAGTGATGAGCCCGCTCAGCTAACAACAAGGTTTTCTTCCTTAACTTCTCCACCCAGTCTTGGTCTAGGAGGATATAAGGAAACGATTGCAGCAAACGTTCTCCTGTTATAAAATCATGTTTGCGAATCATTATAGAATAAAGTTGAAGTTGGTTATTAGAAGTGATTATCTTTTCTCGCTGACCAGTCTCTGAAAGGTCATTAGCAGTTATCCATTTGTTTGTCTCTTTAGGTTCAGTATCAATTAATAATGGATCTGTTAACCAGTGGAGATGAGTAGTAGATATAATAATATCCTCCTAGGACTAAGTTAGTGTCATACTAATTAAATACCCCTTTGTACAATTGTACGGTTGATTAATTATTCAACTATTCTTTAAAGTAAACAATTATTACTTTCGATGAACTCTATGGAAAATAGCTATATATTAAGCTAAATATATACTTTACTGAAGAAAAATGCTCTCAAAGGAACATCAATTAGCAAAGAAAGCATACAAAATACTCATAGCTGATTTACCAAAGAACGAATTGGGAAAAGCATTGGAACAAGTAAAACAAATAACAAGACCCTCAAAGAAAAAGCCACTACAACTCACATCTAAAGTAAAGATTCACCCAACTGAAGAACAAAAAGAAGTTCTCTGGGCACTGGCAGAAAATTGCAGACTAATTCACTACTTTGCCAATAAAGAACGAAAAGAGTGGTGGGAGAAAAACAAACACTTACCAAAGAAAAAGAGAGACAAGGAAAGCAAACCAACTTATAACAAGCAATCAAAACAATTACCAAAACTAAAACAGTTGTACCCACGCTACAAGCAAAATTACTCCAAAACACTGCAAGACACACTAAAACAATTAGAAGCAGATAATAAGTCTTTTTTTGCTCTCAGAAATAATGGAGATGAAGATGCAAAACCACCTGGGTTTAAGGGGAAAAAATATTTCACAACTATGCATTTCAATCAAAGTGGCTTCAAAATAAAAGGAGCAACAATTACATTAAGTCATTTCTATCCAACAAGAGAAACAAAAGAAGTAGATCTTACTTTTGAGTTGCAGGGAAAACTAACTTTTGCAGACAAGAAGATTAAGCAAGTAACCATCTATCAACTGCATAAAACAAAGGAATTCTACTTATCAATCATTTACGAGGAAAACACACCAGAGTATTACGATAATGGTATTTACCAAACAATAGATCTAGGAGTAATCAATTTGGTTGCAGCTGTGAACAGTCACGAAGGAAAAACAATAACAATCAAAAATAAACGTGTGGATAAGTACTGGCAACCAAAAATAGAGGAGCTAATGTCGAAACGAGATCATTGCAGAAAATACTCTAATCGTTGGTACTGGTACAACAACAACAAACTCAACAAAATGATTGCAAAACAAGCAAACCAAAGAAAAGATTTTCAGCACAAAATAAGCAAGAAAATTGTTGAGAACACCAGAGCAAATACAATCATCATTGGCGATTTAAATGTCAAAGAAATGAGTAAAAGTGAAAAGAAAGATAGGAAAAATGATAAAAGCCGACATAGAAGCATGCAAAGTAGCGGTTCGCTTGGTCGCTTCGCTGGATTCTTAACCTACAAAGCAGTAAAAGTAGGTAAGAAAGTAATAAGAATCAGTGAACGAGATACAACCAAACTGTGCAGCTACTGCATGAACAAGGAGAACAGAGCACTCTCCGAGCGAATTATTAGTTGTGATTGTGGACTAGAAATGGATCGAGACACAAGCAGTGCAGGAACACAAATGCAACGCTTCCTCGCTCTACTAGCACTATCACAGAAACGCCTTGTGGTCAGGCAACGACTCTTGAAAGAAATTCGAGTCTTTCGAGAAAAGTTTTTTGCGATACACAGCCAAACGTCAAACGAAAGTTCCTCCAGCAATGGAGTTGGGCGGACTCGCAATAAAGTCAATGATGTTAGCAAACACTTCAGAAGTTAGTTAGCTAAGATAGACCATGTAACTAATAGTTGAAAAAGTCTGTAAAAAAGCTTCGACTATTGGATAAAATAAAAATAAGGAAAGAGTTCTGAAAATGAACATTTTCCAATCTCTTTTTTAATACTTCTAATCAAATTAGCTGGTTTTGAAGAATTCAGAGAAAACATCATCCTCTTCTTCCTCTTCTTTAATCGGTTTTCCGTCTTCATCTGTTGCTGGTTTTTCCAGCATTGTAAGCTCTTCTTCTTCCTCTCCGGCAGCGCTTTCAATTACTTTACAGAAGTCAGAATGCAACTTGATAGGAATTGGAATTTGTGAATCTAAAAGTTCAACAGTAACCTCTTCACGTCCAACATCAATTCGATTAATCTTTGCACGACTGCCTTTAAAGGGTCCACTTATAATTTCAATGATATCATTAACATGTAATCCTTCAATGGTTGGTTTCGGAACAAGGAAGCTTACTAGTTCAGTAATTTCTACTTCTCCAACAACTCTGCTTCTTACATGAGGAATACCAATTATTGCTTGATCAATAGCTTCTATTGAATTGGATTCAATGAAGATGTATCCACGTAAAGCTTCTGGTATGAGTAGAGACCAAACACCAATTTTCTTATTCTTGATTTTTTCTCGAATGTGTTTGGCTATAGCTTTTTCCTGACCAATAGTTGCACGTAACGTCCAAATAGTCATGTTTTATTCTTCCTATCAATTTCAACCGCTGTAGTTTGACCTATTAAACTTTTTCTAGAACTTCCTAAAAACCATTTAGTAAAGCATCTATTAGATGCTTCAGCAAGGCTATTAGTAGTATTTGAATAAAGAAATTGTAAGCATATAACTCGTAGAAAGGATACAGCTTAGTTATTATGGGTTAGTTGCTTGTGGGAGAAGTACTGTAAACAAGATATGAATTATATAACCGACTAAACCTATAATCACTATACCGAGTGCTGTAATACGAACGGTTAACCATATTTCTTTTCGATCGGGTCTTTTGCTGTGGATTAATAATCTTCTGCTTCTTGTAAAGAATTCTCCAAGATTCATGCGTTGCTTCTCCTAATATGCTTACTTGATTCTTGCTGAGTTTAATCAAACAATTAAGTTGAAAAGAAGTAAATTACTTTAAAATCTTTTGTCATTGTCTGAGATTAATACTTCCAACACCACTGGTCAGTTAGAACCACTTTTTATATATAATCTGACCATACCACATATTCTTAATCACTTAATTCAAGAGATTTAAGAATAATTAAATATTCAACGAAAATTGAATGCATGGAGCAAAAGTAATTGTCTGTAACCACCGAAGAGAAAAAAGGACTCACAACAGGAATCGATAGTACAGATGAGAAACCATCAATTGTAGAAGTTTTAAAGAACAAAGCTTTTATGCTTTTATTTGGTGCACAATTCATCGAGAACATTGGTAGAGCTATATCTGGTCTTGCGCTAGAATTTCTTATTTGGGATTTAACTAAAAGTCCATTCATGATGGGAATTTTGGCGATAATTTGGTTGCTACCTTTTGTACTAATTACTCCACTAGCGGGAGTATATACAGACAGGTTTGACCAACGAAAGATTATGTTGTGGTCTAATATACTCAGTGCTCTTTCTTCGTTTGGTTATCTTCTTGTTTATCTATTTCGAGACTCATTTATGGTTTTAATAACAACTTATGGATTTCGCCAATATAGTTCAAGATATATGATGGTTGCTCTTTTCATTTTATGTTTCCTTAATTCATCCTCTGCAGCATTCTTTTTCCCAGCAAGAAGTGCATACACGAGATTAATTGTGAAGAAAAAGAATCTATTAATAGCGAATTCAATTGGTTCAACTGTTTTTCAAATCGCAACTATCGTAGGTTTTGTGCTTGCAGGAGTACTCGCAGCTATTAGTTATAGAATAAGTTTCATTTTCGATGCAAGCACATTTGTAGTCTCAGGAATGCTAATTTTACTAATATTTAGAATTGGTAAGAAACCACCAGATGTTGTTCGAGAAAAATCCACATCGGTTAGACAGGAATTTAGAAGCATTTATGATGATATGAAAATTGGTTTTCGATCAATTAGAGAGCATCCAAAAATTTCCTACATGTTGCTTATCTTTTCAGGTTTAACGTTTGCTTTTGGGGCGATCAACGTTTTATTCGTTGTGATTCTTAGAGGAGAAATGGATTTAAGCGCCACATGGTATGGAGCTTTACAGGGAGTAATGGGAGCAACAGGAATCATTGCAGCCATTGTTTTAATGAGCTTTGGAAAACTCAAACGGAAAATCTTGTTAATTAACCTAGGATTTCTAGGAGCAACGATAGGTATGTATGTCTTTGCAGTCTCAAGAAATGCTTGGGTAATTGCAACCGTGTTTGCGACTTATGGAGTTCTAAGTGTTATGATAAATGTTCCAGCTTCAACTTTAATACAAGAAAGGGTTCCATATGAAAAACAAGGACGAGTGTTTGGATTTCAACAACTTGCACAAGGCATAGCTCAACTTGTAGGTATGGGAATTGTCTCATTAATTGCGGAATACGTTTTACCTATTTATGTTCTTCTTGCGAGTTCTGTAATACTCTCAGTCTTGATTATTAGCGGATTCGTTTATTCAGCAAGGAAAGGTCTAATGATTGATGATTATGCAGACAGTGATGCAAACGGGAAAAAAGATCCGCTTCTAGATAAAATTGATGATCAAAAAGAACTCGATATTTCTACTGACATCTCGATTGCTGAAATTTCAAAACCCATTGAAACTAAGCAACTAGATTAATTAAAAAAAATTAATGTTAGAAGAGGAGTAAAAAAGCTACTCCACTTCTTGTTATTATTCGAACGTTTCAAGACCTAAGTCTAAATCTTCTTCCAAGTCATAGTCTAATCCTAAGGAATTTATGTCTTGGATATTGGACAGGATGTATGGACTTCTTACTCCACTGACAATAATTGTTGCACGAATTGTTCCTGAAAGATCGGGATCTATAAGAACACCGAATTTAACGATGATATCATTGCTTAATTGATCTGTCACTGCACGAATTACTTCTTCAGTTTGTTTCAAGTTGAGATCTTTGCCACCAGTTATGTTTAGTAGGACGCTTTTAGCGGTTCGAATGTCTACCTCTAATAGAGGATTACTGAGTGCATCTTCAACAGCTTCTTGTGCTCGATTATCGGTACTGCTTGATTCACCAAGGCCAATAATAGCTGCTCCACCTTCACCAAGTACTCTGCGAACATCTGCGAAGTCAACATTGACATCTCCAGGTCTATTAATAAGTTCAGTTAAACCAGTTACAGCTCTGATAAGAATTTCATCAGCAACTAAGAATGCTTCTTTCAAAGAAAGATCGGGGACAATTTCTATTAATTTCTCATTAGGAACAACGATTGTTGTATCACTGCTTTCGTATAATCGTCTCAAACCTTCTTTTGCATTTTGTGCTTTTATTCTGCCTTCGACTTCAAATGGTAATGTGCAAATGGAAACGGTAAGTACTCCAAGATTCTTAGCGATTCTAGAAATAACCGGAGCTGCGCCTGTTCCGGTTCCACCGCCTAATCCGCAAACAATGAAACACATGTCAACTTGAGATAAAATGCCCTTTAGGGTTTCACTCGATTCTTCTGCTGCTTCTGCGCCAATTTGTGGGTCGTTCCCAGCACCTAATCCTCTGCATAATTCTCGACCAAGAAGCATTTTCTTATGACTCTTGGAATAGAGTAATTGCTGAGCATCAGTATTGGCAGCCAAAGTAATTGCACCTACAAGCCCTGTTTGATTTAAACGAGTAACTGCATTATTTCCAGCTCCACCAACTCCGATAACTAAGATTTTCGCTTGAATTTCTTCAATGATCTTTCTTAGATCAGCATCTACATCATTAGAATCATGTAGAGCACCGTCTTTTGGAAATAAATCGGGTACCTGTTCTTTTTCTGTTATGTTCTTGATAAAAGATTCCAAAGTTCCTCACCTATACTTTTTGGTAGGTAGAAGCTTATTAAAAACCCGTGTGAGACCAAGAGCATGTTCTCGTATTAATAGAGATATTATCTGTGGAATACTTTCACTGTTTTTGAGAAGAAATACTCAAAGAAACATGGTTTTCTGAAAAAAAATTCAAATTGTTATGTAAATAAGACCCATAGTTATCAGAGCGAGAATAAAGGAGACCAGAGAAACAACTCCCATAGATACAACAATCTCTTTTTCATTAAGAGGTTGTTTTGCTACCAGCCATCGAGTATAAGTTAATGGAGCCTCTTCATTTGGATTTGCAGCTATTTCCACTTTTTCTAATTTCCCTTCTTTCTTATGTTTGATGATCATTGTTGGACGTTCCTTAATCTCTCTCCTTTCTCGGAGACCTTTCACACTATTTATTATTTGAAATGAATTCATAATGTGAGGCATCATTGCAACAATAATAATAATTTCAATGCGACCAAAAATGGCAATGAGTGCTACTATAGCTCCAATCGTTAAGCTACCAGTATCACCACAAAATATTCTCGCAGGATATTTGTTAAACCAGAAGAAAGCTAACAAACAACTAAAAAGCAGTATTGACATGATTAGACCAGGGAACGTAACAAGACCTTTGAAATAGAAAAGAGTAGTCGCGATTATTCCTACTCCAGCAACAGGGAGGATAGTTATGGGTGTAGAACCGTTCATCACATCCAACATATTTGTAGCATTTGATAACACAGTTATTGCAAAGGGAATAAGAATCCAATAGATGATTGTAATCCTAACTTGTCCAATAAATGGTAAATAGGGTTTAGGATCAAATAATAATAAGCCATTATCTAAAAGAGCAGGATTCTCAATTGTCTGCCAAATTAGAATTGGGATAGCAGGAATTAGAAGTAGGAATGGTTTTGAAATTGCTCCTAATGCTTTGAGGTCATCCCAAATTCCAATTAATCCAACAACAAGGATAACTAATGCTGCAACAGTGAAATGTTGCCAATAGTCCTCTCTAAAAATGAAAATACAGCAAATAGTCACAACAAGCATGACAGTGACTAAACCGACTCCACCCATTTCTGCTACTTTGGGTCTATCAGCTTTATGTACATCATGTCCGAAAATACCTTTTTTCAGGAAGAATTTGCTTAGGAACCACGTAATGAAGAATGTAGCTAAAAAAGTAAAAACTGCGATGATCGCTAACCAAATCTTCTCCATTAATTCCATTGGAACCACGTTCAAATAATTATCGAATTTGACCATAATTTAGGGAATTAAAAAACTTTTGATGAAAAACAGCTTTCTTCCAAGTTTTCAAATAAGTTATAAATGAAAGGATGATAAAGCATTTTGTTAAGAAGAAGAAGAAACTTGAAAAACTATATAACTATCAAAATATCAAGTAAAATGCTTATTTTTAGCGAAGAATAGAAACTGAGATTTGTGTTAAAGAAAAAGAAGGTAATAAAAAGTGACCAAACAAGTAACCAAAATGCTACTTAGCGGAAATGAAGCGTTCGCAAGGGGTGTTTTGGAAGCAGGAGTTGACGTCGCAGCAGCATATCCTGGAACGCCTTCCACTGAGATAATGGAAACGATAGCTCATTTTGGAAAAGATACAGGCATGCATGCGGAATGGTCAATCAATGAAAAAATAGCTTTTGAAGTTGCACTAGGCGCTTCATGGAGCGGTTTACGTTCATTTACTGCAGCCAAACATGTGGGATTAAATGTCGCAGCAGACCCCTTTTTCACCGCTGCTCTCTTCGGTGGGATGAAAGGAGGATTTGTTATGGTTATTGCTGATGACCCAAGCTTTCACTCGAGTCAAAATGAGCAAGATACCAGAATGTATGCTTTAGCTGCTCATGCAATTTGCATGGAACCATCGACCCCGCAAGAAGCATTGGATATGGTAAAATACGCTTATGAATTTTCAGAGAAATGGGAATCAATGGTTGTTATTCGATCAACAACAAGATTAAGCCATTCAAGAGGACCAGTTACAATAGGAGAGATACCTAAGAAAGAAACTCATAAGGGAGAATTCATAAAAAATCCAGCAAAATTTGTCTGCTTGCCTGGTAATGCGAGAAGAACAAAGCCACTACTATTAGCAAAAATGGATGAAATTCAAGAGTACTCAAATAAATCTCAATGGAATGTAGTGGAAAAAGGAAAAGACCCATTATTAGTAATCACTTCTGGAGTTTCCTATTTGTATGTGAAAGATGCAGTGCAAGAAATGGGGATTGATCCTACAAT
>JAGXNT010000058.1 GCA_019894765.1 Candidatus Heimdallarchaeota archaeon
ATAAGAAAAATAGAAGGTCAAGGAACTACTTGACCAATTTATTCAGCTAGTTTTTCTTTTATTTTCTCAACTAGTTTTGCACTTTCTTCAGAACCATCAGTAATGAATTCAATTTCCTCTGGAGTAGAGATTCCGAGGTTTAGTTCTACTGCTCTAGCAATCTGTTCTTGTTTGAAAATTGGCCCCTTACTAACTTCATCAGTTGTTCCTAGCATTCGGAGTAAAGCAACGCCAACAGCATCAACAGCTATTTTGTCAGTTCCAGCCACAAAAACATTGGCTTCTTTCAGAGTTCCTTTCATGGGTCCACCATCTACAAAAGTAACAATTCCATCCATAATAATTAGATCCCAGTTATAGACAGCATTCATATCAGCAATCATCTTTCTTTGGTGTTCAGAACCATGTAATTCTTTCATAAGATTACCAAATTCTTCTCTTCGTGGAACTAATCCAGTAGTATTTTTCAAAGATAATGTGAAATGACCTCCATACATATGGGTTTTAAGACAACAAGTTTCAACTACACATTCTGCTTCGTGATACAATTTTGAGAACAGAAATCCATCTTTCCATTGGCTTCCTTCTACTTCCACTTGGACATAGTCTTCCTTAGGTGCAACGGACAAATCTACAACTTTGAAATCTAGTTCCTTTGCTAATTCATACACTCCTTTCTCTTGGAGAACTTCTTCTGTAACAGCAGGACCACTTCGTTCTGCAAGAGTAATTGATTTCGCACCCATTTCTTTGATTTTGATAATCATCTGTTTTATTGTTTCCATAGAAGATGATGCTGGGGGAGGATCAGCGGTATTAAAATTCGGTTTAAAAATAACATCTTTGTCTTTCACGGGATTTATTCCTAGAAGTTCAAAAGATTTGTTCACACCATATATACGATCTTTTGTTGAAATAATTGCTATTTTAGTCATATTCCTCACGCTTAAAATTGAATTAACAATGGAAACATGTTATATAAACTCTTTATTTAAGATTATAAAATCGACTTTGACTCTCTCTTCTTGGAAACTTAAGTGGTAACTTTTTAATTAATGAGTAATTAATCAGTATTTATGAGTGGGAAAATTATCAAAGAAAATGATATATCAATTGTTTTATGTGGTGCTGCTGGATTAGGCATACAAACAGTTGAACAATTACTTACGAAAGTATTGAAAGCTTCTGAGTACAACATCTTCGCTTCTAAAGAATATATGAGCAGGGTTCGTGGTGGTCTTAATTCAACCGAAATTAGAGTTTCAAATCATAAAATAAGAGCTTATCTTGACCGAATTGATTTATTCTTCGTTTTTAGTAAAGGGGCAATAGAGAGACATGAAAAACGCATTTCAAAGGAAACGGTGATTATTGGGGAAACGGAAAATCTAGATGAATGCCTTGATAGGATAGAGTGCCAAGTTGTTGAAATTCCATTAACAGAAGAAGCAATCAAATTAGGTAGTAAAGTATATACTAATGCTATAGCAGCAGGTATCATAGCTGGACTACTTGAAGTTGATATCAATCATATTGATGAATATTTCAAAGAACGTTTTGCAGCAAAGGGAAAAGAAATCATAAGTAAAAATTGTGATGCTGCAAGAATTGGCTATAAAATAGCAAATGAATTAGAAGACTCAGGTAAGATGGATTTTAGAGTTCACAAAGACTCTTCAGTTAAGGATGATGTTCTTTTGAATGGAACACAAGCAGTCGGGATTGGAGCCTTAGCTGGTGGTTGTAATTTCGTTTGCGCTTATCCAATGTCACCTTCTACAGGAGTATTCACATTCCTTGCTCAGAATCAAAGAGATTTTGACGTAATTGTTGAACAAGCTGAAGATGAAATCGCAGCTATTAATGCAGTCTATGGCTCTTGGTACGCAGGTGCTAGAGGATTAGCAACAACTTCTGGTGGAGGATTAGCTTTAATGGAGGAAGGCATCAGTTTAGCAGGAGTGACTGAAATGCCTTTAGTTATTCATCTTGCTCAACGTCCCGGACCAGCTACTGGTTTACCGACAAGAACAGAACAAGCAGACTTAAATTTAGCTTTGTATTCAGGGCATGGAGAATTTCCAAGAATAATTCTTACGCCGGGAAATCTTGAGCAAGCATTTTCATTAACTCAAGAAGCATTCAATTTGGCTGATAAGTATCAAATTCCTGTTTTTGTCTTGACTGATCAATATTTGCTTAGTAGTTACTATAATCTCAAACCATTTGATATGAAAAAAGTGAAAATTGAAAATCATATTGTAGAGACTGATTCAAATTACAAACGATACAAAATAACTGAAAGTGGAATATCACCTCGAGGAATCCCTGGTGGTAAAGGACTAATTGCTGTAGATAGCCATGAGCATGATGAAGAAGGACATATCAGTGAAGATCTCAATTATATGCGAGTAGAACAAATGAATAAGAGATTTAGAAAAGAGGATCTAATCAAAAAGGAGATGATTCCTCCAGAATTGATCGGTCCAAAAGATTACAAAACCCTCATTGTTTGTTGGGGATCGAATTATGATATTGTAAAAGAAGCAGTCGAAAAACTTGACAAGAAAGATGTTGCTGCTTTACATTACCAACAAGTTTATCCTTTGCATCCAGATACTGCAAATTTCTTGAATAATGCAGAACGATTGATCATTGTTGAAAACAATTATACCTGTCAATTTGGGTCTTTAATACAAGCACAAACATGCATCCAATTCGATAATCGGATACTGAAATACACGGGAATGCCATTTTCTGTGGAAGAGCTGGTTGAGAAAATCTCAACAATAATTGAGGAGGAAAAATGACAATGACCAAAAACATCTTCGATTATGATGGAGTAGAAATTCATTGGTGTCCAGGCTGCGGGAATTTTGCTATAATGGATTCACTAAAGCAAGTTCTAGTTGATCTTAAAATCACCCAACAAGAATTAGCTATCATTACTGGTATAGGTCAAGCCGCTAAGACACCTCATTTCATGACTGTGAATTTTATTAATGGATTGCATGGACGTGCTCTACCTGTTGCTATGGGTGTAAAAGCTGTGAATCCTGAACTTACTGTAATAGCAATCAGTGGTGATGGTTGCATGTATTCTGAAGGAGGTAATCACTTCACACATGCGATTAGAAGAAATATCAATGTAACAACTCTCATTCACAATAATCTTGTTTATGGTTTAACTAAGGGACAAGCTTCTCCTACGAGTCAAATTGGTTTCAAAACATCTGTCCAAGTGGAAGGTGTGATAAATAAACCATTTAATCCAATTGCTGCTGCTGTTTCTCAAAATGCTTCTTTTGTTGCCCGAGCTTTCGCAGGTGACAAAAAGCATTTGATGAGTATAATTAGGCAAGCAATTCAACACAAAGGTTTTGCTATGGTCGATGTTTTACAGCCCTGTGTAAGTTTCAATAAAATTAATACTTTTCAATGGTTCAAAGAACGAATTTATTATCTGGATGATGAATATGACCCAACAGACAGAATTGAAGCTTTCAAGAAAGCAATTGAAATAGATAAATACGCACTGGGTGTAATTTACAAAAATCCAAAAGAACTACCTTTTGAAGAGAAATTAGATGTATACAAAGATGGTAATTTCCAACCAATTATACAAAGAAAAAGAGATTTAGAAAAAATAAAGAAAGTTTTCCTGACACCCAAGTAAATTTTCTCTTAAAATCTCTTACTCAAATTTATAATATTGCTAGTATGTTTTGAGCATTAAATCTAAATATGATTAGCGAGTTAGTTAACTGTTATTTATGGAGGTTAATACTTCTATGAAAAAAACTAACCTTATGATTTTAAGTCTAGGTCTTTTATTTTTGATGTCATTAACACCCGTTATGGGAGCTGTTGAAGTAAATATATTATATAGCTGTCCCTCACCTGATCCAGTAATTGATGGATGGTTCTATTCTTCTGCTGCAGAGTGGTTACTTGGTGAATCCATTGACGTCACTCTCTACGAAATCAACAATCAAGCAGATAAATTAGATATACAAATAATGTCAGTTCAAGGTAATGACTACTTTATCTATTTTGGTGTGACAATACCAAATACAGTGATTGAAGGTGATATTCTTTACCTAGTTTTTAGAGATGTTGAAGGTCAACCAATATGTGTTCCACCACACAAATGGGATGGAAATTACGGTAAAGACCATGATGTAATTGCAATGTATATGCATAATAATCACACAGTTGACATGTTTACTAAAGATGCGATACATTACGTATATGGAGCTGATACAGATAATGGAGGAACAAATGACGGAATCGGAAAATGTCATTTAAACGGAACTCATGTTACAGTTGAAACAAAGAAGGCATTTAACACTGGCGATACTCTTGGTTTTGATTTTAATTTAGTTGTAAATGGAACAATACAAATGTTCATCTGGTTTTTTGATGGAGATCTTAGTAAACAATACTCCATGATAAGAGAAGCGGATAATGATTATGACTATTTAACTCTAAAAGTCCAATGTACTCCTGCTGCTCCAGTTCCATTTGGAGTTATCATTACAGGTCTTTTCGTAACAGCAACAATTCCATTTGTAATAAAGAAAAGAAGAAAGTAAGATTTACTTTCTTTTGTTATTTTTTTTAAACATATTCTATTGTGGCAGGTGGTTTTTCAGTTACATCGAAATAGACATTTTTGACTTCTGGGATTTCTAGTAATTTATCTTTCAAATCGTTGAGTAGTTCAATAGGCAACTTTGTAATGGTTGCAGTCCTTGCATCAATACTGTTTATTGATCTAATTACGGCATCAAAAGTTCCCGATTCTTTTCCACCTAAATGATAGAATACCCGATTAAAGCCTTCAATTTCTCTTGCTTCCTTTACAAGTTTTTCAAAGTTCCAATCTCCACTAACTATTTTGGGAGAATCATAAGTCCTAAGACCATCTCGTAAACCAGTAACTTCTGATTTCGCTACATCTTCGAAAGTAGCAGCGAAAACCTGGAAAGGTTCTTGTTCACCTTTTTCATTAATGATCATTGCTTTCCCATGTTTTCTGAGATAGTACTTGTCAACAATTGTTTCAACTAAATCATGTATTTTCTTTTGAAAAGCAAGTTTCTCCGCAGTAACTGGACCAATAATTCTTGCTGCTAGTGCTGGACCTGGAAAGGCTTTTCTATAAACCCAGTGTTGTGGCATGTCAAGGTATTCTAGAACACTTCTTACTTGATTTTTTGTGAGTGAAGCTACAGGTTGTACTGTTGCTTCTACATCGTAGGTAATTTCTACGTTGTGTTGGCTTTTAACGAATCCTTTGCCTTTTTGTGCTTCTCGTAAAGCAGTTTCTTCCTCAAAAGACATTGTTTCTTTAAGGTGATCCATCCCTACACCAAAACTCTCTTCCAAATCAGGTAAAATAGTTCCATCAACTAATAAGTCACATGATGCATCTTTTATGATTTTATCAAATGTGCTTGAGTAAGCTTTTTTGAATAATTTTCTTTTTGCTTCCGCATCACCTTCTCCGAAGATTTGTGGAAGAAATTCATTTCGAATATCCACTATCATTACATCAGGAAACATCTCTTTGATCTGTTCGCTTTCTTCTTTACCTCGAATAATCCTCATTAACCCATGATCAATGAAAACCGGAAGAACATTGACTTGTGCTCTCTTAAGTAACAAATAGGCAGCAGAACTATCAATCCCGCCAGAGAGTGCCATAAAGACCTTTTTCTTCTTCACATGCTTTTGAATAAATTCAACAGCTTCTTTTACAAAGCTCTCAGCATCTGTAAACTTGGTTAATAATCTGTGATTGAGCATATTTTATAATTAAAAATAGGTAATATAAGATTTCCTAAGAATTTTCTGAATGCTAATTATTTCTTTTTTCTCGAGGAAACCTTAACCAATTAAGGAAACGAATAAATTTAGATTGTCTCTTTTCTTGCTCTCATTGCATTCCAAAGCATGCTTCCAAGACTCATTCCTGGTTTGTATTTCTTCCCTTGTAGATATAATTGTTCAACTTTCAATTGCCGAAGGTCTTTAGGATCTTTGCTAAGAGGATTTTCATTGAGAATAACCATATCGGCTAATTTACCTTTTTCTAAACTACCACGTTTTTTCTCATCGAAACTCATCCAAGCGACTTCATAAGTATACATTTTCAATGCTTCTTGAATTGTTAAATTTTGACTTGAATCATAGGGATGATTACATGCTCCGTAAATACCAGCTATTGGATCTGGATGAGTGACAGGACCATCAGAACCACCGCTTAAATGTATACCTGCATCGATAATCTTTCTGTAAGGTGAGCTTGTTTTTGCTCGATCACCTATTAATTCTTCTATAAACCAAACGGGTTCCAATGGGCTAACAAGAATTGCTGGCTGAGCTGTAATAGAAATCCCCAAGTTAACACATCTTTGGATATCCTCATCAGAAATAAGATAAACATGGATTATTGAATGTCGGTGATCTTCTCTTGGATAATCTTGTAAAGCTATTTCGATAGCATCAATTGCTTGTTTAACAGCAGCATCTCCTATTGTATGAAATTCAATTTGTAATTCTGCACGATTAGCTTCTTTGGCAAAATCAGCAACTTCATCATCAGAATAATAGAGAATTCCCTTACTTTCAGGATTATTTGTGTAAGGTTCAATTAAACCAGCATCATAAGTTGCAAAAGCACCATCTAATGCAGTAGCAAAACACCCTCCAATGCGCGGGAGTTTTCGTTTCAATGCTTTAGATACATCCATTGTTTGAAAGAACATCCGCGTTTGGATATTATTCTTCTTAGACTTTGCTTTGCCAATCATCAATGCCATAGTGACATCTAGATCCATTGGATAACCAATACTCTCTACAGAATGGATGAGTCCAATACCTCTTTGAGCTAATATATCATAAGCACCAATTATACTTTTTATTAAAGTAATAAGAGAAAAGAGCGAAGTAAAATAATCCAATCCCAAATAGAAAGCTTCTCTAATTAGAAGTCCTGTTTCTTCATCAAATCCACGACTTTCACGAACTTTTTTTGGGAATTTTTCCATCATTTTGCTATTGGCTATAAATGAATGACCATCATAACAAACTATAGCCATTGGTTTTTCTGAATAATACGAATCCAAATCAATTTTTGTAGGAAGTTTTTTTTCTTCTAAACAATGAGAAGAAATACCAAAACCAACAAGAGCTTTCCCAATTTTACCTTTTCTTTCTTTCACAAAGGTTTTGATTATTTCATCGACATCAGAAAAGTTTCGAGCTGTACGAACATCAAAATACTCCATAGCAATTAATGCCCAATTTGAGTAGTGAATATGTCCATCTCCAAAAGATGGAACTAATGCTCTTTTTCCAAGCGTAACTATGTTTTTACAATCGTTATATTCTTGTGGGAGTTCATTTCCAACAAAGACTATTTTTCCTTTCTCTTCAACTAAATATTGATACACATTATTATCAGCATCACATGTGATAATTGTGCCTTGAAAAATCTGCATGAGAATTGTCTAGTGCATTGTAAATTTAAAAATATATTTCAAAAATTATGCTTCTAAAGGTCTAAAATTAATTCTATTTGACTTTTAGTTATTTACAGATAGAAATCTCCTACAGCTATTTTTTTCACTTTTCCTGAAACTAAAACATTGCTAATCTCAGATTTTGTGTATAAATTCTTTACAATTAATTGACTAGGTCTTTTAATTTCATAGCCTTGTTCAATATTGATGTTTGTTGATTTTGTATGATTTTCTAAAACGTTCCAATGCTCAAGATATGCTCCCATTGGTCCTGCTGCACTTCCAGTTGCCGGATCTTCTAGGACACCTACAGATGGGGCAAACATTCGCACGTGAACATTTGAATCCTTATGAATTGTTTCAGTAGTAAAAACAAGTAATTTTGATGTTACAAAATCATTCAATATTTCAAGCTGTAATTGAGGATTTAGATTAATTTTTTGAATGGCTTCTAGTGATTTTATTGGGATTATTAGGAATGGAAATCCAGTTGAAACTACTTGCATAGGATAATCATCAAGAATATCATTTGCTTTTAAGCCAATAATTTTCGCTAATGATTCCTTATCTTCATATTTGGCCATAAACTTGGGTTCTGGTTGATACATCCCTATTGAATGATCTTCGAAAAATTCCACTTCAATAAGACCTATACCTAGCTCCAATACAAGCTTATTCTTCTCATGAGGAATGAGGGCTCGTTTTTTTAAGACAAAGGCAGTACCCAATGTTGGATGCCCTGCAAAATCTAATTCTCTACCCGGTGTAAATATCCTAACTTTTGCTGAACAAGAATCAATCTCAGATTCAAAGATGAAAGTGGTTTCTGAGAAATTTAATTCTAATGCTATACCTTGCATTTCTTCATCTGTTATACTAAGATTCGCATCTTTATCCCAAAAAGTTGCTAGTTGATTACCTGAAAATTGATATCTATCATCAATAAATACGCTTGTTTGAATATATGGATACTTTCTCATTTTAACTCACTTGTACAAATTCCTCTATTTTTAATTAAATCTCTATTACTCTTAAATATTAGCTACTTCACTAAACTGAAATACTAGTTTAATCAATAATTAAAGGGATGTGAATCTATTTTGCTAAAGCAAACACCAGATGGTATTAAAAGTGCAGCAATGGATTTTGATAATGCCATTGAAAAAATGGATATAGACGAACTAGTCGAGTTTTTCACAGATGATTGCGAAGTTATTGTTCTAGACGAAATTCTGAAAGGAAAAAATGGTGTTAGAAAATTCTTCAATTGGTTGTTTGCGAATATTGTTAGAATAAAATTTGATCCTGTTAATATAATGGTCAAAAATGATGTTTTCTTTGAAGAATTCACCGTTAAAGCAAAACTTCCAGATGGGACGAGTGTTGTTTCTAATCAAGCAGAAGTTCTAGTTTATGAAAATTATAAAATTAAAAGTTTGAGACTCTATTTTGATAGGCTTGATTTTGCAAATGCCATTGCTACAGATTTTATTAGTAAAGGAATCATTAAAACCATCGTGAAGAGATCACTCAAAGGACTTCGTGAATAGGAATTCGGTTCTTCTGTGTTACTTTGAAATTCCTTCTGATGCTTCCTCTGTAATAACACTTTTCGATATGTAATCAGTTTCAATGAGGTCAATAGTTGTATCATCAAGCTTTTTCGTAGAAACGACTTCTATAACTTGATCCTTTGCTTCTCTCTCTTTACCTACAAGAGGCATCATCAAAATGATTGGAATCATACCAGCTATGTAAACAAAAGTAGTTATGCTAAAGCATAAATTGAAATTATTATTTGCTCCAACAAGAAATCCTCCTAATACTGCAGAGGCATTCCAGAAAAGTCCCCATGCAATTGCTTCTATAGAATTCCAAATACCTCGACGTTTCTTAGGGATTATATCCATCAGAATAGATCTACTAAGAGGTTGCCCTGCATTCATGAATGAACCTCGTAAGATAAAGAATGGAACTAATACACCAAATGGTGGGTAAACAACTATTATCAGTAAGCAAGCTGTGGCAATAAATTGAACGATAAATATTGTCTGAACTCGACCTAATCTTAAAGAAATTTTCTGAGATATTAAACCGAATATACCAGTCACCAGAGACGTTGCCCCCATGATGATATTTAGCCATACAGGAGAAATGAAATACTCTTCCGTAAAGAATACTGGAAAGTACTTAATCGACATACCAGCGCCTACACCAATAATCAGATTCGCAGCAACCAGCAGTTTAGGTATTAGTTTAATAGCTTTATCTGAATCTACGTTTAAAGCTAATCTACTCTTTTGTTCTTCTACTTCTGTTAATTCTTCAGCGATTGCTTCACTTTCTTTTCCTAAGCTTCTTTCATCTTTAAACATAAAAAGTAAGAAAATAGCAATTAAACTCACTCCAAACCCTACATACATTACATTCTTGATAATTCCTAAATTCCACTCATTACCAATAATTGCGAAGAGAATAGCTGCAAACACAGGTCCTATTGCCATTGCAAACTGATTAACAAGATGACCCCACGAATAAATCTTGGATCTGTATCCTGAGACAACTGAATCTGCAAATAAAGCTTCAATAGAGGGTCGAACAAGGGCATTAAATAATCCGAGTAGGAATAATGCTATGAAAATATAGAGAAAAGAATTCCCAAATGCAATGAAACCCATTGCAATTATTCCAATTACTCCCGCAATTTTTAGTAATATGTCTCTACGATATTTATCAGCAAAAAATCCCGCTGGAAACACGAAAAGAGTCATGGTGATACCTGATGCTGCTGAAGTAAGCCCTAACACTACACTTTGACTTAGACCAAATAGTCCACCTGCTTCACCAGCAAAAATATAGATGTACATGCTCAGTGCAGTACCCATCCAAATACCTCTGCCTAGCGAATTGAATAAATAGAAACCAAAGATAAGTTTGACATTGTAATTCATGGATTTGATAATGTCTCGAGTAGAGGTTTTCGAATTCATTTCTATATTCATATCAAGTATCGCGCCATTTCTATTGTGCTGTTGAAAGTATTCAAATTTGTTTAATCATTAAAAATATATTGAACACATTCAATATTCCCCTTTAGGAAGAAAAACTGTATTTACATTACTAATAATTTATTAGTCAATTTAAATAAGTAAAGATAATAGTGTTATAATAAATACTGAAGTGATTTCAAAATGTCTTTAGGTGATCTTGAAAAGAAATTTATTGCGGTCGTAGAAGATGTTCTACCATCAGTTGTTAGTGTTTACACGACTGTTATGGCTCGTGTAGATCTTTTTAGAGTAGCACCTGTTCAAGGCATGGGTTCTGGGGTAATTGTTGAAGAAGATGGAATAATTATCACTAATGCCCATGTTGTTCGAAAAGCTCAGAAGATTGGTTTACAACTTCATG
>JAGXNT010000059.1 GCA_019894765.1 Candidatus Heimdallarchaeota archaeon
AGTATACATTTTCATCGAAACTTTATGTGGTGTAATCATATAAGCAGAATCAACGTTTTTCTCGGAAAAAATTCTGATGGTTCCAGGTTCTTCTTCCATTTGTGCTGCATCAACTATAATTAGAAAATCAGGTTCGAATCGTTTAATGATTGCTGTTACAGCTTCGGGTACTGGACCTGCATTGATTAATTTGATATTCTCTGGAAAGGTCTTCTTTTCCAGTAATTCAATGACTGCACTCCCAACATAATCGTCTGCTCGATCATAATTCCCAATACCCATTATGCATATTTTTTTTGTAGGTTTTATTTTCTTCAGAAGCTTTATGCCTTGTATCTTGTCTGTCATAGCAAATACCTACAATGATCAATTCTTACATAAACGTGGGTCCACTGGGGAGCTCATCGATGTATTTTAGGAATTTCTCAGGCCAGTTTTTCGGATCAACACCTTTCTGAGCAACAAAAGCTGAGATGAATCGTTCAAAGCTTCCACCGCAACAATTAGACCAAAGTTCTTTTCCTGACTGTGATTTCACAGTGAAACTCTTAGTATATTTGTTTCCTAAAATAGAAACATTCTGAGTTTCGAGCCAGTCACTTGATTCTCTTGAACCTCTGTATGGTGTATAGATTTCAAAATCTATGGTACCTACCTGATCGAATTTAGGTAAATCTACAGTTTTTCCTTCCACTTGTTCAGCTGCTCCTTCTTGAGAAATCCACCAGGGAGTAACCCAAGCTTCCCGATATTCTAAATCTAAAATATCTCCAATTATCTTCCTAAAGCCCATTCGTAATTCTTGTGCGACCTTTTTGACTTGGTCAGGAAAACCAATAACTAATGTTTCTATTCTATGAAGTTCATCTACTCTTTCAAATCCGTGAGCAGCTCCACTTTCGTATCTATAAGTCGGACCTGACCAATCATAGACTAGAATTGGAAAACTATCATCTGATATGGTTTTGCCTTGAATGTATGAATAGAATGGTGGGCACTGAGCGTAGCTTAACCCTCCAATTGGTGGTCGGAGTTTTTCCATGACTTTTTCTGGATCTATATCTAATGTAATCCGATAATAATCAGCAATTTCTTCCCAGTATTCAGCATCTTGTGTTTTTGGAGTGCAAACAAAATACGGTTCAAATCCTCCTTGATATAAACCAGAAAGGTGTCCGCTTTTCTTCCAAACATCCCAAGGGACAACCTTTGGGAAAATCATATTCTTGAAACCAAGTGGTTTATACAAAACATCAACCATGATATCTTTTAGTGCTTCAGTTACCGCTGTTATTGCTGGTCCGAAAATCCATTGATTACGGTAATTAGTTCTTTGGATCCAACCTTCCTTTGTCATTAAATCCGTTGGATTAGTTTTAACTACAGGCGTTTTTTGCTCACTTGACCAAATAACAAGATGGTGTTCATCTTTACCTCTTATGAATTCCTCGAGCACCTTATTTCTTACAAGTTTGATGAGTCGATCAATAGCACCTTTTTCGATGAAGTCGATAGGGATATCCTTATCCAGGGTGACTTTTGCCACTTCATCACTGAATTTTATGGATGAAACAAATGGAAGTGTAAACTCTTTCTCTGGTTTTCTAGGTATATCAACATCAATTTTGTACGATTTAATCTCTATCCCACTAATGCCTATTTTGAATTCTTTACCCAATTTTCCGCTGAAAAACTTCCTCATTCTGAGTAAGGCATGATGAGGTGGGAGAATTTCTCCACTTGAAACTGTAAGAACAAATTCATCTTCTTTGTTTGATGTTGATATAATCTCCCATTTCTTTACTTGAGAGATTTCTTTGAGATTTGTTTCTTTTATGCCTTTTTCTAGCATTTGTTTTAGCTCTGCTAACCACTCTTCGATTTTCTGTGGAGCACTTTGAGGTAACTTTCCTCGTAATATAAAGCTAAACTTCAAATTATACTTCATGTGTTCATCCTCTGATTCTAAAAGAAAACATGCTAAAGATAAAGTTTTCTAGGTATTTTAATCTAAGAAATCAAAGCATCAATGATTGGATAGAGTGCATAGAGAAATGCTAGCAGTAAAAATATCAAACTGTAAAATGCTCTTCTCTTTCGTGATATATCAAAGTAAATAGCATTTTGACGCATTTCCGCTACTTTCTCAAAGGAAAAGGGAACGAATTTGTCATCTTTATCTTTTTCTGGGAAGAAGATATTGGTTGTCCTTCCGCTATCTAATTTAACTTTCTCAATGTATTTCTTCTCTTTTCTCTTAGGATCAAAAATAGCTTTCACTTTATCAGAAAAATCCTTGTAAATTAAAGAAAAGAAGTAGAGTGAACCAATCTTTAAGCCTTCCTTTTTCACATTTAAATCATCAAGTTTTTTCTTCCTGGTTACAAACTTTATTTTTGTGGATTTTGCAGAAACCATCCATGCTTCCACTGAAATGTTCTCGGATTTCTTAGTTTCAGAAAATGCTTCTGTTAATTCTTCGTAAAACAATCCATCTTCATTTATAGGTATTAATTTTTCATAGATGGTATCTTTCTTTTTATCATAAACAGTTAATTCTAGTTCATTATCAATGCAGTCTTCAATAACATATCCGGAAACAAACATTCCAATACCAACGACAGAGGCATCACTAGGACTAGTCATTCGGATAGGTATGTTTCTTTGTCCCCCCCAGAAACCAATTATTGAACCTGAAAAAACTGCTCCTCCTAAAAGAATCATGAGCATAATTGCTATCCAATCAGAAAAATCTCTTGTAGAACTAGTACTTGCATTATCAATAATTTTTGCTAGACCAATTGCAAGTGCTGCTGCAACTATTGCAATACTAAACAAAATAACAACAACTTTCCACAAAGGGGGTGGTGGTTTTGCCTTTTTCTCTTCTTTATGCAGTTTTAATCGAAGTTCGCCAATTTTCCCTTCTTCTACAGCAGAGAAAAGCTCAAATTCATCATCTTTAGGAGGCATAGAATAACACCTACCTTATATTGAAAATAGCTCATTTTTTACCTTTTCTTAAATTCGGATAATAGCTTTTTGATGGAAAAAAATAACAAAAATAGCTATTTGCAATCATCCTTCATTTCTTTACAAATCAATCTATGAGCAATTCTTGAGAGTTCCACTGCTGATTTGTGTTCTTCGAGTTTTATGAAGATAACAGCTAGCTTGTTCCAAGTCCTGGCATTTTCAGGGTCAAAAGATAATAACTTCAAATAACAACTTAAGGCTCTAAGATAATTTCCTTCCCTAAAATGAGCATCAGCGAGTTTCTTAATTAACGAACTATTGTCACCATTTTCTACAAGTCTCTTTTCTAATTCCTCTATTTGGGAGGTTTGCTTGTATTCTTGATAAAGATCCGCTTTACTGCTGTTAACATTCATTTGTTTTCGATTCTCCTCTTACCTTCAAATATTGATTTCACAATAGATATGAGACAATACTTTCTGGAAGATTGTTGCACCATTATTCATAAGAAACTGTAACAACTCATCCAACTTTAACCAGCCAGCTCCTTCTCGCTGCTCATTTAATCCATCGTTATCAATTATCCTTCTACCAATAAATTCAGAAATTTGTTTAAAAGGACCCTCTTCTTTTTCATAGCAAGCAGAAATGATGACTTTTTTTCGCGCACACTTGATAGCATTCTCTAGTAGTTTTTGATGATTAGGACTGACATGATGCAAAACATCTGATAACACAACGGTATCTGACTTTACATCTGATAGATCTTCTAAAATATCTCGTTTGTAGAATGTACCTCTGCCTTTCTTATCCGCAAAGATAAGAAAATCTGTGTTTAAATCAACTCCAGTATACCGAATGTCTTTGGGTAAAAATGTCTGTAAACTAGCAGTTCCACACCCTAGATCTAACACCGAATCACCGACAACATTTCTTGCTATTGTTTTGGGGATTAAACAACTCGGATCATTTAACCAAATAGCGAAATCATAGATTCGTGGGTGTTGATACATAATTCCGAAATTCAATCGTTCTTTGAGTTTTTTTCGTTGTGGTTTTTGGTATTGGATTTGTGATATAGGATAACTCATACTCACTTCTTTCATTTCTTATTACCTGTCATTTGAGAACTTGCAAAATCCAACAATAGTTCTTAATTATCCCCCCAAAGCTTTTGTTTAAATAGATACAAACATAATTAGAAACCTCTAAGAAAATCAGATTTTTAGCTATTTAAAATGAAAATTTCTGGAGAGATAATTGCAATGAACTCTGAAATAAAAATCACCATAACTGGTACAGGTTTTGTTGGACTTGTAACAGGAGCAGTATTTGCTGATAAAGGATTTAATGTAGTTGCTCTAGACATTGATCAACAAAAAGTTGATACCGTAAACAGAGGTGAAACGTTCTTTTTTGAACCTAATCTCCCACCCTTGGTTCAAAGAGTTATACTCGAGAATAAAACACTAACAGCTTGTACAAATATTATTGGTTCTATCAGAAACAGCGATGTTACATTTATCTGTGTTGGCACTCCCTCTCGAGAGGATGGAAGTTGTGATCTCCAATACATTGAGCAAAGTGCGAGAGATATTGGTCAGGCAATTAAGGAGAAAAATGGGTATCATTTAGTAATAGCAAAATCTACAATTGTTCCTGGAACGACTCGTAACCTCATCAAACAAGCTATTGAGGAGGAATCCGGAAAGAAAGCCGGCGAGGGTTTTGGTTTGTGCATGAATCCAGAGTTTTTACGTGAGGGACAAAGTGTTCATGATGCCGTTTATCCTGATCGCATTATAATTGGTGAATATGATAAGAAGTCAGGGGAAATGCTAGAAGGAATGTTCAGAGTTCTATATAATGAAAAAGAAGATGCTTATACAAGAAATTGGGAAGGAATTTACAAGAAAAAAGTGACTTGTCCTGTAATTCTCCGATTTACATTGGAAACAGCGGAATGCATCAAGTATGCTAATAATTCTTTTTTGGCTACAAAAATTTCGTTCATCAATGAATTTGCGAATATTTGTGAACGTCTTGAGGGTGTAGATATCAATAATGTAGCAAAAGGGATAGGTCTTGATTTTAGGATTAATTCTCAATTCTTACGAGCTGGTGCTGGATTTGGGGGTTCTTGTTTTCCAAAGGATGTTAAGGCGATCATGAAATTCGCGAAAGACCTCGAATATGAATCTAAGATTTTGAAGAGTGTTCTTGATGTAAACGATCATCAAGCGAAACGAATGGTGGAGCTCACTGAAGAGAAATTAGGGAATCTATCTGACAAGAAAGTATGTATTTTGGGTTTGTCCTTTAAACCAGAAACAGATGATATGCGTAGTGCTCCCTCAATCAAGATAATTGATCATCTCCTTTCCATAGGTGCAACAGTTATTGCTTGGGATCCTAAAGCATTAGATGAAGCAAAGAAGGACCACTGGATAGGAGACAAAATAACCTATGCTGAATCCATTCAAGCAGCGCTGAAAGATGCGGATGCTTGCTTATTAGTCACGGAATGGGATGAATTCCGAAAATTAGAACCTAGTGATTTCAAATCGATGAAAAATCCAATTCTAATTGATGGCAGAAGAATTTATGAACCGAAAAAATTCTTGAAAGAAGGAATCAATTATTCGGGCATAGGAATAGGATTAAAAAGTACTTAAGATTTGAAATAAGTAGGTAGAGCAACCATGACCATTTCTCTTACAAAAGAAGTTATACCATTAGTTGAAAAAATGATTAAATATGCTGAAAAACTCAAGGTCCAAGTTAAGAAAGTGGACGAAGCAACTATCATTGATTGTGGTATTAACGTTGAGGGGAGCTTCACAGCAGGATTACTTTTCACGAAAATAAGTTTAGGTGGTTTAGCAAAAGTTCAACTAAATCTTCCAACAACAGAAGACAATTCATTGTTAACAGTACAAGTGGCTACATCCTACCCCGTGTTATCAACTTTAGGTTGTCAAGCTGCAAGTTGGAATATTAGTAAAGGAGATTTCTTTGGAATGGTTTGTGGACCTGGACGTGCTTTAGCTCAAAAACCATCAAAGATCTACAAGCTCCTAGATTACAAAGATGAGAATGAGAAGGCTATCCTATGTATTGAATCTGATCAAATACCGGATGAAACAATAATCCAGTATCTAGCAGAAAAGTGTCATGTTGAGAAAAAGAATTTGTACATTTTAATGATACGAACAGCTTGCCTTGTTGAATATGTCCAAATGGCTGCCAGAGCAATTGAGCTTGGAGTATTCAAACTTGTTGAGCAAATGGGGTATCCTAAAGAACGAATTTTACATGCAGTAGGAACAGGAATTATTCCTCCTATGTCTCAGGATGCAGAAGTCTCAAATGATCGAGTGAACAATGCTCTCATTTATGGAACTAAATTATACTTAATAGTTGAATCCGCGCAAGATGATAATCTTCCAGAATTAATAAAGAAAATTCCATCAAAATCTTCTCCTTCATTTGGTAAGAAATTCTTGGAAGTATTTCATGAAGCAGGAAAGGATTTCGCAAAATTTGATTTAACACTCCTAGCTCCAACTGAGATAATTATTAATGATATACGAACTGGAAAGATCTATCGAGAAGGAACAATCAATAAAGAATTACTCATGGATTAAAGAATTGTTTTTCAAAGAACTATTCTTCATCAGATTCATCGACTTCAGTTGTAGTGGTTCGAGAATCCATTATTTTCTCTGCTGTTTCTAAACCGTGAGTCAATGAGTAACTTGACATGTCAAATTGCTTGAGTCCATCATGAGTTAAAATTAGTAATGACTTAATCTTTCTTAGTGTGCTTTCATCGTCCTTCGTATCAGTATCATTTTCTCGTCCAACAGATATTACTTCCGCCCAATTTATCCTTCTCCAAACAAATCGATCTCTATAACAAATCTCTTCCTCATCAATGTAGAGTTTTATAGTGGCTATTCTTAGGATTCGAAAGAGAGAGAAGAATATGAAAAGTGCTCCAACGAATAAAGCAGCAAATCTGGCCATAGTAATCTCGATTTCAATAATCAATGCTCCAACACAAGTAATAATACCAAAAACAAGTCCAATAATAGCAATAAATGACTTTAGCATTCTTTCTTTGAAATAGGGAGAATAATCAAAAGATTCGGGTCCATTATTAGCCATATTTAGTTCTCCTGTTAAGTATAACATTGGTCGAGGTAAAGTAATTTGTTACGTTTAACTGTAAAAATATTTCGGAAATAGTCATTATTCGATGAGAATATTTATTTCAATGTAGTAAACAACATAATACCGTATTAAATATGTCCTTCAATAAAAGATGACAAACTATTAGGAGAAAAATTATATGCCATCAATTGTATTCTACTTCCAAGTCCATCAACCTTACCGTCTAAATCAGAATTTTAGAAGGGATCGATTCTTTCAAGATTCCTCCATAAAAAATCTAGAGAAACTCTATTTCAATGAAAAAATGAACAAAGACGTTATGCAAAGAGTAGCAAAAAAATGTTATTTGCCAGCGAATAAGACTTGGCTAGATGCCATCGATAAGTACAAAAAAGAGAAACGCAAAGTGAAAATTGCCTTTAGTCTAACCGGTACTGTACTTGAACAAGCAGAAAGATATCAACCTGATGTCATCGACAGCTTCAAGCAATTAGCAGAAACAGGTTGTGTTGAATTTCTGAGTGAGACGTATTATCATTCTTTAACTTCAATTTATGGTGTTGATCGTGAGGAATTCAAAGAACAGGTGACTATGCACCGAAGACTCATGAAAGACTTGTTAGGAGTAGAAACAACAAGTTTTCGTAATACAGAATTAATCTTGAATAATTCTATTATGGAAACTGCGGCAGAAATGGGTTTCAAAGCAATTATGGGTGAAGGCATCGAACATATCTTGCCAAAGGGTAAAACCGCAAATCACATCTTCGAAAGCAAAAAAAATCCCGCGCTTAAGGTTTTGTTACGAAACTACAAATTAAGCGATGACGTCGCTTTCAGATTTGGGTCTGGAAGATGGGAAGAATACCCTCTCTATGCTGACAAGTATGCTTCCTGGTTAGAAGCCACTCCCGGTGATTGTATCAATATTTTCATGGATTATGAATCACTAGGAGAACATATGTGGGCTGAAAGTGGTATTTTTGAGTTCCTTGAACATCTCCCAGTAGAGCTTCTAAAATATGAAAAAATAGATTTCAAAACACCAACAGAAGTCGTAGATGCATATCCTGTAGCTGGCAAAATCTCAATAGACGATTTTTCCACAATTAGTTGGGCTGATGATAGAGACGTTGGAGCTTGGTTGAACAACACCTTGCAAAACATCTCATTTGTGGATCAAAAATTCCTAGAGAAACCAATTAAAAAACTACAAAATAAGACGCTCTTGCAAATTTGGCGAAAGCTAACAACCTCGGACCATTTATATTATATCTCGCAAGCAGATGCAGGGCCAGGCGAGGTTCATTCATATTTTTCGCATTACAAGAATCCAATAGAAGCATTTGCAAATTACAATGAGATTATTAGTGATTTAACAGCCCGAACATTAATGCTTAGCGAAGAAAAGTAGGTTCAATAGCTCATTTTGTTTGGATTAGTTATTGTATAATAAGATTTATTAAGTTCGGTTCACCTAACTTATAATAACAACTACAAACTTGGAATTAGAAAAATGGGCGAAATCGAAACAAAAGAGACTGCTTGCATCCTAGAAGGAGATGCAAACAATAGACCTACAAAATCATTACTCATGCTAGATGTTGGTAGAAAAGGATTAGTTGGGAAAATTGTTGGTGGGCGGAGTGTTTGTAAACGATTAAATGAGTTAGGTTTAGTTCCAGGGACAGAAATTGAAATGGTTAAAAGGATTTCAAATGGACCTGTAATGATTCGAGTGAAAGGATCAAAATTAGCAATTGGTCGAGGATTAGCAAGTAAGATTTACATAGTAATTGAATAACTTGCCTGGTTTTATCTTATTTTTTTTAGACATACTTGAAAGTTCCAGGCATTGGTTCAAAGATATCTCCATCATTTTGAAGCACACGGAGTTCTGGTTCTAGTTCTTTCGTTGTAAGACCCAAAGCCCTTTTAATTTCATCAAAAGTGCAGCCTTCCTCAATATGTTCATCATTTTTCAGAAGATCTATTATTTGAGTTTTTATTTCATCACTTTCGACTAGTTTTTCTTGATCTTTAATCGCGCTTTGAATACTATCTGTTGCTTTTGAATCCAAGCCTTTTCGCTTATAATACTTTGATATCTCAAGTTCTCTTAAGACCTTAACAGCATCATTTGTTACAGGAAGACACATTTCACAATTAATGAATGCCTTCCCATCACCTGCTTCCTTAACTAGACCAACAACATCCACAATAGTTCCTTCTTTCAAATCTTTCATATCAAGAAAAATTTGGCCAGCCCATTCCGATCCTCCGCCTTTTACATTAAGTGAACCAGAAGTATCATCAATTTCAAAAATTACGCTTTCATCGCTTTCGATAACGGTTCTACTGGTGATTTCTCCCATAATTCTAACTCTTCGAACTAGATCATCAGTTTTTACATGGAGTAATTTAGTACCGTCTTGAGTTGTTTCAAATTCACCTTCAATAATATCTTTTATTTTGAGTTTTATTGCAGGTGCACGTCTTTTTCCACTAAATGTCATTGTTTAAATCCTCTTAACAATCCTCTCATGTTTTTGTTTACTTAAAACATTTCCGAGTTAATTTATCTTTAATATTCGTTCCATATTTGGAAACTTAAGGTTACCGTAAAAAAATATGATGAGAGGAGAAACCTCCTCTTTACTTGTTTGTTGTTGGTTTAAATTGTTCAACCGATTTTAATTTTTGACAGAAATCAAATGCTTTTTTGACTGAGGTTTTTTCTCCAATAAGTAATAATGTAATAGCCCCTTCAGCACCACCCACGCCCCCACTAGCAACGTGAATTACTTCGTCTAATTTAAATAGTGTTTCCAATGCTTCAACTTCTGTGAAAACTTCACCTAGAAGAGGGAAAAGACCTGATTTGTATCCGTCTGACATATCAATTTCTTCAATACCCATATCTGCTGAGGCATATAATATTGAGTGAGCTACTAATTTTTCCAAGCCAATGGGAATAAGAAGCTTCAAACCTTTAGCAACTAAGGATCCCCAAAAAGCTCCACATGTTCCTCCTTTTGGATGAGCTAAAAGAACACCAGCAACTCCATCAAAATCGAGAGCATTCGCTCCCTTTATCACAATGTCACCTTTTGTAAATTCATCAATTTCTTCTGCTATGGATTTGATTTCTTTTGCTTTACCATCTATGAAAAGTATTTCTGCTAAACGTTTGTCACCAGGGCAAGAAGTTAGTCTTTCTCCTTCTGGCAATATTTGTCCAGCGACATAGCGACTTTTATCAAAATCTGCTATCGCAACCATTTCTTCTAATACATACGCATTAGTGGTTCCACGAGCAACGAAAATTCTTCCTTTCTTCATTTTCTCCCTCACCAAGTCTAGTGCAGTCACTCCGACTGCAATGAGCTTTTTCGATTCATGAGGAAGAAGGGTTATGAGTGCTTTAGTTATTGTCATTAACTGTATCAACCTATTTTTTTCTGTAAGATTAATTTCGATACTAATAAAGCAATTTTAAATGGTTTTAATTATTTCTCTTATAATTGTAATAAACTAAAAAGAAGTGGTTGTAAAATGAGTGAGGAACACAAATATCATGTAATTATAGAAATGATCGAAGATCGACTTGGAAATTTCATTTTAGATGATAAAAACAAACCTACAATACAAGTCACAACTCCCCCAGAATTTCCCAAAGGTCGACCAGGCATTCATTCCCCAGAAGATCTATTTGTGGGTGCAATTGCCGCCTGTAAATTGACTACTTTTTGTTCAATGACTGAGAAATTAGATGTAGGTTTGAAGTCATTAAAAATAGATGCAACAGGATATCTAGGTAAAGCAGAAGATAGAGGGTTAATGTTTACAAAGGTGGATGTACATCTCGAGATAGGTATAGACGATGAAGAAGATCTCAAGTCAGCAGAAAAATGCGTTGATTTAACAGAAAAGTACTGCTTAGTTACTAATTCAATAAAAGCTGAAACAAATCTGACTTTTAACATAACAGTTGTTTAAAGCCAAAGAAGTTTGGAACGATAGTTATTTTTAGTGAATAGCTAAACATTCCTCATGCTTCTTAGTTTTCGTCTAAACAGAACAATTGTTCCGAAAGTTAAAGCAATGCATGGCAAACCAAGATTTATTGGAGCGGTATCTGTTGTGGTAGACAAATCAACCGAAAAGTAAAACTCTCCAGCTGCTGGTTCTACTATGTTGTCATAACCTAGATAATCAGATTCATTTGGAGCTACAAAATTAGTAGTTTGAAGAGTAACATATAGTTTGTACCCAATTACCCCACTTTCTTCCGAAACGATGAATGAGCCTGACCAGAAATAATTCCCAGTTTTAATCATATCTATTTTTGGAAAATGACAGGTGAAAGCTGGCTCAATTTGACAATATTGTATTTGTACTCCTGTTACATTGATGTCATGATCAAAGGAAACTGTAACTGTAAGATTTGTTTGAAAAGTAACAACAACCGGTTGATGAATAACTGAGAGGACAACTGGTAGGGGAACAGATTCGGCATACTTAGTTGACTGCATAGTAACTGATAGGACAAGCAGTAATACTGTTATTGTAAGGAAGAACCCGAATCTTTTCTTTTTAATCATCATTTCACACCTATTTAATTTAATATTTATCATTAAAGTTTGTAACGATCCCAGAGGAACCAACCAATAAGGAATCCTCCTGCAAGGATCAGCAAAATTCCACTTATTATTTTGACTGCTTTTGTTGAGGCTTGTAATCTATTAATTAACGCATCCTTGGAAAATCCAACAAGTAATGTTATAACGATCATTAGTAAAGCCATTGCGATTGAATACACGAGGAAAATCATAATTGCATTGAAGAATGAACCAGCTTGTAGTGCCCCAAGAACTAATCCTATGAGTATGGGGAAGTTACAACCAATGGAAGCTAATGCATAAGTAATGCCGTAAAGGAATAATTGTACGAGTTGAGGGGCTTCACTGAAAGCTCTAGAACGTTTTTTCGATTCTTCTTCTTCAGAGTCTTCCAAATCAATTTTCTTCTTTCTCTTTCCAATATTGCTAATTGGACTGATTATTTTACTCATATCAAGTGAATACGGTGTAAAGGTCAAAACTCCAAGAATAATTAATAATCCTCCAACAACTGGTATAATATATTCCACCCACTCCCAATTGCTAGCTGCTCCTCCTGCAAATGAGACAATTAATCCGATGATCATATAGAAAAGGAAAATACCAAGTGCAGCAGCTCCACCCCACAAAAGTGATCTCCAAACACGACGACGCACTCTTGCTTTTGTATCTTTGTCTTCTTCATCCATTTCCTCTTCCTTTTTCTCAGTTTTTACTAAAAGATCCAAATTATAAGCCATGTAACCAGGAAGCATTGGGAATGCACACGGGGAGAAAAATGATAGTATTCCAGCTAAAAATGCAACAGCCATAGTTCCTCCTAGACTTGCATTAATACGTGTTGCTTTTCCCTCAATTGTTTCTTGGATTTTCTCACGTAAATTCATGTCTGCTGAAAAACCAATTTCAGCAAAAGTTATGTAACCTTCACTATCAATGATTACTGTTTTTGGGAGAGTAACAACCGCAAAAGCTGTAGCAAGTCCAACAGTATCTAACGCAAAATCCCAAGTAGCATTAAACAAATCCTTGTAAGCTTGAAGATCAGTTGCATTGTCAGATAAATCCACATCAACAGAAAAGATGACGAGAGTATCATTGAATTCCTTTGAGATATTAACTAGTTCTGGCATCATTTCTTCACATGGACCACATGTTAAGCTCATAAAATCCAAAAGAACAACTTTCCCTTGATGTTCTGAAAGGGTAAAATTTCCTCCGGAAATAGTGGTGACAGAGAAAGCATGTGCAGGCTCAAGATTGTTACTAGTCATGAAATAATAAGTACCATAACCAATACCACCTAAAATGACTAAACTAGCAAGAATTATACCACTGATTTTTAGCCATCTCAAAGATTTTTTAGGCGTATTCTTGGTTTCTTCCATGAAAATTTCCTGCCTTTATTCATTACATCTTATCATTCGAAAGAGGGAAAAAATAATACCCAAAATGAGCATTATTTTTGAAAGTTCTTAATTGTTTATTTTCTTGTTCTGATTCTGCGAATTGGAAGGATAATCAAGCCAGCAAGGAATGTTGATGCCAAAATTATTGGTAAAGATATTCCAGCACTAGCTGTTACTGAATAGTTGAGTTCATCAAAAGCGATTTTGCCTGCGACATCTTCACCTGTTACATTAACAGTTAAAATATCTCCTTTTTCAACTACTAAACCATAGTACTTAATGCTATAGGTATCATCAGAAACTAATTCCAGTGCATCGAGTTTATATGAATCTCCATTCAATAATATCTCAACAGCAGCATCAACCAACAATAAATCATCAGTTATTGTAGCAATTACCTCAATGTTCTGACCAAAAGTTGCATCTGTTTCTATTATGTCAGTTATACTTACAGTAGGATGTTCCATATCTACCATATTGTCTATATCTATAGTTATATTCTCTGTAGCGGTTCGATCTGCGAAATCCTCCACAAGAACATCCACAGTTGTATTTGTTATGCCAAGTTGTGTTGCTTCATAAATTGTAGCAGGATCAATCACGAATTCAAAATCAACTAGATTTGTGCTTGGTACCCAGAAATCTGTGAAATCAGAATAACCACCCATCTCTAATTCGTATCCTACATGTCTTATGTTTTCATCAGTAACGTTCGCCATAATTTGAAATCTATTATCGAGAACTGAAAATGAAGTTTTATCAGATTCAATTTCATTAATTACTGGATCAGTGGTATCGCTCAAAGCAAGTAAATCATCTACCATATCGATCAAATCAGATATTCCGCTCATCCCTATCTCAGAGTAGTAAACATATTGTGTCTTACTAAAAATGATTAGAGTTGGGATGAATTCTATACCATAATAATCATCCATGTTAACTGTGTCTCGGAAAATCTTCCAATTCATATTGTTATTACTTGCAAAAGCTTCAAGAGCAGTTTCAGAAGCAGCAGCCGCGGTTTCAAGATCAATACTCATTAAAACGAAATCCGAGTTTCCAGAATAATGATCATTAATTTCTCGTAAAAGCGACATAGCAGCAATACATGGTCCACACCAAGTGGCGAAGAAATCCATCATGACAACTTTCCCTGCAAGAGATAAAAAAGTAAAATTTGTGTCACTCATAATATCTTCCAAATTCCAATCAATTGCTTGTGCTCCATTGTGGATAACCTTAGAGGTCATTACTTCTACAATTGGATCCTTAACTGCACTTTCGATTTGTATGAATGAAAGTATCATAGGTGTTATCAGTAAAGCAATAAGAAAGAGAATTTTCTGTCTTTTCAATTTTTTCAAACCTCAT
>JAGXNT010000060.1 GCA_019894765.1 Candidatus Heimdallarchaeota archaeon
ACAGTCTTTGATCGCAAGAAATCTGAAGAGATTGGTTTACATAGCTTTTTAGCAGTTGCTCAAGGAACCGAAGAACCTCCAAAATTCATTATCATGGATTATGGTTCTGAGAAGAAAGATGTTGATACTGTTGCTTTGATTGGTAAGGCTATTACCTTTGATACAGGAGGTATTAGTTTAAAACCGAGTCAAGGTATGCCAGACATGAAAGCAGATATGACAGGTGGAGCTATTGTTATTGCTGCAATGGAAGCTATTGCTCAATTAAAACCAGATGTAAGGATTGTGGGCATTGTTCCAGCTACTGATAACATGCCTTCAGGTAAAGCGTATCATCCTGGAGACATCATCAAAAGCTATAGTGGACAAACAATTGAAGTTGTTAGCACTGATGCAGAAGGAAGGATGATCATTAATGATGCTTTAACCTATGCAGCTCGTAACTACAAACCAAAAGCAATGTTTGATTTTGCTACCCTTACTGGTTCTATGGCGGTTGCATTAGGAAACCATGCTATTGGTTATTTTGCTAATGACGATGATTTAGCTGATATACTTGAGAAAGCATCTGAAACCAGTGGAGAACGAGTCTGGCGTATGCCTCTCTGGAAAGTCTACGATCAACAACTAAAGAGCGATGTTGCTGATTTCCAACATACTGGTGGTCGACCTGGTGGAGCAATTACAGCTGCTAGATTCCTTAGTAAATTTGTTGAAGAAGTTCCTTGGATACACATGGATATCGCTGGGTCCTCTGGACAAGAAAGCGATAAAGACTATAATCCTAAAGGTAGCAAAGGTGTAGCAGTTCGTTTAATTGTTGATGTTTTAAGATATTGGAAAAAGTAAAGGTGAAAAGTGAATTCACCTTTTTATCTTATTTTTTTGTTTTTTTACGATAGAAAAAGAATAGCACAGCTAGTAATGATGTTGTTGCTAATGAATAGATTCCGTTGTTTATTTGAACAGTCGGTTTACAACCAATATCACCAAATCCAGCTTTATACAGGTAATCTTTTGCTTTACATAAATCAAAATCATATTTTATTATATCTGGATTAATCCAAATTCCCATCTTTGGATACAAAGGTGAATTGTATATTTCATATTCTCCGTAATGCAGAATTTTATTTATTTCAACTCTATTTATTGCATGATTAATTGCTTTTCTAATAGCTAAACCAATGGTCATCGATGGATCATTTGGACAAGGATCTCTACTACCAATTAGATTTCTGTTCTCCCGCATGTTAAATGCTACAAAAGAAAAGACATAGCCAACATAGCTTTGTATTCTAAATCTAGAATCTTGCTCAAATTCAGTTTTCTTTTCTCTGTTCCAAGTAACAGCTTCAATATCTGATTTTCCAGCTTCAAATTCCTGTAGTGACTTTATTAAATCTGGTATAATCCTTATTCTTAATTGATTTAATCCACTTGAAAAAGCTCCGAATCTGTTTGTCCAATCTAATTCTGGATCGCTTGTTAGTGTTGTATTTAATCGCCAACAATCCGGTCTTAAAGTTAGAGTTGTCTCTATTCCTTCTTTAAAATCACTTATCTCAAATAATCCTGTGCCAAAGCAGTTAGTGGTAAAAATATTCCAAGAAGGATGAGTAATATCAGGTGTTATATTGTCTCCAAGTTGGGTTTGATTTAGGTAGTGTTCCGGTAAAATTTTTTTACTAATATCGTATAAATAGCCCTCACTTGGTTGATTTCCTTCTAAATGCGAATCATCATCAATAAAAATATCTAATGTGTATTTGTCAATTTTTTTCATATCAACAAGCCAATTAAAGATAGGTGAAAAATCATTACTCCAACAATAAAATGTGAAATACACATCATCTACATCAAGATATTCATTTGTAAAATTCCCTTCAGGATCTGATGCCCACTTAATACCTTCTCTTATTTTTATTCGTACATGGGTTTCATTAATATGAGTTACACTTTCAGCTAAATGAGGATGAACAGATAGATCTTCATCATACCAAATGAGAGGATCCAAACAAGCACTACTGATAAACCTTGAAGAAGAATCATCTTGGAATAGAGGGTTGAGATCTGACCAAGTGGCGTCTGTAATTACTAATTCATCCACACTTTCTTGTCCTTCATGTAATCCTGTCCAACTCATTTTGCCCCATGATTGAAGAATGCCATCTGTCATATTATATCCGTTTAGATTTGCCCAATAAGCGTTATAACCTCTGGGTGAAAAAGTTGGTAATATTGGACAAATCTTATCCATAAGGTAATCTTGCCATTCCCAATAGTGCAGTATCCTTTCTTCTGATTGTGGGGGCATAATTTTCGTTCCTTCTCTTAGGTACCATTCATTTTTCCCTGTTCCGAGCTCCTCATCCCAATCCATTGAAGTATCATAGCCAAACATGTTCAAACTACCATTTTCATTATAGACACCGGTAAAATCAGGGCTAACACCACCACCACTTAAGCCTAAATAGGTTATGTCGAAATTTCTGAAAGCTATGAGTTCTCCCACATATTCATGCCAATCCACATTTCTGATGCTCATCAAAATACCTACTCGTGCTAATTGCTCTCGCATTAAATAGAAAGCATCTACTCTTGTTCCTCCTCCACTAATCAATCCATCTAGTGTAAAATAGTAAGTAGTTGCTTCAGTTTTTTTTGGTTGTATACTCACAATATTTGTGCATAAAACAAGTACAACTAGAATACATGGTAAAATTTTACTCCTTAATCCCCTCAAAAGAAAGACACCTATATTATACTCTATTCTCTTACATAAATAAGTTTTTCAGAAGACTTCTGAGGTATTTTATGCAACTGAAGTTTCTGACTTTCTTACCATCTAACAACTAAATTCGCTTTTTTATCAGCTACTCCAATTTTCGCAATACTACCAGAATTAAACTCAAGGAAATCCTTCTGAATACCATCACTAAATATAACACCATTTTCAGGCATATTTGATTCGATGATAAGCTCATCACCAGAGTAAATTGTATCATAAATCATTGTTGCTTCGGAGATTTTGCTGATAAATGGTTCTCTTACAACAAAGGAGAGATAACTTGCATCCCATGGAAAACGATATTCATCTTCAGTCGCATTTTCTAACCAGACATCGTTTCTTCTGTATTGATTCAATAAACCTATAGCACCTGTAATTACAGATTTAAACCAGGCGGTTGAACCTGCACCAGTTGAAACAATTATTCCACTTGAACTATGAGGTTCTGTTCTATCTTTGTATGTTAAGGAGTATCTTGCTGAGCCATGTGATTTGTGACCAATGAATAAATCATTGACACCATATAATTGCTGATTATTGTTCAATTTCGCTACAGCCATTGTCACGTTTATTACGTTGTGATCACCATCTACTACCTTCTTCAATGCTTTCGGAAATTGTTCTACAGAAAATGGTATCATTATGCCATCGAACCTTTGAGGATCAGGATTCACTGCCACAATTAACTGCTTCTCGAGATACTTTGCAGTATTAATCACAAGTCCATCTTGACCAATGCAAACAACCAGATTATTTGGTCCAAAAAGGAAGTTTGGGAGAAACGATTTTTCTATTAATTGATATTTTGTATCTAGAGGCATTGATTTCTTCAGTTTGTCCAGTGATTCATAATATTGCTTATGGGCAGCTTCATAATCTTCGAATGAACCGCCCATGTGCTCTATGTAGAATTTTGCTTGGGATTTCGTATTGAATCGCTCTATTAGTTCTTCTAACCAGGTTTTCTTGGTTACAATAACTATCTTGTCAATCTTGACCATCTACATTACCTTGTTATTTTTTGGATTCCTTTAAGATTGAGGCAAGGATGTCAGGTGTTATAGTTAGAGTATCTATTTTGTCTGCGTTTTCACCAAGTTCCTTTAGTGCTAGCGCGAGTAGTACATTTGGAGCTATTTTCTTGTAAGCAGCAAGCTCAGTTTCTTTTGCTTGTGCGTGAAACTCTGCTTCTTTGATGATATTTGCTCCTTCAAGAGCAATCAGTTCTTTTCTTTTCCAAAGCAATTTGTGAATTCAACTCATTTTCCTTTATCTTGAATTCTTGTTCAACTGCAGCAGCCCTTCTTTCATAGATAGCTTTGTCTGCTTTCATTTGCAAGTTTTCTCGAGATTCAGCTTCTAATGCACGAGCAATCTCTGGTGTAGGAGTAATTGCAAGAAATGTTATTGAAAGAATATCAATTCCCATTTCTTTTATTATAGCTTGATCTTCTACTGATTCCAAAACTATACTTGTAAGTTTCTCAGAAGCAACCAATGCATCTTCTAAAACCATTTTCTCAATTTCACTTCGAGTCCTTACTTG
>JAGXNT010000061.1 GCA_019894765.1 Candidatus Heimdallarchaeota archaeon
ATTTTTCCATTGTATCCTGTCATTGTTTCAGTCATTTTTTTCCACTCCTAGTATACTAGTTTCTCCCCATCCCAAGCAGCTTCAAACATTCGTCTGTAGTTTTTTTCTCCTACAGGTCTGTAGGATGTTAATGTACAAACATCCTCCTTTGAATATCTTGCTAGAACATCCAGTTTGCTCTGATAATCTGCTTTGGTAATTTTTGGATTAACTATTTCTTTCACTGAAGCAACTCCTCCCATGGATCGTTGGAACTCTTGTATTGCTTTGACGAGAGCTTCCAGCAAATCTTGTCTTGTTGAATATTTCTCTTTTTCAACTCCAAATAATGGACACAATTTGATCCATTTCTCTGTTACCTTAGCCTGCCAAGCAACAGATTGAGCTGAGAACATACCTACAGATAATCCATGATGGACATGCATTACCGCTCCGAAGGAATGACCAAGTGCATGTTCTATTCCAGGCATTGCATTATTGAATCCCATACCAGCCAATGTTGCAGCCCATTGCATATGCTCCAAAGCTTCTTCATCTTTCGTTCCATACTTTACTAAGCGTGGTAGATACCGAAGTACTTCTTCAATTGCCACCATATTTATTGCATCTGATAACGGTGAACCCCAATTAGAGGTTATAGCTCCTAAACTATGAGCTAGAGCATCTAATCCTGTTGCCATAATGAGGAAAGGTGGCAATGTTTTTACAAATTTAGTATCTAAAATAACATAATCCGGTAAGGTTTCATCCACAGATAAACTGATTTTTTTCGGAGGATCTCTTTTAGTATCAGTTATTATCGATGCGGTTGTTACTTCACTTCCTGTTCCAATTGTTGTTGGAATGGCAACTAAAGCTTTAACTTTTCTTCGTAATCCGACTGCATTATCAAGAATATCGATTTGCATAAGATTAATTCCAGGTCGTTCATACACAATCCAAAGAGCTTTCGCTGCATCCAAAACTGACCCACCACCAACAGCAAGGAAGACCGTTGGTTTAAAAGCATTGCAAATCTGTACTCCTTCATCGAGAATATCCATTGGAACTTCTGGTTCAACACCACTCCAGACTTTGATTTCAAATCCATTTTTTTCAAATTCGGGAGCTATGTCTTCGTAAAATCTTTTCGTGAAAGAATCTGCAATGATTAATAATCGCTTTTCTCCTTCATCCAATCTTTTACCTAACTCAATAGATACTGTTGTAACACCAGTTTTTCCACCAAAAATACGATTCCCACTAAAGGTATTCATGATACCTTGCATTGCTCGAGCTCCCATTAAACCGACTACATCATTGAGAGCAGGGCTTTCATACCAAGGAACTTCAAAATCTTCTTCAGACAATAAAAACACTCCAAGTTTAATTAAACTGTAATTACTAGAGAATAATGCTTTATTAATTTTCATCTTTTTTTAATATAGAAAGAAATCAGGAGTAAAACGATGAAAAATGGGAATAAATTAATAATTTCTAGGATTATTTTTTAAACAACAGCACTTAATTAACAGACAAAATTCAATGATTAGTAAAAGCGATTTATTAGAATTTGTTGAAGTGTTATTATGCCCAAAGCTGAAACACATTTTGCCTCTCCGGAAAGATTGGAAAAAGGCGAAATAAAAGAGCAATATGAAAAAGTTCTCTCATTAGAACATACAAAAGAAATTCTAAATTCATTCCCAATTATTGTTGTTGTTCTTAATAAACAAAGACAAGTTGTTTTCGCAAATGATACTTTTGTAAAAATATTAGGAATCGACGAATTTGAGGATGCTCTTGGTCAAAGACCTGGAGAGCTATTGAATTGTGTAAATTCAGCTATTCTTGAAGGTGGTTGTGGAACATCGAGGAACTGTCGCTATTGTGGAGTTGTCTTGACTATTTTGGAAAGTCAAAAAACAGGTAAAGAACAAGAGAATGAAGCTCGACTAACTACTAGGCAGCAAAACAAAATTGTTCCTTTAGATTTACATGTCATATCAAAACCTCTACTCATAGATAAAGATCAATTCACTGTTGTAATCATGATGGATATTAGCACTATTAAAAGAAAGGAATATCTTGAGCGAACTTTTATGCATGATATGATTAATACAACTTGGTCGTTATCCGGTAGAATTGAGTTCTTCCCGAGAGATGGTTTAAATGAAATTCAAGATGAGTATTTTAACAGGATTAAAATTGAAATAAATAAACTACTTGATGATATCCAAGCGCAAAGAGATTTATTAAAATTAGATAAGAAGGAATTAGTTACTGAATTCAGTGAAGTTGATTCCCTAGAGTTAATTCAGATGATAATTCACACCCTATCAACTGATAAAACTGCTAAGGGTAAAAGAATAGCAATTGCAAAAGATAGTGTCTCGCTTAAATTGAAAACTGATGAACGATTATTGCGACGCTCATTAATTAATCTTCTAAAAAATGCTTTAGAAGCCAGTACTAGTGATGAAGAAGTAATTATTGGTTGTAAGCAATTTAAAAATGACATAGAATTCTGGGTACAGAATAAAGCTGTATTATCAGAGGAAGTTAAAAGTCAAGTATTCCAACGGTTCTTCTCAACTAAAGGTCTTGGTCGAGGTTTAGGAACATACAGTGTTCGGATACTTGTAGAAGAGCATTTGAATGGTCAAGTTAATTTCGAGTCATCAGAAAAAATTGGTACAATATTCCGAATTATTTTACCAGTAGAAGTAAATTAATTCAAATGAGTCATATTTTCTGTGTGAAGAAGGATGGTTAGTGTTAAAAACAGAGTATTAAGTATCAGTTTAATTTCTATTATAACTATTTTATTTTTTACAAGCAATCAACATGTTTCTGGAATTGCTTCTTGGCCTACTTCGGAATGGCAAGAAACCAGTCCGTTTAATCAACAAATGAATGGAAGGCAAATGAATAAGTTTGATGATTATATGGATAATTGGAATAATGATCATCAATTATCACACTTGGATCAATTCATTGTTATTCGAAATGGTTACTTGATAAAAGAATGGTATTCTATTTATTATGATGCAGACGATATTCATCCATTGTGGTCTGTTACTAAGAGTTTTATTTGCACTCTTATGGGGATAGCTATTAAAGAAGGGTTTATCCCAAGTGTAAATGAATTCGTGCTTGATTATTTTAGTGACCGAGTGATTGCTAATGTAGATAGCAGAAAAGAAGCAATGACTATTGAACATCTCTTAATGATGTCTACGGGGTTGGCTTATCCTGGGGATGATGCAATTTGGCCTGGTTGGATGAGTGCTGATGATCAAGTTCAATATATACTCGACTTACCCATGGCTACTGATCCTGGAGCAATTTACAATTATGACACAGGTGGAAGTCATCTTATCTCAGCAATAATACAAGAAGCAACTGGTATGAATACTTCTGATTTTGCAGAACAATATTTGTTCAATCATTTAGGAATTACACATTATTACTGGCAAGAAGATAAACAAGGTATAGAATTTGGTGGTCATGGTTTATATTTAACTCCTGGAGATATGGCAAAATTAGGTTATTTGTACTTGAACAATGGTTCGTGGGATGGGGTAGAACTTTTACCTGATAATTGGGTTGATGCAGTTACCCAAACACAATGGTACTTTAACAGTAATTGGGGTTATGCCAAACAGTGGTGGACCCATCCCTATCGAAATGGTTACTCCGCACAAGGAAGATACGGACAATCTGTTTTTGTTTTTCTGGAAAATGATATAATTGTTGTTTTTACGGGAACAATCTATGATTCCGATCAAATCCCCTATCTTGAGTTAATTCATGAGTATGTTTTTGATGCGATCACTACACCAACAGGGATGATGTGGTTAGAATTATTCTTACCCATTTCAGGTACTTATTTAGTTGTGTCAATAATTGCCCTTGTGAGATTACGGAAAGTATAAAATGTTAGGTGATAACTAACTGGATTCATTATTATTATGAGAAATATAATTCATCAACTTTCTTTGCGATCTCTTCTGCAAGCAGTTCAGCTAGTTTAAGTCCATCCTCACCAATATCTGATGGTTTATTTGGTTTTAATTCAGGATGTTCTTTCATTATATCACTGACGAATATGGTTGCAGCAGCAGGAGCACTATACTTTTCAACTGCAAGTTTAGCACATTTCTCATTGCAACCCTCAACGGTAATTGTTTTGTGTTTCCTAGCAAACTCTCTTTCAGAACCTCCGCCCTTTGTTATGTCACCAGCCATAAATAATGGTTGACACAAAATAGTTGTATAATTAGGTCGCAGTTTTTCTACTACAATTCTAGTTGCAACTCGAGTAATTGTTCCCTCAACGAGGTTTTCCCCACTACAGGCGATTATTCCAACTTTGGGTTTCGGTACAATCATTTTAATTTACTCCTCATATAATTCCTCTACTTTCTGAGCGATTTCTTCTGCAAAAATCTTGGATAATTTCATAGCATTCTCTCCCATTGGATAAATTGTTTTCTCTGGTTTCATATCAAGATTGTCTTTCACTACTGATGTTGAAAGGAAGTTTGCATCTGGAGGTCCTATTATTTGTGAAACATCATGAAATGCACACAATGCTGGACAACCATCAAGTGTTATAACTTTGTTACTTTTCAGTTCATCAACGACTTCTTTTTTTCCAACTACAATTAATGGTAAACATTCGATTGCAGATTTATCCGGTTTAAGGTCCTCAGTTACAATATATGCTGCCCGTCTACAAATGCTTCCATAAACTTTTCCAATACCACTGCAAGGAATAACATACACTTTTTTACTCATTTAATCACCAATTATAATTCGCTTTCAATTTTCTTCTTCATATACTCGAAATACTTTTCACCAATCATTAGGAGCTCTTCCTCTTCTTCGAAATCCAAGAGTTCTAATTCAACAACCCAACCGTGTTCATACGGATCATTGTTTAATAATTCCGCAGATTCAAGTAATTCTTCATTTACAGCTATAACTTTTCCAGAAACAGGTCCTATTAATTGTAAAACTGCTTTCACAGACTCGAAATCCACTACTTCATCGAATTGATCAAATTCCGTGCCAATTTCAGGAAGTTCTAAGAATAAGACATCACCAGCTTTTGTTTGCAGATAATCAGTAATGCCTATGAGTGCTTTATTCCCATCTCTTTTCACCCATGAATCATTTTCAATGAAATGATACCCTTTTTTGGGAACTCGGAATTGGAATTTGTCATAAGTCACTTCGAAATAATCGATTTTATCAAATTCCTTTCGCACAATAGGTTTCTTAATTTTCTCTCGTTCAGATTCTATATCCTTTATTATCTTCTTCGCTACTTTATCTGCAAGTTTTAATCCATCTTCATTTAATCTTGGACCTTTCTGAATTTTTATACCTAAGGTTTTACTTAGATCTGGTAAGAAAATCTTCTTGATTTTTTTAAGCGATTGTTCTTCTAGCATTTTAGTTGCACATCGAGAAGCACAACCATCAATAATTATAATCTCTGATTTCGATATGACATCTTGGTATTTTTCTGGCTCTACACAGAAAAGAGGAGGGCAGATTTGTTTAATTGATGGATCAAGCTCTTGTAATCGTAGTGCTATTTCTTGTACAATTAAGCCTTGTATTTTCCGATAACCACTACAAGCGAGTATTGCTACTTGTTTTGTCAATCTCTTCACCTATTGGTTCTTTTTTCTTATTTCTTTAATTAATGCAGTGACTTCTTTTTTATCTTGAAAGATTAATGCATCAGGTCCACATAACTTCATACAAGCGCGACAAAAAACAACACAATTATATGGATTTTTTACAACTAGCTTCTTTTGTTCGTTTTCTTTTTTTTCGAACACTTTGTGAGGACAAAACTTGTCACAATCCATGCAGTAATTACATTTTTCATAATCTATTGTGGGCCACCAAGGAATCTCTTTTCTTGCTACTCCCATGAATGTAGCAGTTTCTGCGTCATATTTTTCAGCCATGTTTCTTCACACATTTAATTCATTTAATCGCTTCTCAACTAAGTCAAATGCTTCTTCGGTAGTCATATCTCGAATATCTAGTGGAATTAGATCCTCCCTTACTTTTAGACCAACTTTGGTGAAAGCATCTCTGAAAAGCTTGTATTGCATTGTGGGAGCACAACCTGCAACCATATACTTTCGACCTTCTCTTAAGTAATCATCTAAAAATCGATCGCCATCTTCTTCGCATAACTGAGGATGAATAAATGCATATTCCACTGGTAATTCAATTCGAACACGGTTTACAAAATCCCACATATCCATTTTCTCGAAACCAGGACATTTTCCAGTGCAAACACACATAATAAAACCGATGTTTTTTTCTTCTGACATTGGTATCACAAATTTAATTCAATAATGATATTCTACTGTAGGGTGAAGCTTTATAACAATATTTAAATATTGTTATAGAGATTCAAACTCACGTGATAAGCAAATGACAAACCAAAATCAATACAGGGCTAAAGTATTCAAAGCTCTCGCAGACCCATTAAGACTTGAAATATTGTTATTTCTTGGAGAAAACGAGAAATGTGTTTGTGAAATTGTTGAACAATTAGATATAGTTCAACCATTGATTTCTAGGCATTTGAAAATCTTGAGAGAAAGTGGGTTAATTCATGGTCGAAAAATGGGTAACAAACGGCTCTACAAAGTAGCAGAAAGAAAAGTATTACGAATGATTAGTGACCTTAATCTGGATTTTTTGTCACGAATTACTGAAAGAATTATTCAAGAAGCGATATAATTCAATGGATGTTATTGAGTAAGCGGAACTAGAAAAAATTACATTAAAAGAAAAAGAAGTTAAACCTATTGTAGGTTAACTCTTTCTCTTTCTATTTATTTTTTTAAATTTCAAGAGGCTCTCTTTAAATTAGCAACAACAATCTTCGATTTCTTTCACAATATCATATTCAAGGCTTAGAGCTAGCCAACCGATATATTCAATTAGATACTCGATTAAACCCCAATCTAAATTTGAGATTTTTTCCATAGATTCTTCATTAGCAGATCCAAAAATCTCTTTTACAAGATCTTGCTTTTTGGTTTCAAGAGTATTGATCAATTTTTCAACACCTTTGTCTGCTTTTATTTTGTCTTTGAATTTGCCAGCGAGTAAAGAATAAATTGTATCATGGAACAATCCTACATCCTTTTCTTCTAAAGAACCTAATTTTTTCTTCAGGTTTGCTGTTAGAAAAATCTTTGCAGTTCGAATGTAAATTGTTTCACTCTGAAGTTCCCCTGCACCTTTTGAAGTGATCCTCTTCCCTGCTTTTGCTACCAAACCTACTTCTATTAGGTTTTTTAAGTAACGATAGATTGATTTATCCGATTTCGTTATTCCTTTCTTTGTAAAATCCTTTTCCAGTTCCTTTATTGTTCGTGGACCTGCTCTTAAGAATTTTACAATATAACTTAAGTTTTCATCACTATACATAAGAGTTACTTGTTCTTCATTTAGTGTCTTTACTATTTCTTGTTTGTATGTTACTACATCTTGACTCATTTTTACCACCTACATTTCTCATATTCTTATATTATCTTCTCATGATAATATATTACATTCTCATATATTTAAATATTATTCTTACTAAGTAATAATAGATTCTTATTAGTTGATATACCTTTCTCATCTTGTGAGAAACCTTTATATATAAGCGTGAGAATAATATTCTCAAACAATGAGAATGGTGTCAAAAAAATGAACAAAAAAATCGTCGAAAAATACGGAAAAAAAATCTTTAATGAAGATGTAGAAAAACAAAAGCGAAAATTAGCTTTACTCGTTGGATATTTCAGATAAAAACTGGAGACAAATAAAATGATAAACAAGAATTACAAAATCAAAGATCAATTAAAAAAATATCAGAATAAAGCAAGAATGAAATATCAAATGTTAGTTGGACGATAATCAGATTATCCTTGACTAATAATAATCCTCTTTTGAAAATTCATTCTTGCTTTTTTTTATGTACTTTGTTCTACTCGTTTTAGTATTATAATCCTTTAACTTCTTCAATGAAGGTTAGTGTTTCTTTACTGAATGCTTCAGGTTCAAGTAAGGGAGTATATGCATGCACGGATCCTTTGATTGTTACAATTTTATGATAAATCAGATTCTTTGCATAGTTCTTAAGGTTCCTTTGAACAATTTCATTAGGAGCTTCCGCTTCATCTGGAAGCCAAAGAACTGGACAAGTTATCTTATCAAAGTAATCCTGAAATCTTACCTCGTATAATGACCAAATAAAATTCCAAGAATCTTTTCCTTCTTGTGGAGTTCTAAATTTTCCATCTTTGGTTTCAAAGATTTCATCTTCAGCTTGAAGTCGAAGAACATCTGTCCAAGTGCATCCTTCTTCCTTCCAACCATCTTTGATTGCTTGTAAGCATTCCTCTCTTGAGTCATACAATTTTACAGGTTTCTTTAATATTATTTCTTTTAATTCATTCCTTTTCTTTTCTATGTCATCCTCTGTTATGATTTGATCTTTACTATCTGGTCCTACGAGGTCGTAAATTCCACCATCAAGTACCATAGCAATCACTTTTTCTGCATGTTTTACTGCTAAACTAATTGCTGTATCTGCTCCCAAAGAGCTACCTATGATGTATGCCTTTTCAATTCCTAATTGATCCATTAAAGCTGCAACATCACTTGCCATATCATCAATATGACATTCTTCAGGTTTATCAGAGAAACCATGGCATCTCATGTCCAATGTCAGTATTCGAAAATCATTTTTTAAATGAGGAATAACTCCATTCCACATGCCTATCATGCCACCACCGTAAGGTAAAAGTACAATTGTTTCTTTTCCTTCGTTTGGTATGTCAAGGTATCTTATGTTAAGTCCATTGACCTTTGTTGTTTTTGTGTTCATTTTCATCACATGTGATTCCTTTAGAATTATGAAATTAAAAAGAAAGTATAGATTAGTCTTGAAATTAACACATTTATATTATTTCGAAAACTAAATTTCTAATTTCTCAATATGAAATGGTTTTCCATGAGCAGGATAAATTTCTTTGACTCCATTGTTTACTAGCTTTTCCCAACTTTTCAGCACTTCTTCTTTTCCAATATTCAAAGGTGGCTTCCGACCCAATCCAATAAAAAGCCAGATATTATTTGTACAAAGATCTCCAACAAATCCCTTTCCATCATCAAGTATTAGTGAAATGCTATCATTTGTATGACCTGATGTAGTAATTATTTTCCCTATTAATCCAATTTCCTTCGGGATTGGGATATCCTTGTCTTTCTTAATTACAATTATTTTCTTTTCATCAATTGTTATTTTTGGATAAGTTGATGCTACAACTTTATGCACTAGCCTAAATACAAAACGCATAAAACGATTTGTTGGTTCTGCTTCAGATTCCATAACGCCATTTCTTAGTAGAGGTACAGTATTTTCATGTGCTATGAGCTTTGCACCACTATCTTGTAATAAGACATTAGCAAACCCTGAATGATCTGTGTGCGAATGAGTGATTAAAAGATAATTTATGTCTGTGACTTTCAGATTATATTTCTTGATCTTTCTTAAAAATCGCTTGTAACGTTTAGGCCATGAAGTATCAATTAACAAGAACCCATCTTTGAGTTTCAATAGATAGTTCCGCATCATTCCTTTTAAGACAATTATTTCCGTCAATAAACACATATCCGTTTCTCTTTATTCAAGCTCAAGATCCTCTATTGGAAAGATTTTCCCGTGTGCTGGATAAATAATCTTGATGCCATGGCTGATTATTTTTCTCCAGCTTTTCATGAGCAATTCTTCTTCAATGATGAATGCTGGTCTTTTTCCTTTTCCAAAATAAAAGGTACTTCTATTCGAACAAGTATCTCCTACAATCCCCCGTCCATCATTTAGAACTACAGTAATACTATCATTTGTATGACCAAAAGTTGTTATGATTTTTCCATCTATTGCCAACTTTTTGAATAATTTATCATTATCTCTTGTTATGGGGATAATTCTCTTCTCATCTATTGTTAATCTTTGAAAACCATGCTTAAGAGCTACAACAGCTAATTTGTACATAATTTTGTAATAGAAATTTACCGGCCTGGAATCCGATTCCATAGTGCCATCGAATAAATGAGGGAGAGCATTTTCATGTACAATGAGTTTCGCCTTACTTGCTTGTAGGAATTGTTCAGTATATCCTGAATGATCTGCATGCGAATGGGTTAACAACAAGTATTTGATTTCAGAAATATCAATTTTGAGTTTCTTTATTTTTCGAAGAAATCTTCTGAAGTCATGGGGCATAGACAAATCGATTAATAAGTAACCATTATTGGTTTTGAGCAAGTAACTATTCGTTGATCCCCTTATTGTAATTACTTCTGTCAAACCAACAACCTACACTGAATCAAGATAGGATGAATAGTTATTTGAATAATTTGCACTATTGCTTTTTCTCATTCTTTCTCTGGTTTGAAGCTCATAGTCCATTTCTCATCTCCGTCCCAGCTATCGAACACGTGACCTAAACCATCTTTTCTTGCGAGCTTTTCCATTTCCTTCAAGAGGATTTGCTGAATCTTGTAATCCCCAGTCTCGAGTATTTCTAACAGCATTTCTATTATTTCCTTTGAGGACCAAGGGAATTTATCTAGTGGAAAATTTTCTAATTCGATTTCTAAATACTTGTAATAAGGATTCAATCTCCTATTATGAAATGCAAATGCACAGGTTAAAAATAAGCCAATAGAGCTTGCAGCTTCTAAACGGTATCCAACTAAATAATTATCTCGTAAACACTTCAATGATCGATAAACGGAATTAATATATCCATCTAAGTATCCTGCAGTGTATTCTTTCCAAATTTTTTCCGGAATCCTTCCTTTCTCATCTATAATTTTTTGTAGTTCACCATTTGTTTCATCTATTAATGCTTGAACATGAGCGAAGTTATATCTATCCCACTCAAACTCCGATCCAATTTCAGCATAAGCTTCAAATTCACTTATGGTTTTTACTCCACAATCAATTCCTTTGATTCCATCATATTTCTCGAACTTTTCTCTATATTCTTGTTTCACGTCTTCTTTCACAACTACTAAGAAATCATAATCGGAATATACTTTGGAAAATCCCTTCCCTCGAGATCCCCCAAGAATTAATCCTAAGATGTTTGGATCTTTCTCAGAGTCTTCTTTTATTTGTTCAAAAATCTCATGAATTGATTTGGTCATATGACCAAGATTAGCCTACACTTTAAAAAAATTGTTAAAAGAAAAATGGAACTGGAAGTTATCCTCCAGCTTGTCCATATGAGAATCCTGGGGCACACCAGCTTGTTTTGTCTTCCTTCAACCAAGCGTTAAGTGAATCCTGTTCATAAACAACTTTGTCATTTACTATGAGTTTTATTTTCTCTATGCACCAATCATCGTCTTTACTAAAAGTCTTCTTTCTTAAACATAAATACCTAAAGTCAGAAGAATTCAGTCCATCGGGAACATCAAGTTCAAAAACATCTGTTTTGCCTTTTTCAAATTCATCGTGCTTGGCAATATCAAGTTGCCACTTACTTCCACCCACATATAATTCAACAGCATTGTCAGTATCACTTCTTCGTTCTTTACAAGTGGTTACTTCAATCACTAATTTCTCTATTTTTTCGTATTTTGATTTCAACAAATTAACCTTCTTAATTTCTATAGTATTGTTACAATTAAACCAGCTATAAATTATTATTTAATTAGGAAAAAAGCTTAGAGTTGGAAAACTCTAGAAATAATGGTCATTTCAAGAGTATTAAGCTATTTTATTCTTTGATTTTATGTATGAATTTCTCAATTTTCTTTCTTGGGATTTTTTTCGCGGTCATATGTGAAGGAATTCCAAAATTCCAGTCGTAATCTAGAATGATTTTCAAAGTTTTCTTATACTGTTTATAATCATCATGAAATCTCTCAAACACTTCTCTCAATCCAAAAGGCATAAACATAATCGTATCACCTAAGAACAACAGTTTCTCTTTCTCAAGTAATAAACAAATATGTCCCCAAGAATGCCCAGGAACATGGATTGCTTTGAGCTTTAATTCTTCATCAATAATTTCGTTATGTTTTACTGTACGATTCGGATTGATTATCTGACCTCGAAGAGTATTAGCAAAATGTGGAGCTTCATCTTCATGACAGACAAGTTCAACTCGTTCTTTTGGGGGTTCAGGAGCACTAATTGTAGTCATTTCATCCATAAACATTGCGAGGCCTGCAGTATGATCATGATGTCTATGGGTGAAAACAATGCGTTCGATCTTCTCGAGAGAACCCCACTTTTTACGTATTTTTTTAATTATAATCTTAGTGTCTTTCTCCAAGCCAGTATCAATGAGAGTTAACAATCCATTTTGTTTTTCTATCACAAAAACAGGAACAGAAAAGAGTCCTTTCCCGGTAATACTAAAAACGTTTTCAGCGAGTTGTCTCATATTATTAACCAAGAAAAAGAAGTATTAACTTACTGAAATATCTTTTGAGAAAATAAGTAAAATAGAAAAATAAAGAAGATAGGAGCTCGGAAACTCCTATACTTCAAAGTGGAAGGTACGAATGATCACTTTCTCTTCTTTAAGAAGAAAACTTGACTTGCGCCTGCTAAGGCAATAATACTCATGAAGACTATTAAACCGACACCACTGACAGCAGTTGTAATGGTAACATCAAACCCTGCTAAAGTCATTTCTTCTAAAGCAAGCTCAAGGCTGTACTCATAAGGAACTAAAGTTTCATCAAAACCAAGGGAGACTTTTGGCCAATGAGTAACACCAGGATAACCTAAACCATCTAGAATCTCATCAACAATGACTTGTCGTGGGACCATGTGGCTAATGGCTTTGCGTATGTGCTTACCTGATTCTGGATCATTTATTGGACAAAGTTCACCTGTACCGAGGTATGGGTGCTGTTGGTTTACTGCTAATTCTTGGTTACCGGGGTCATCAACTGTTGTATAATCAACACCTGCAAGTCCTTGAATATCACCTAATCTACGTAGAATTCTGCATCAACGAAGTCAATGTCACCACCAGCGAGAGCTGAAATAGCGCCTTCTTTGTTTGAGTAGAATTCAAAGTAAATTTCATCGAATTCTGGTTCAGAACCCCAATAAGTAACGAAATCGTCATTCTTATCTAATCGAATAACACCGTTGGTATCATCCCAACTGCCAAACTTGTATGGTCCAAAGCCAAAGAGCTTCTCTGGATCTTCGCGAGCCCATGTGACAGCTTGTTCAGCTTGATCTGCGGGAGCAACTGATTCCCAGATATGTTTTGGTAACAATGGATTAGCTAAGTTACCTTCTTGGAACACATAAGGTTGTAAGAATTCAACTGTAAAGTCATCATCATCGATTTTTACCACTGAGTTGTTATCCCAATAAAGTGTATTGTAAGAATAAGTAGTGTGGCCAAGGCTAGCAGTTACAGCTAATTGATAATTATAAATAACATCTTCGACAGTCACTGGAACTCCATCAGCCCAATTAAGGTCTGGTTTAAGCTGACAAGTATAGGTAATTCCATCGGTACTGCTATAGGATTAAAGTGCACGACCAGAGTAGGTATAATCTGCTGGATCTCGTTCAACTAAACCATTGTAAATCTGATGTAACCACTGAGCATCATAAGTAGATTCTTGGGACCTAACATGGAAGTCTTCAAAATCAGCTGGAACAGCAAAGTGTAATTCGGTTTCACCGGAGATAGCCCAATCTTCCATAGGTTGCTGTGAGGAAGCCCATAATAATGGTTCCCAACCAGTCAAACCTGGAGCATGAGCATAAAGAGAAATCTTGTAAATAATAGCAATACTTGGTTGATCCTCATAAAGCCAATTTTGGATTTCTTCAGCGTATTGGATTCTGTCTGCATAAACAAAGGATTGTGTATAATTACTGACAGCCCAATCAAACGCGGGATTGTCGTATTGGTAAAAGTTATCACCTGCGGGGGTTATTCCATCGGAGGTAAATACACCTGTTGGATCAAAATCTAATCCCCAACCGTTTCCAATAAGGAATAAATCATAACCTCCTTCGTCGTATGAAGGTACTGGATAAGGTCCTGGGTGTCCCCATGTTCTTGGGGATATTTGAGCCCAACCTGTGTGGTCAAATACATCTATGTCAATTCCAATCTTTGGCAATTGTTCTACCATTAAGGTAGCCCATTGATTTCTTGCTGGATTAGAATTTGGCGATAATATACTTACTGAGAAGAATGGTCCTGGATTTTTTGCTTCTACTGGTGTTGCTAAGTATGGTATAGCAATTATGCTTATTATTAGAAGCATTGGTAGAATCATTCTTTTATTCATATTTCGCAATTTCAATTTTTTTTGCTTCTTGATCTTATTTTAAACACACATGGGGGTGTGTTTGTTGTTTACTATTCTCAAAATAAGTATAAATACTTTCTCATAATGTTGAGAATGGATTCTGTTTGAGTTTTCACGGACGTCTTAGTATGTTGAGAACTTAAATTAGTTTGACTTGTAAATCAAAATTGAACGTTCTTGTTCAACAGTTTATTTTATAAATTAGAACAACTATAATTTACAAAATATCAATTCGAGGTAAACTAATTGTCTACAACTGTTCATGTACAACAAAGTAATGTTTCACATCACAGCAGAACTGTTACTCTTCTCCTTTGTATATTTCTTGGGGGATTCGGCGCGCATCATTTCTATGTTGGTAGATCAGGCTCAGGTGTTCTTTTACTGTTATTATCTTGGTTTTGCGGAATTGGTTTCATTTGGGTATTAATCGACTTTATAATGATTTTAACTGGGTCATTCCCTGATAGTTTTGGGAGAAGTGTTTCATCATGGGATGGTGGACCACAACCAGCTATTTCTGTTACTACTCATCCCCCACCTCAACAACAAAGACCACAACCAGCTTATTCACAACCTATGCCACCTCCACCACAAAAGAAAGACGATGAAATATTCTGCAACACTTGTGGAGCATTATCTAAGAAACACGAGACATATTGTCGAAGTTGTGGTGCAGTTCTACAGCAATAAAACCACAATTTTTTTCTTTTTTTTTTGTTCATTCAGAATATAATATAAATAAAGATACTACTTGTCCTTTAGTGATTAAATTTTCATTGGTGAGTTATTTTGAAAAGTAAATATCTTGGTTTTCTTCCGATTGTTCTTGGGTTTGTATTATTTCTTCACCCGTTAGTTTTATCTGAAGCCTTTTCAATTGGTGATCATTACCTGTTGTATCCTGAAGCAGAGGCAATTATTGCGGATCATTCTATTATTAATCGAGTGATGTATGATTTGATCCCTGATTCCGCAATCAATAACTCTAAAGAAACACTTCATATTGCTTACGGGCACACATCTCATGGAAGCCAAATAATCTCAGGTATGAGTGGTCTTCCAGCCTACAAGGAAGGGAAAGGTGGTGCTGAAGGACTTTATGATTGGAATGAAGGCGGAACAGGCGGAGCTTTAGATATTGATGATTATTTTATGTCCGGAGATTTAGGTAATCCTAATTATACCGCTTGGGCTACCTATACTCGAACGTATCTTGATCTTCCTGCTAATTCTGATGTCAATGTTGTGATGTGGTCCTGGTGTGGACAAGTATCAGGTGCTACAGTTGATGACATTAATACGTATCTTACATTGATGAATAATTTAGAAAACGATTATCCCACTGTAATGTTTGTGTATATGACTGGTCATGTAGATGGTTCTGGTTTAGAAGGTAATCTCCACATTCGTAATGAACAAATCAGGAATTATTGTCAAACTAATTCTAAAATTCTCTTTGATTTTGCAGACATTGAATCTTATGATCCCCACAGCAATTATTTCGGTGATAAGTATTGTACAGATAATTGTGAGTATGATTCAAATAATGACAGTAACCCCTACAATGATGGTGCAAACTGGGCTTTAGAATGGCAAGGGATTCATCCCGAAGACTGGTATGATTGTTCCTCTGCTCACAGTCAACCATTAAACGCTAACATGAAGGCTTACGCAGCTTGGTGGTTATGGGCTACTTTAGCAGGTTGGGTGGATCCTAATGTGACTCCTACAACACCTGGTTACACTCCTACAAATACTTCAGGATTACGGACTGGTGTAGCTTTCAGTTTGATTCTAACCTCACTTTTAGTATTAATAGTCATTAGAACCAGTTATCGCAAAAACAGAATTTTCTAGTTGTTATCTCATTCCTGAATAGATTGAGTGTTTTCAATTAGAAAAGCTCTTATTTTTTTATAAGAAAACTTTTATGTAAATTTGTTACATGAGACTTGGTGAAAAAAAGTGTCCACAGAGAAAGCAGATAGTGCAAATAATACTCAAGCAATCCAAGAAAAAGATGAAACATCAACTAAATTAGATGAAGATAAAGAACCAACTATTACTGAAAAAGAACCCAAGCTTGGAATATTTGAGAAATTCCTTGCGTTATGGGTTGCACTCTGTATGGGTATTGGAATTCTCCTATCTGTTTATTTACCAAAATTTGGTGAAACCTTAAACAATTGGAATTTGTTGGAATCGTGGAGAGGGGGTATAGGAATCAATATACCAATTGGCATATGTTTATTCTTAATGATGTATCCTGCTATGTTGAATCTTCAATTCAAAGAAGTGAAAAAACTGGGTAAAAACCCATTACCAATAATATTGACATTAGTTTCTAATTGGATAATAGCTCCATTAGTTGCAGCTGGTTTAGCTTATCTAATTCTTCCAGGAAATCCTGATTTAATTATTGCTGTTATCTTGTTGGGATCAAGTCCATGTACTGCCATGGTTTTAGTTTGGGGAACACTAGCAAAAGGGAATCAAGAACAAAATGTGATAAACACGAGCATTAATACTGTATCAATTATGTTTCTTTACGTTCCAATTGTCTCATTATTAGCTGGTATAGGAAGTTTAAGTATTGATAGATTAATTTTATTCATCACAGTATCCATCTTTATCGGCGCTCCATTAATTCTTGGACTTTTAAGTAAAGTACTTTTAGTAAGAGCCAAAGGCCAAGAATGGTTTGATACTAAATATCGTCCTGTTGTTAGCAAAATTTCAATTGTTGCTCTTCTTAGTACATTAATCATTCTCTTTTCTATTAATGGTAATAAACTAATAGAATACCCATTGGAATTGCTTTTAGTTTCCGCTCCACTACTTATCGGATTCTTCATTGTTGTTGGATTGAATCTTTTAGTTACAAAATTATTCCGACTTGAATACCGCGAGGCAATTATCACAACAATCATTGGCAGTTCAAGTCATTTCGAAATAGCCATTGCAACTGCTCTTGGTATAAGTGCATTAGCTGCTCTTGGTACAACGATGGGCCTTTTCTGGGAAGTACCAATAATGCTTAGTTTGGTTTACCTTGGTAAATGGTTAAATAAGAAAGGATTTTGGAAAGGTCGAAAGAAGGAAGAAATTATTCAAACAGCAACGTAAAAATCTCTTGAAAAATTAAAAAAATAAAGCTTTAATCTAAATGATCTAAACTTGTTGTTACATATTAGTCTCATTATAACAATCCTTTATGACGTCTTGAACGTCATATTTCAAGCATAATGCAATCCATCCTACGAATTCTTTTACTGTATTAATTCCTTTCCAATCTAGTTCTGCGAATTGCTCTAATGCTTCAGGATCAGCATGTTCTAATAACTCTACGAATAATGAATGCTTTTCAATATCGAATCTATTAGCAATCTCAGTAAAACAAACTCCACATCCTATTTTCTTATCGAATATACTGCTTAGTAACATTTTAGCTACTTCGAATTCATGTCGTATTTCACCATCTGCAAACTTCTTTGGCTTTTTGGAAATAAAGACTTTTGCTACTCTAGAGTATATTGTCTCAGTAATTAATATCCCCTCATCTACTGATGTTATACGTTTACCGGCTTTTGCAACCAATCCTAAGTTAAGTAATTTACCCAAATAACGATACAATGTCTTTTCGGATTTTTCATTTTCGTGTTTCCTGAAGCCCTCTTGAATATCAATTATTGTTAGTGGACCTTTTGCTAATATCTTCAGTACCCATGCTAAATTTATATCACTGAAACACATTGACTGCTCATCATTTAGTATTAGAATTGCTTTTTGTTTGTAGGTTATTGCTTGTTGTTTTAGCATTTTTTCGACACCATACCTTTCTTTCTCATAAATACCACAAGATATTCTTAATTTCATGTTAGTGTATGTCTCAAATACTTAAAAATCTTTTCTCATATCTGTGAGAATATTTATATATTTCTCTGAGAATGTTTTTTTACACGAAAGATACGTTTGGGGTGTATTTATCCTGATTGAATCAAGTATTGATGATATCGGGAGGTGAAAACAGTGAGACATGACAAAAAGATCAAACAAATAATTAAGAAAGATAAAGAAAGAGCAAGAATAAAATTCGCACTATATACAGGTAGATAAATAGCGATGGAATAAATGAAATCGTTATTTGTCAGCTATCTTTATCTGAAATTGGTTTTTATTATTGCTATTGTGCGAGAAACCACATTTAAACGGTTTTTAAAAATAGAAACAATTCATCTTTAAAATATAAATAGAGAATAATAGATGAATGAGCATTTGATTTTTGTTTATTTATTTGTCAAATAGTTCCTTGAGATCTTTTGCAATATCTCGTTGAGGAATTATAGCGAGCCAAGCAACAAATTGTAATAGAAAATTTACTCCGGCATAGTCTAATTGAGCCACCTTCTCGAGTGTTTCCTCAGAAGCATTTTCAAATAAATCAATGACTAATTGGTCTTTCTCTTCATCTAACTTATTAGCAAATTTTGTGAAAGCTTTCTCTGCGGCATTCTTTCCAAAATGTTCACTCAAAAGAAGCCTTGTTGCATCCCACACTGGATTAATTTCTTCGTCTTTTGTCTCACGATCTTCTACAGGTATGACAGTTATAAAGGCTATAGCAGAACGGGTGTAAATTGTTTCTGATGTTAAACTTGCCGAAGTTTTTGAGGTGATTCGTTTTCCTGCTTTCGCAACAAGTTTCGCTTTTATTAATTTGTGCAGGTATCTGTAGACCGATTTGTCAGATTTTTCCTCACCAATTTTTTGAAAAGTATCCACCAAATCACCTATAGTCATTGGTGCTTTTTTTAGAAATTTCAAAACATAAACAAGGTTTTCATCTTTAAAAAGATCGAGAATTTCCTTATCTCGAATTATAATTACTGGTTTCTGCTTAAAAGTAACTACATTCTGTGTGCCTGCAACTGCCATTCGTTTTTTCCACCTTCTCTTAGAGAGATGCTTTACTAATCATACATAATTCTAATCAACTTATTAGTTAGTTTCTTATCTATATAATAAATAGTTTCTCAATGTTTATAAATGTTATTCTTAAAGTTCTAATTTTCTTATCTCTTATAAGTGAACTCAAGTTCTCATGATAATGAGAACGTTTATATACTAGTATGAGAATAACTTCCTACCAAAGTGGTAAAGATTGGGTGAAAAAAATTGAAAGAGAAGAAAATTATCACCTCAGATAAAGATGGAAAGAAAGAAAGTGAAAAAGTCAAGATACTCTTGGCGATGTTTTACTCGGATGGATTAATATAATCACACTGTTCGTGGAGGAAACCACAATGAAGGATCACAGACATCTTAAAGGCCAAATCAAGAAGGAAATCTCTCCCCCAGAGAGAATTAGAAAATAAAAGGTAGAATGGAGGAATCACGCTGACGGTCAAAAAGCAAGAACACAAAAAGAAAATCCAAGCAGATAAAAATAAAACCAGAATGAGATTCGCCCTATTTACAGGCAGGTAAGAACGCTCCTTCCATGGGGAGCGCCCCTTACTTCCCTTCTAGGGATTCGTTTTTTCGGGGAAGGAAATAATAATCATTTTTTAAATTCTAATTGAAAAATGCCACTTAAGAAATTCTTAAATGATGACTCTCTCACGTTAAGATAGAATAGGTGTTTTTCTATGAACCGAAAAATTAAGATTTTTATGTTGACCAAAATAGTACTTGTACTATTTCTTGTTGGTAATTTTACCACAACTCATGCTGCTGATAGAGAATGGCAAGCAGGAGACATTTTTACTTTTACTGACTCAATAAATACTATTGTTACAGAATACGACCTTGAATACGATGTTCATGTTAAGACAGAAACCATCAACCAGGTTGTTGGAACCTTTAATGTCACTGAAATCAATTTATTATCCGGTAGGTATTATGCTATCTGGACTGATCCTTCTGGTTCTGGACCAAATAGCGGATATGATTTTTACGTAGATGATTACATTAGCACGTACCTAGATAATATCAATTCATTTCTAACAGTTGATTACGAATGGGACTATGGAACAAATAGTACAAAATTCGTCGCTTTTGGCATTAGTCTAAGCACTTGGTTACTGATAGAACCTGATTGGGCAAAACTCAATACAGCATTTATTGATGTATTTAATGAATCAGAAATCGTTGAAACTGTTGCAGACCCATATCAACCTATTATTTACAATATTACTCTTGGCGATTTCCTCAGTTCAATTTCCTATACTTTCATGGGGAAAAATAATCTTGCTGATGCTAAAAGTAGAATGAAATCAGACACTACCGAATGGAGTTTTGTATTTGATTTGTCAAATGTTATTTGTGAAGACATTTTAAATGGTACTCTAGGATATGACGAGTATTATCCTTCTCCTAAAGCAATCCTCACCTACGAAATGAGTTATTCAAAAGGTGGTGTTTTGCAAAGATCTCTCTTGGAAATGGATATGACTTCCCTTGTTGACAATTATCAAGGAGATATTTACTTTGAAATCCTCACTACATATGGTGATCTCGCAGCTTTAACAGGCGATTTCGCTTATTGGATGGCGATTCCAGGATTTCTATTAATAGTGGCTGTGGTTAGAATTGCTAAACGAAAATCAAATAGGAGTAAAAGGTGATTCAAATGAAAACTAAAAACAAACTAATTCTTGTCTTATCTTTTGTCTCAATAATTCTTCTATTTAATACCTTTACATATGCGAATGCAGCAGAAGCTCCTTGGGCGGATGGCAGCATGTTTTCTTGGGCTGCTGAAAATATGATTCAAATTCATCTAATTAATTATGATGATGATGTTGAGTCAATTTTTGAAGCACGAACAGGATACATTTTCACCTTTAATCTAACAGATGTAGATAATAGCACTCTAACTTATGATTATAATACATTAGGTATGTTCGGTGGCGGTGGTACCAGTTCTTATGATGTTCAAGTTTTCAATGGATTGTATTCTCTTGGGAATATGTTCTTAGTTAGCTATGTTTGGGATTATGAATACAATGTTACAGTGATGGAATCATTCAGCTTCACATTTCCATATTGGCTTTTAATTGAACCAAATTGGACAGCCATTAATAGTCAATTAGATGATGAATTTAATGGTAGCACCATATTGGATACTGTAGCTGATCCCTATCAACCAATTACCTATAATATTACTTTGAATGATGTGCTTAATGATGCCACTTCCTTTTCAATTATGGGTAAAAATACCTTGGTAGAAGCAAAGCAACAATTTACTTCAGCAACACATAGATGGACTTTCGATTTTGATTATTCCAATGTTCAAAAAACTGGAAGATTCAATTCAACAGCTGGTTACAACAATTACTATGCTTATGAAGTACGTACTGAAAAAACTATCCTAGAATTTTCAGATGCTGGTGTTCTCAATTACTTTGAAGATAGTGGAGAAACACAAGAAACATATGAAAACAGTATGAACAACTTTATTTACAAATCCTACATCAATTTTGGTGCTTACATCGCAACTGAAACATCCCCATTCTGTTTCCTAATCGCAATTCCTGCAGTAGCAAGTATGGTTATCTTTGTAAAATGGATGAATAAGAGAAGAAACTAATCTCTTCATTCTTCATTTTTTCCACTTTTTTTTCTTTTATTTTACCTTAAATATGTCATGTTAGGAATTCTTATATGAGGATGCAATCTAATCTAATTAGCATTTAGGTGATGCTCATGAGCAAAAAAATAAGAATTTTGATGTTGATCAATACAATCGCAGCGATCATATTACTAAGTAATATTGCAGCTGCACGAGCTGTTGCACCAGGTTGGAGTGCCGGCGATATTTATGTTTGGGGTACCAACGTAACTGTATTAGTAAAAACCTTTGATGAAGAAGAAGGCTTAGGCTCAAACATGGAGACTATCACATTAGGTGAAACTGAATACAACATTACAGCCATTGATGTTCTAAATCTAGAATATGATGCCTTTTATGCAAATTCTGGTGGCGGAGGTTTTATCAATGACCGGGATTATTCCGCACAAGATCTCGTAGATGATGAGATGGATTTTGATGATTTCTTCGATGTGGATTACGTCTGGGATTACGTCAACAATGTTACTGTTTGCAATGACTTTAGTGCTGGTATTAATTTAAATAATCGTTTCTTAATCGAACCTAATTGGGTAGTGTTAAACACAGGATTCCAAAATATGTGTAATGGTTCTGAACTTTTAGATACACTTGCTGATCCATATGAACCGATAGTCTATAATTATACTCTTGGAGATGTTCTTGGAGCATTTTCAATGAAAATTATGGGTAAAAATAAACTAAGTACTGCAGTAAGTCAATTCACAGACACTAAAAGAAAATGGACCTTTGAATTTGATCTTGGTGGTTATATCCAAGCAGATTATTTTAATGGTACTCACACTCTCTACCAGGCATATGATGAATACTTTATCTCTCTTGAATTTGAGTACACAATGGAAGGAGTTTTAGATCATTACGAAGTGATTTACAGAGGCAAAATAACAATAGATGAATTTACCTCTGAAATAGAAACAAGAACTGTTTATGCTTTGGGTGGTATGAAAGCAGCTTCCGCAAATTTCGCAACTTTCGCAGCAATTGGTGGTCTCATTTCAACAGCTATAATTGCTATTTTCCTCAAACGTAAGAAGAAGTGAAAGTTAATTTCCGCTTTTTTCTTTTTTTCTTTTCTTTTATCTTCTCTTTTGCCTTAATCTGAAGTTATTTTAAAGTTCTTCTCATTTTATTCCTTCTTCTGGAACGCTGGAATCTTATTGATCTTGTATTGTGGTTTAACAGCTTCTAACTTTATCTCAAGTGAAGAATCCGGTGGAACAATGATCTTTCTACTTACAAAACCAATTAGAAGAACAACTCCCTTTATAGGGAAATTCTTAGGTTATTTCGCGAATATGGCAATTTTACAATTCGTGTCTTTGTTATTTGGTTTAACCATAACTTGCACATTATTTGATGTGTCCTCTGCAGTATTCATGGCTGGAATGAAATTCTTGGTTCCAATTTACCTTTACGCATTGTTGATGATTGCGGTTATCGGCTTAATGCTAGGATTCCTTTCAATAATTAACAAAAGAATGGTCATAAGTGTCTTAGTGATAATGTTCCTAATTATTTTCATTTATTTCTTAGGAATCATCTTCAGAGTGGCAATTCCAAGTTATTATGAAACAGGATACCTTTATTTGATAGATCTTGGTTACAATCTAAGTCTTATCTTTACGACATTCTTGGGTTTCTTTGGTTTCCAACCTATTCCCTTCTTCCAGCAAAACTTTGGATTGTTCTTTGGCACTTATGTAAGCATGTTTTCAGATATCTCTGAATTCATCGGTTCTGCTGATCCTGAAAACGGATTAACTTTCTTGCTTCCAGAAACAGGTTACATAAACCCAATTGTGAGTATTATAGTCATGGTTGCAATAACTGCCGGATTGTTTATTTTGGGTCTTATAATTTTGGAAAGAAAAGATATTGGACCACAGTAAGAAAAAATCAAAATATAAACTTATTAGAATCTTGAGAGCCTAATTTCCACTATAATTTGGATAATCATTTTCTCCCACTCAAAATTTTCATCCATAAGAATAAAAATCACCGTTTTTATAAACACATTCACTAACGGATGCCATCATTTGATGATTATAATTCCGACATAAAATAAAGACTTCTTTCTCTGTCAAACGACAGAGAAATTCATCTTTGCCACATTCAGAGCAAGTTATAATTTTGTCATTGAAATACATTTTAGCCATGAATATAATAATCCCTAAGTATTTATTTATAGTTTTTTGTGTATTCAGATATCTTTTCTAATTCTGATTCTCCTGCATTTTTGTAGAAGCCAGAATTGCATAGATAAGTCAAAAGAGAAAAAAAGACCGGATTTTTCTCACTCAGTTGTCATTTGAACATAGACACAAATGATTGTGCACAATTCTTTTATTTTCTCAATTATTTTTTTGCTATATTTATACAGGAATTAGAAACTCTGAAATAAGGAAAGTTCCTAATATAATTATTATACCGATAATAAAGAACATTGGCTTTCCTTTTTTCCCTAAGAGAAATATATCTCTTACAACTAAGTACAAAACTAATCCAAGAATAAAAATTAAAATAATAAATAATGCAATAAAAACATAATTCTATTCTTCCTCACCAAATATCTTCGAAAAGCTACTCAGTATTTGATTAATTTTATCATATTTTGTTTTAGGATCATCTTGGATTGTAATAATAATGGAATCATAATCTATATCTCTAACAAGTTTTACTCCCAGTTTTTCAGGTAGTTCACTCAACCAATTTGTTATCTTTGTTTCATCTTTTATTTTCAGTAATCCGGCTAATAATCCAATCGACATTGATTTATGATTTAGAATTATATTCTGAATTTCATAAATTCTATAATTGTGCAATGCTTGAATTTCCTTTTGATGAATAATAAGTTTTTTTTCCTCTAATTCCATTTTACTAATTTTCTTAATAATTTGAATAGTATCTACATCAGCATGTTTTACTGCAAATTCTATTTTATTTCGAATAGTCACTGTTGAGGCATTTTTATATAATTCAATTAATCCCTCATATGACCTTTTCGTACCAATTAATCCTAAAATTTCAATGCCTTTTAGACGATTCTTAATTTCAATGTCTTTTCTTATTATTTCTATAATGCTTGGTATAAACCTGTCATCTTTTATTTCCCCCATAGCTTTCATAATATTGTATCTGACAAATTCATCATCTTCCTTATTTAGGACTTCAATGAGTGAATCGATAATTTTTTCATCTCTATTACTAGTCCCTAAAGCCCACGCAGCACTTGCTCTTACTATAGAATCTTCATCCTTTAAAGCTTGAATTAAAGGAACAATTTTTTTATCACTTTTAAACCATTTGAGTGAATTAGCTGCTGCATAACGAACATTTGATGCACTATCATTTAATGCACGTATTAAAATTGCTAAATCATCCTCTAAAGCAAAAAAGCTTAGAGATTCTATAGTTACTTGTCTGATAAAATCATTAGTATTTGTTAAATAAAGTTCTCTTAAAATGGGCAAAGCTTTGTCTGATTTAGATTTACCCATTAATTCAACCAATGCAAGTTTTACCTCTAATAGTTTTTCATTTTTAAAGGCAAAAATTATTTCATCAATAATATCATTTAAGTTATGATTTGCTTCTTTTAGTGTTTCACAAGTTTTCAATCGAACACGTAAATCTGTATCAGTTAGTAATTGAGCTATGTCTTTCAAAACTATTTTTAAATCTGTTCCATATTCTTTTAAGAAATTTAGTATGTGAATTTTCTCTCTAGGATCATCAGTCTTTAAATTGGGGACTAAATCCTGAACCATTTTTTCTCTTAAATTCATATTCTTCACAAATTAATCTTGAGATCTTATATTTATGATTTTATTAATTGTAATTTTAAGTTTGTTTATAGTTATTTATCTAATGCAAAACTAATTCATTTAACAAGAAAATTCCAATAGTTAAAACAATTCCTATTAAAAAGAAAACTGGTTTTCCTTTCTTACCTAATGGAATAATATCCCTAATAACTGTAAATAATACTAATCCTAAAGCAAATGCAAAAATAATAAAGAATGCAATTTCACTAAAAACTAAAAACACACCAAATAACGCTCCTAATGTAGGAATGATTAAGTTAATGATTCTGAATATTTTTTGCGGTTTTTCATTTAAATCCTCCATTATCTGTTCAGCTGAAAATGAAACTGTAAATGCTCGGATAAGAAAAGGAATCATAATAATGAAACTTGCATTTATTTCATTTTCAGAAAAAACTAACGCAACCAATATACCAATCATAAAACTATGTGTTAACAATGCAATTGCTTCAAAGATTGCATTTTGTTCTGGTATAATGCATTCAATTCCCATAATTTCTTTTTCATATTCATTTGGAGATTCAAGATGTTTTTCCTCATCATTATCTTGAGTAGGCAAATTTAATTTTGTTGTGGGATTTTCTTTTAGTATTATCTTATATACAATTTTTTCAGCTAAAGCAATAATAACAAAACCAGCTAGTAAGGGAATGTAAATATAAAAATCTAGTACACCATAACCTTTGAAGATATGTGGTAGTAATTCAAGAAAAAGTATACCAACCATTAATCCTGCACCTAAACTCTCTAGTTCAGCATGAAATCTTTTCATTTTAGAGCTTATCTTTTCTCCAATAAAATGTACCAAAGTTAGAAAAAGCATAATTGAAACGGGGATAATTACATCTAAAATATAGATCTCCATATTGATCACTATCTGTATACTGAAATTATATTATTGTAAGAGGTTTAATTTAATAATACTTAGATGAAAGAAGTATTTTTTTTTACAAAAATCTTAAGTTTTATTTACATTTTTCAAACAATATCGATTTTCTTCTCAGTTGGTTATTTTGAGAATGAAACTTTTCAAGAAAGACTATTTTGAATGGTTCCTATTTCAGCAATTTTTATCTTAGCTGCAATACCAATTATAATGTTAGGTAACTTTGACCCCCTCCGAGAAATCAAAAATGGAAATTCATATAAAGAGTAAAAAAAGAATGAATTTGGTAAAAAAACTCATGCTAAAAATTTCATGTTTGCGTTTAGTACTCTGGATTCAACTGCAGATAAGGATATTTACAAAAGGGAATATTATGTCGTTACCGGATCTGTAAATCCCAAAAGATATGCGTATACAGAAAGGGGCAACAATCAGATAGTAATTAGAGAACCTTTTGAGGATCATCCAATCTATGATGCCTTCAAAGATTGTTTTTATGATGCATATAATTTAGAATTCGGCTAATTCATTTCGGATTACTAAATTACTTTTTCTTTTTCAGATTTCTTTTTGTTCATTTGTTCACCTTTTTATCCTGCACTTAAGGAGTCTTTTATGATGATATAATAACGTAATATTGTATAATAATATATGTTTGAGATATACGATATCCATATTATTAATCATTGATTTTTTCTTTGAGAATTGATGAAATGATTGCATAAATTATCTAGCCCAACTGTGAAGATAGAATGTAATTAGTAATTCACCACCAAGCTCACCAAACCAAAACGTTTCACTAAATAGAAAATTATCTTCTATTGCTATAGCAGTAAAATCAATTTTTTGCGAATTACCATCTTGTTTTACTTTTATATCTAAATCAAATGTAAAGGTAAATACAGAATCTACATTTTTACCAAAGCCATAACATAGGTAATCTGTTTCATTATCAATATAAATAGCCTGCTCAAAGGGGATTATTATTTCAGGAAATCTTTGATATTCATTTCCATTGGATGGTTTCACATAAAGAGTAATTGGATATCCAAATTCATCTGTGCATTCAACTGATACAATTTTATAATAGCCTTTAGTCAAATAATTTTTCTTAACTATTCGATGAATTTGTGTTCCTAATATTGGTGTTATAGTAATAATTAAGCCTATTATTAAAACGAAAATTAGGATTTTTCTGTTCTTTCTTATACTCTTCAATAATACTCCCTCATTATAATTAATACTAATGTAGTGTTTAAAAAATATTTCCTTATATATGAATTTGATAGAGATCCTCAAAGTAAAGATAGAAATTTCTCAAAAAAGAACGAAGTTTTGGAAATGGAACAACAGGTACTTTATCATGGAAAATATACCCTTTTTATAATATGAAATATACCAACCCACATTGATAGGTTTAATGTCCATAAAAGCCATCACATCATCATCTTCATACAGAACTGCTGCAAATTCTTCTTTTCTAACTATTTTACAAAAAATACAATCAGTGTTCATCTATTTCATAACCGGGAATACTTTTCCATAGCTGGTTTTATAATTTTCTTATAGTATCTGTTTGAAGAAAAAAAAAGGGAAGAATCACTAAAAAGCTAGCTTTTCTTCTTTTTCATTATTAAGCCAATTATTACTATTATGGATATTCCCCCCATCGTAATCCAAAAAGTGAATCCTGGAAAGGGAAAGGTACCTGTTGCATAGTCTAGACTTTTGCTTAATCAAGAGGAATGATTTTGTTTTTTATACTCTCTCGTTTATCTTCATAGAGAACTGCAGCAAATGCCTTTTTGTTCACTATTTTACAAAAAAAAACAATTATGTCATCTATTTATTACAACCAAAAATACTTATATTTTCTTAAAAATAACATTAATAACACTCGTAGGGTGGGATTAAATGAAGAAATGGTTGAAAATTATATTACCTCTATTCCTACTTTGTTTACTAATACCTATTAAAGCTGGTATTGGAGCTTTTGGAGTAAATATTAATGACACATTCACATATGAATGCATTGCAGCAGAACGAAGTTTTGCTCTCGGAGCAGAATCCGGAATAGGAGAAGGTTTTAAAATCGATGGTCAGCATTTTGATCCAGGAACAACTATTACTGTAATTGTTCAGAATTTAATAAGTGACTCTGTAGTTTACAATGTTTCTAGTGGTGGATACACGTATTTTGCTATTAGTGACTTAATGGGCTTCTTAATTAGCTTACGATTCTATTATCTTTTTTATCCTTTTACTGCAACTTCAATCGTTACTGATGTAAACAATTGGAATCAGACTTTCGTAGAAGAAGATCCAGGACTAATGTTAATCGAACCTTTTATTGAAATTGGTGATGCTACTTGGACTGATTTTGAGGAATTTGCTGATGGTATGACAACACTAGTAGCAACTGCAACTGACTTAACAGGTATAATCATAAGCTCTGAATTTGTTCAAGATGATACAACATTTCTGTGTGAGTTTCATATTTCTGGTGAATTTAATGCAACATATACACCAGTAACAAGTCCGTCTTTACCTTGGATTAAAGATTTGAATTCGTTGGAACATTATTATAGATTCGCTTATGACAAACCTACTGGAGTTATGCTAGGAACCAAAATGTATGGATCAGCTAGTGGAGAAGTTAATGGTTCAGTTATGGAATTATCATATGATTTTCATGTAGAACAAACAGGGTATGACTTACCTGATGAATTAACTACAGCTAAATTCAATGGTTTCAGTATAATGATCACTATTGTAACACTTAGCATTCCTGTCATATTAATGAAGTTTAAACGAAAAAGTATAAATTAGTTAAATTATTTTTCGGGATTAATTTATGCTTTTATTTCTCTTTTTTTATCAGTAACTAATTAAAGTAAAAAGATGAAACTAAACTGAGAATTATGCTAAAAATTTATTATTTTTTGATAGCTCTTGCTGTTATAGGATTAATAATAATTATATTCTTAGCTTGGTCAACTATAAAAGGAGCACCTTGGTCACCAACAAGTAAAGAAAAAATATTAAAAATTCTTACAATGGCTAGTATTAAACCAAATGAAATTGTATATGATCTTGGTTGTGGAGATGGGAGAGTACTTATAATGGCAGCTAAACATTTTAACGCTCGAGCTATTGGGATAGAAATTGATCCGATTCGTTTTCTTTGGTGTAAATTTCGTATCCGTTTACTGGGTTTAGGAGATAAAGTTCAGGTAATATATGGTGATTTTTTTAGCAAAAATCTTAGCAATGCTGATATTATAATCTGCTATCTTTTACAAAATACAAATGATAAATTACAAGCAAAACTACAAGCTGAATTACATCCACAAGCCAAGGTTATTTCTAATAAATTTGTTTTTTCAGATTTACACTTAATTTGTGAAGATGACAAGCTGGAAATTTACGCATATGATATGACCTTTCAAAATTCTTAAACTAATTCAAAAACTGAATTTTCGCTTTGTCTAATAAATGTTTAAGAATATATATAACTAGATAGTAAACGTCAAGTGATTTTATGAATAGATTAGAACAACTTCAGAATCAGAAAGACAAGTATTTAGAAGATTTATTTGATTTCTTAAGAATTCCTAGTATCACTCAAGATCCAGATGGAGTCAAGAAAGCAGCACAATGGATAAAGAATCGATTAGATTTAACTGCAGACTATGTTGAAATAATTGAAACAAAAGGAAATCCTGTAATTATTGCTGAATGGAAACCACAAATAAAACATGATTCTGAAGAGAAAAAACCTGTTTTGCTATTTTATGGGCACTATGACGTGCAACCTCCAGAACCTTTAGATGAATGGGTTTCACCGCCATTTGAACCGGAAATAAGAGAAGGAAGAATATACGCAAGAGGCGTCGGAGATAACAAGGGACAACTTTTTGCTAATCTTTGTGGTATTGAATGGCTTCATATGAAGAAACAGCTTAAATCTAAAGTTAAGTTTGTCTTTGATGGGGAAGAAGAACTAGGTTCAATTAACCTCGAGGAAGCTTTGTACTCAAAAGAAGACTTCTTTAAAGATGTCGATTTGGTGATCGTTTCAGATGGTCCCGCTGATCCAACCTGGAAGCCTACACTAGAATTTGGTGCTAGAGGTATTCAAACAGTGCAAATCCATTTGAAATCTGCAAAGGGAGATGTACATTCAGGAAATTTTGGTGGAATTCAACCCAATCCTATGTGGAATGTAATAAAACTTCTTCGAACCATGAGAGATGAAAATGGCAGATGTTTGATAGATGGATTTTATGATGATGTATTTATTCCTTCAGAAGCAGCGATAAAAGCTGCTGAAGATCTGAATCGGGATCCTAAAACTTACAAAGAACAACTTGGAATAACATATTTCGGTGGAGAGCAAGATCTTCCATTAACTCATAGATTGATGTTTCGACCCACTTTTAATATTAGAGGTATTAAATCTGGAGAAGTACAAGAAAATGCTAAAACTATGATACCAAAAGAAGCAATTGTTGAGATTGATGTTCGATTAGTTCCAAATCAAACACCAGAAAAAATGACTCAATTAATATTAGCACATTTTGATAAACTTAAACAACAATCTGAAAGATTTGCTGCAATAATAGATAGATGCACTCTGAAATTTGGTGCAAGTTTTTATCCGATGTATACTCCTATTGAGCTTCCTTGGACAGAAATATTAAAAGTAGCTATTGAGGAAGGATTCGAAGAAAAACCATTAATGATTCCATTAGCTGGAGGAAGTTTACCTCTCTACTCGCTCTACAAAGTAACTAACAAAAAACCCATGTATGTTATACCTTATGCACAACCAGATGAAGATAATCACGCACCAAATGAAAATATGATGGTAGATTGGTTTATGAAAGGGATAAACACGAGCATCGCAATACTTGAAAAACTAGGAAAAAAGTAGAAAATTAACTCAGTGTTTACGAAATTATTTTAAAAATAGATTGGCTTTATTACTGTATTATGACTGATGAGACTGATATTCGAAACGCAGCATTAGATTATATTGAGGGTTGGTACGAGGGAAGCGTGGAGAGAATGCAAAAGGCAGTACATTCAAAATTATTGAAACGAAGGTTTGTTTCTCCAGAGGAAATCTGGGCTTTGGATGCTCCATCGATGATTAATATTACTAAGGAAGGACGAGGAAAACTTCCTGACCCAAGTACAGGAAAAAAGGAGATATCAATTCTAGCATTTGATAAGAATATGGCTTCAGTAAGGGTTGTTTCAGATAAATTTGTTGATTATCTTCATTTACTGAAGGAGAATAGTCAATGGCGTATTGTTGATGCTTTATGGGACTACGTTGATTAAAAAAACTAAATCAATGAACTTATATTTAGAAGCAGCTATATTACAGTAGTTAATCTTGAAAAAAAGCTGGTATAAAATTGACTGAATTAGAAACTCACTTTGCTCCTGCAGAAAGATTGGATAACGATGACGTTTATTTACAAACAATAAAGGTACTTGGATTAAGAAAAGTTTTACCAGTTCTAAACATTCTACCAAATATGGTTGTCATATTAAATAAACAAAGACAAGTTGTTTTTGCGAATTATGCATTTACCAAAATGATAGGGAAGAAGCGTTTTGAAGATGGTCTCGGTCAAAGACCCGGAGAACTAATTGATTGCATACATGCCTATAATCACATTTATGGTTGTGGTACTGCTGAAGACTGCAGATACTGTGGGGCAGTTCTCACTGTTCTAAAAACACAAGAAACGGGTGAAACACAGGAAGGTGATGCAATTTTAACTGTAAATAAGAATAAGAAACATGTTTCACTAAAATTCAATATTATTGCTAATCCCTTACCTATAGAAGACCAAGTGCTTTATTTGGTTGTAATGATAGAAATTAAAGATTAAATGAAGATATTATCATTTTCATTAATAATCAATTTTTACTCTATCTTAACTTCGAGATTTCGTATAAGTGTTGGATGATCTGGAATATTTTTGAGAGCTTCATGGTAAATATCTGGTTTAATCGTAATTGAGTCTAATTCGTTAGGATGAAACCATCGAAAAGTCATTTTTAGATCTTTCACATCTTTGTATCTTCCTTCTAACAATGTGAGATCTTTTTCATAACCAATAAATTCCTCTTGAGTTAATTTTTCTTCAGAATCCAAAGGACTCACTAAAAATGTTAACTCTATAGCATGATACTTCTTTTCATCCATAATGAAGGAATTCTCTACAACCCATAGGAGTCTATCAACAGCAATAGTTACACCAATTTCTTCTTGAAATTCTCTCTTAATAGCTTGTTCTGAAGACTCAAATATTTTAACTCCACCACCTGGAAGAACCCAAAAATCAATTAAACCCTCTGTAAAAAGAAGCACTCTTTCATCTTTGACAAGAACACCTGCAACTCGATAACCACCGAAGAAGCCAATATCTGAATGATCTTCTGTCATTTCAATCAACCCTTTTACAACTGGTTAAGTTATAAAGTATTATTTTATTTTCTACAAAGAAGAAGTAATTTTCATTTTTTCTTTTGCTGTAAGGAAAGATATTTTATGTCGATAACCTTCATTAATAGTTATGAAGGATGAAATTGCTCAAATAATGTCTCTGGTTGCTTATGGGAATGCATACCTTAAAGGCAAACCAGTATCATATGATAAGAATCATCCAGCAGGTTTCCACTATCACAATATAAGGTTCGTTGAAAGGATTCCAAAAGATCTCTTAGCAAGAAAGGCAATAATTGCAGAAGATCCAAACAAGTGGTTTAGATTCTTGAAAGATAACAAGTATAATCGATTATACCTTTCTTTCCAACCATCCAGTAGCTTAGGTCTAAAAGATCATATTAGTTCTGCTTTTGTTGGAGGGGGTTGTCAGTGGAATATCATTGCAGAAAAAGGTGACAAATGCGATGTTTGGCAAACCAAATGGCAAGTGGAATTTGGAGATTTGAAGGTTTATTATTTCCAACTTTTCAAAAATATCGACTTGCCGAAAATTACCAAGACAACAGTCGAACAAGCTAAATTATATCTGAAGGAAATTCTCAAGGATATGATTGATTTTACTGTAAAGAATGAACTTGCTAATTGGGAAAAAGTATTCCAATCAGCTTTAAATTTGCTACCAGTTGAAGAATCCTACAAATTATTGCAAAATGGATTTCTACCTGAAGGTTGCTTCAAAATTGAAGCAGAACAAATTTTGACTGCATGTGATCAAGCTTGGGTGTTTGGTGGCATGGGTTCTTGGAATGATGTTGTCAGAGTAAAAGATTATGATCTCTACACTCGTCTTTCTGCTAATCTTTATGATACCTTATGCAAAGCTATGATTGCAGCAATTAATAGCTATCCTTGATGTAAATTTAGATTTAATTAAAATTAACTAAATTTCTAATCTAAAAATTATTAAAGAGAAATTATCTGGTTGTTAATTATGCCTAGCGTACAAGCTATGATTGCTCTTGGGATAATTATTCTTGGAATTATCACTTTAGTTTCAATTTCATGGCCTAATAGGAGGGGAGCTCCTTACTGGCCAACTCGAATGAAGAAAGTCAAAAAGATGCTTGAAATGGCTAATGTTCAACCAGGAGAATTGGTTTATGATCTTGGTTGCGGTGATGGTCGAGTTATTGTTATGGCTGCTAGGAAATTCAAAGCTCGTGCAGTTGGAATTGAAATCGATTTATTTCGATTTCTTTGGTGCCAGTTTTTGATTACCATTTTAGGGTTACGTCGAAGAGTGAGAGTAAAATATGGTGATCTTTTTGCAAAAGATATTAGTGAAGCTGATGTGATTTTTTGTTACTTGCTTCAAAATACTAATGATAAATTGGAAAGCAAATTAATACAAGAACTTCGACCAGATGCCCGAGTAGTATCTAATACATTCCTTTTTTCTGCAATGCCACAAATTGGCATGGATAGTGTATTAGGATTCTATGTTTACAATGTTGGAGTTCAACAAGAAGAGAATTAGATTGTTTTTTCGAAGATTCTATAGAAAATGAATTTTAGTGAGAGAAATTTCTAATTTTGTTGAGATAAATGTTTATCTTTCTTTTCTGTGATGTGGTATTAGGTGAAGATATTGAAGATTTACTCGTATGTAGTTAGGGATGACCGTGGGTTAGCTCCTAATCCATTTTGGGATCATTGCACTCTAGCATTGGATCAAGAATTAATCAGAAAAATCGCAAAAGTTGGAGATTGGGTTGTAGGGCTAAAAGAAAAATCCGGGAAATTGGAAGATCATTATCTGCTCTTTGCAATGCAAATCACAGAGAAAATAACATTCGACGATTATTGGACTAATCCTCGTTTTCAGTTGAAAAGACCTGATTTCTCTGTTGATGAAGAGATCTTTAGAATGGGAGATAATATCTATGAACTTGGTCCAGATGGAGAATTCATTCAACAGTATTCAGCACATTCTCGAGATAACTTTGAAAGTGATGAGGAGTGGGAGAAACAAAAGAACGAAGACTTACATGGTGAATTTGTTTTAGTATCAGACAGGAAATTCTATCATTACTTCGGTCGTGAACCGGTCAAGATTCCATCAAAGGAATTAATTGATATTTTGTATTGTGATATTGGTCACAAGTGTATTGCGGATCCCGAAGTCCCACAAGAATTTCTTGATTTCATTGAGGAATTAAATAAACAAGAAAAAATTGGTTTCGTTAATCCTCCTGAAATTTGGCCTAAAGATGATGAAACATATGTGCAGTGCTGGGAATAATTCTTCTAGCACATCGATTTTTTCCAGCTAGAAACACTTAAATTTGAGGTCTTATAAAAATAAGACTGAGTGGGTGCTTTTGTCCAAAAAATCAAAAATTATATTTGAAGCTGAGAAAATCAAATCAGAGATGACTCTTGAAGAAATAGTAGCAGTAATTGCTACTGGAGATAGAAATTCTCCGGAATATGGTCTTACTCTTATGATTTTAAAGAGTCTGGTAACTGGTAATCGATCTATTTCTAAAAATGAAATGTATGACATGTTTATGCGAAACAGGGAACACATTTCAAAAGCGAGTTTTTATCGAATACTGAATCGACTTATTGATAGAGGAATGGTTGTTTTTGATGAAGAAAGACAAATCTATGCTCCCTCTGTTATCTTTTCAAATTCTTTACAGAAACTAGCTATTGCTTGGGAATCCTTGGCTCTTTGGTTATGACAACAGCTTTTTCAGAATGTCACAGTAGATCTTTTTTCTCTAATTCTTTTCTTATATCATGAGAAGATAAGTGGATATATTTTAAGACATTATTGATGTTCTTATGTCGAGTTATCCTTCTTACCCAGCCAATATCTAGTCCTTGTTTTATCAGGTTTGTTGCTCTGCTATGCCGAAGTGTGTAATATCTCACATCAAAACCAGCGAGTTTTGCAATGGGTCTAAAAACATGAGTAGCAAAATTATTTGCATGATATTTTTTCCCTGTCTTTGTTGGGAAAAGAATGTCTTCCTCGTTATTGAGGTATTTGTAATTCTTCAAATAATCTCTCAAAAGTGAATTTAAGTTGTCAGAAATTGGCACTGCTTGTGGTTGCGAGTGCTTGAGTGGTTTCTCAATGAATATTTCCTTTTGATCCAAATCTAAATGTCCAAGTTTAAGGTTACACAATTCATCTGTTCTCAAAGCAGCTTCATAAGCTAACAGAATCATTGATTTCAATTTTAATCCATCAAAATAAAAGCAAACTTTAGGATACGATCTTTGTGCAGCAGATTTATAGCTTTTTGGCATTCGATATTTATTACATTTAATACAATCATCAGAACTAATTGTTGAATGTTGAAAAGTACAATATCTACTTGCAGTTTGAGCAATCTTTTGGATATCACTTGGTGACAATACTTCTGGGTTAAAATTCTCGTCATACTTTGGAGAGGGAATTCTAGTCCAATTTAGTTGCTTATCATTTACCTCTAAAAATTTCTTTATCGTTGTCAGGTATTTATATAGACTTTTTCCGCCCAATTTTTTGGTTGTTTTGGAAAATACTTCAAGCTCAATTTTTGTGGGTGGTTTTTTGTAGATCCTCATAAATTGATTTACTAGATGTTTATTCCTTATCCACAACTGAAATTTCACAATATCATTTTCAGAAAGTTCTTGAAAATCAATATTTTTTTCTTGAAGAAAAGATTCAAACCAAGTAAGAATATCAAGATACTGTCTGATAGTATGAATTGATCTCTCTTCTATTTCCATAAAACCTCTAAAGACGTTAATCTCTTCTTTGATCACACCAACACATCCTCTGAACACTAATTATAGAAACAGGATACTGAAATAAAAAGAAGAGTAACATCTAATATCATATATCCATATTACACATGAAATTGGTTGTTTCTAAAACTCTTGAAAAACTACTAATAACAGTATTCGTAAGAAAATTAAAGTAAAACAACTACGAAAAGGAATTATAACTTGGTGTCTATATGAGGAAGCTTTCAATCACTCTAGCAATCTTGGGAATAGCAGGTCTGCTTTTTGTCGCATTTGTTCCCTTTATGGTTATGTCCTTACCTGATGAGAAATTTGGTATAGAAGAAGGCCACATATGGATTTATTTTAATGGAAGAATAAAAATAGTTGAATTACTTCCTGGAGAAAACGTTACTACTAATACAGATAGCAGTTATTGGGATTTTACTGGTGTTAAATATGGACAACATATTTTAGCTTTGATAGTTGCTGGTTCTTGTTTATTCCTTGTTGGAGGAGCTTATAAGGTAATTAATCCTATGAGAGAGGATAGAAGAATTAGTGCTGCATTAATGCTTTTTGGTGGAGTGGTAGGTTTAGGAGGAACACTTCTCATAATGACATTCGTTAACAATCTTGCCAACTATTTTGTTTTAGATACAATACTCTATTACTATGGTTTTTATGGTGCACTTGGTATTTTCGGTTTGTATGTTCTAGTTGGAATTGTATTGTTAATTCAAGGATTCATTAAACCATTTCGTGAATTCGTTGATGATGATCCACTGGGAATACTTTAGTTATTAAGAAATAAGCAATCTTCAATTTGTGCTCAAATCAAAAGAAAGAAATACTGCTTTTTGTTTTACAACGATTTGATTATGTTCATATAATCATTTAAAGAAATAAAGCGGCAACATAATAAATATAATTATGTTCACCCTATTGTATTGTTCCTCGAGTGTCTAGTTTGATGAAAGAAACCTTTGATAATTCATTATAGAAAAATAACTGGTTTGTCTGAACAAGATAAAACGTTCTTTGATACAATTACTACTATCATTGGAACCTCTATTCAACATCTTGAGGTTCTAGAGGATCTGAAATATAGTGAAGATCGGTATAAGAGTACAGTAGATACTCTACTCGATGGTATAACAGTAATTGAAAATTATAAAATTGTATATGTTAATGAAAGAGCTCTGGAAATTTATGGCTATCCAAGAGAAGAATACCTGAAGATTTATGGATTTCTTGATTTAGCTCCAGAGAGTGAAAAGGAAAAATATGTGAAAGTAGTTCAAAGAATGCTCGCAAATCAAGAGTCTTTAGCAGAACAAGATTTCTGGATAACGAGAAGGGATGGTACGAATAGATTCGTCCGTAATAAAGTCTATGTTAGATATATAGATGGAAAACCTTTGAATATGTATATCGCTTCTTCAGATTTAACTAAAGGAAAAATTGCTGAAGATTCTTTGATTAGAGAAAGACTTATTTTCAAACTAGTTGCAGAAATTGCTTTGTTTTCAAGAGATTTAACAGAGCTCAATGAAAAAATGATTAGATCTTTAATGGATCTCTATGAATTCGATATGGGTTCCATTAGGTTGTTTGATGAAGCATCCAATAAATTAATACTAAGTTCAGAATTTGGTTTAACAGATTTACTCGGTGAAGAACCACAACCGGTTGATATAAGTGATACGGGCTTTTTAGTTACAAAAGTTGCTCGAGATAAAAAATCATTTTTCATATCAGATGTTGAAAACTCTGACCTAGAAGAAAGATTGCTTAATAGAACAAGGAAATTAAAAATAAAATGTGTTGTTGCATTTCCAATAATATCAGATAACGATGAATTAATCGGTACATTAAGTTTAGCATCCTATAAAACAAAGGAAATACCACAAGATGATGTCATTTTCTTTGAATCAGTCATAAGATTATTAGCTACAGCAATAAGAAGAAAACAAGCAGAAGATGAATTAAGAAAACTGAATGAAGAATTAGAACTACGAGTTCAGCAAAGAACTGCACAATTAGTTAGTGTGAATAAAGAATTAGAAGCATTTTCATACTCTGTTTCTCATGATTTGCGTACACCATTACGAAGTATTGATGGTTTTAGTCAAGCTTTACTCGAAGACTATACTGATCAACTAGATGAAACAGGACAAGATTATCTAACTAGAGTTAGGTCTGCTTGTAAACGAATGAGTAATCTAATTGATGATATTTTATCTTTATCACGATTAACTCGAAAAAACATTGACTTAAGAGTAATCAATCTTAGCAAACTAGCAAATGAAATTATTTCTGAATTCCAAGAGATTGAACCTGATCGCAAAGTAAATGTGAAAATAGAAAAGAACCTTCAAGCAGTTGGAGACCTAACACTAATTAGAACAGTTTTAGAGAATCTCTTTGGAAATGCTTGGAAATTTACTTCAAAGAAGTCGAAAGCAAGAATTCATTTTGGCAAAAAAATCATAAATAATGAAAAAGTGTACTTTATACAAGATGATGGTGTAGGCTTCAACCAAGCATACCAAGACAAGTTATTTGCAGTATTTCAAAGATTACATACGTACAATGAATTTGAAGGAACAGGAATTGGTTTAGCTATCGTTCAAAGAATTATTAATCGACATGGTGGTCGTGTCTGGGCAGAAAGTAAAATGTCTAAAGGGGCAACTTTTTATTTCACAATACCTGCAGAGCATTCAGTTAAAGAAATTAATATGTGATATATATGAGAAAATTGATACTACTCGCAGAAGACAATCCCGACGATGTATTGCTTACACAAAGAGCTTTCAAGAAGAGCAATATCGCTAATGAACTAATTATTGTCAAAGATGGACAAGAATGTCTAGATTATCTTTTTGCCGAAGGTAAATTCAAGGATCGAAATACCAACATTATGCCTGAGGTTATACTCCTTGATCTCAAAATGCCTAAAATGGATGGTTTGGAAGTTCTAAAAAGAATCAGAGATGACATTCGAACAAAACACTTACCCGTTGTTGTATTGACTACATCTAAAGAAGAGAAAGATATTGTGCAAAGCTACTGTTTCGGAGCGAATTCATACATTACAAAACCAGTGGATTTTGATCAGTTTGTAGAATCCGTTAAGCAATTAGGACTTTATTGGTTAGTATTAAATCAGAAACCAAAAACACAATGTAGTGAATAAAAATGTATGAGAAATTAAAGATACTTTACATCGAAGATTCCGAGAATGATGCAGTTTTGATGACACATCATTTGAAAGATCTTTGTCAAAATATCTATTTCAAAAGAGTGGAATCAAGATCTGAATTAACTAAAGAGTTGAAGAAAGAGAAATGGGATATAATTATTATTGATAATGCCTTGCCTGCAATGTCAGCTTTAGAAGCGATTGAGTTAATAAAGAAGAAAAGGGTAGAAATACCGATGATTTGTGTCTCTGGTTCAGAGATGTATGGTATAAAAGATCAATGCATAAATGCTGGTGCAGAGGCCTTTGTTTTAAAAGATAATTCTGTTGAATTTATTAAAACTGTGGAAGAAATTCTAGAACAGTGTTTTGATTAAAATTCGAAAATAATGGTAAAAGAAAAACCAGGTAAGAGGTAAAAAGTAGTTGGTTCTTACCTGAGTTTCTCTTCATCTTTTCTTGATTTTTTTGAGGGATATTCCAGACCAATTAAGTGAGCTTTAAACCGATGCTCCACATTGTGGGCAGTAGCGTTTATCTTTAAGTGTTAACGGTGCACCACATGATTG
>JAGXNT010000062.1 GCA_019894765.1 Candidatus Heimdallarchaeota archaeon
AAAATGATTGCTGAAGGAAAGGGTTCTCTTAAGAATTATGCTGATAGTCGACCCGTTAACTCGGAAGTAGTTGCCACACAAAAAGCAGTTGAGATGTGTGAAGAAACTGGGGCTCCGATTTATGTTGTTCATTTATCTTCTGAGGGTGCTCTTCGGGTTTGCGAGGAAGCTCAGAAACGTTCCTTACCTGTTTATGTTGAGGGACGACCGATTTTCTTGTATCTTACTCGAGAGGAATACCTCAAACCAGAAGGAGCATTATACGTCGTACAACCTCCCCTCCGTGAGAAAAGTGATGTTGCTGCTCTTTGGAAGGGTGTGCAACAAGGATCCATTCATACAATCGCAACTGATCATGCTCCTCATACTCGAGAACAGAAACTGAATCCTGATCTAAATATCAGCAAATTAGTTCCAGGAATTAATGAACTACAAGTAATGTTGCCAATGTTACACTCTAAAGCAGTACTGAAAGGCAAAATTTCTTTGGAGAAATTCGTAGCATTAACCTCAACAAATGTTGCAAAACTCTTTGGTCTGTATCCTAAGAAAGGTGCTATCAAAGTAGGTTCTGATGCTGACTTGGTCATTTGGGATCCAAAAGAAGAGCGTATGATAAAAGATGCTGATATGCATTCTCAAGCAGGTTTCTCTATGTATGACGGAGAAAAACACACAGGTTGGCCACAAATAGTAATTCGACGTGGAGAAGTAGTTTTTGAGGGTAGGAAAATAATCGCTCAACCAGGATCAGGTCAAGTTTTAATACGTGGAAAAACACAAAATCTAAGTTAATGAATCTTCAACAAAAAATTTGTAATTTGATTTTCTTCGGAATCTAATTAGTGCTAGCACTATTAGAATAATTGGAATAACTATAATCGTTAATTCTGGCTTATTTACTGTCTGTCCAATAATAATTAATCTAAAAGAACCAGAGCCAGTATACGAACCAATTCCAATGACAAGAAACCTTTTTTCCCACATTTCATGTTGATAACTGAAATTATCTCCAGGAACTCCGTAAAGATCATTGACAACATAGTAATTACGATGATTAATTATTTCCACTTCTAATCCCACAGGCCAAGAAGTGTTTATAATGATATCATAATTTCCTGGATCCAGATATAATGAATAGTAATTAGCTACCGCATTTGGAGGATTCATACCATCAGCTGGTAAGAACTCACCAGTCACTTCTTGTCCAAGTGAAATTTCAGTTGTTCTTGCAAAGGTTGCATGGAAAATACCTGAAGCATTACCTAAAGAATTTATTAAAATAAAACTAATGCCTGGTTTAAGAAAATGTATGATTTGTTCAGTATTCCCTTGTTCTGGATTAACAAGATCAGCGTACATATAATCAGTTTTAAACACAGAATCACCAAAATAATTTTTCAATGAGAATCCCATGTCACCACTAGTAATTGATAATGTGAAATTGTAAATTGCAGGCATTTCAACTGTAAGAACGAATATCTTAACTGCTTTTCCTGAAAGCTCTAGTTGATAGTTTTTGTTAAATGATAAAAACTGTGTAGGTTGGGATTCAAGAGGAATAAAAGGTGCTCGTGATTCATATTTTATTAGAAATTCGTCCCAATTTGTATCATTTAGGAAATCAAGGTTTGTTAGATCCCCTGGCTGAGTATAATTGATGTATTGCTCCCATGGAGAGATTGATCTATTATCTATCGGGAAAAACAAACTCATACCTGTTTTATTCCGTGAATATTTGGAATTAAGATTATACATAATAGTTTTTTCATAAATTGTTTCAAATTCATCTAATATGTTCATAACAGGTAAATTATCTAATAATTCAATTCGGAATACCTCTATCATTGTCCCAATGTCAACAGATCTTAGAGAATACTCATCAGCTTTATAACGAATTGCTGATAAATTCTCAATCTCTTCTGGTAGTAAATCAATCAATTCTAAACTGAGATTTGATAAAGTTTCAACTAAAGTTTCTAGTAAAGAGCAATTGATAACCGAGATAGTCTGAAAAGTACAATATGCATATAATTCCAAATAGGTTCTCCCGAAGATTTCGCCTAACTCCCATGGTTGAATAGATGGATCTGAACACAATTCGCTAATCACAGCTTCATAATCGAAAGATTCGATTAACATTGAGCTTTGAGAAAACGTAATATAATCTGTGAACGTTCGCCATTCATATGCAACTTCTACATATCCCATCCCACAAGCTTCTGTGACGAATAGATCAACATGTAAACCATCCATGGCTTCTTGTAGCTCATCCTGAGTTATGTAATCGCGATTAGAAGTAAAATCCCAGCTTATTCCAGTTAATCCTTCTCCATGATCAAGAATTATTAATGCTTGTTTTTCTGCAGTAGATAATCCTTGTGCCCATTGAACGAAATTCCTTAATGTCACTCCATCTCCCATATTAACTTCCCCTAAATCTACGAGCATATCAGAACCTATGGACATAGGATCACTGTCAGGTTGAAGTCGATAGTATCTCGCAGCAGTCCAATTACCAGCTGACTTGTCATATTCATCATGACGATCAACCATGATGAGTACTTCAACTTCACCTGTTATTATGTATCCTGCTTCTAATTCGTTTAGAGCATCAATAATCGCTAATTCATATTGGTGATCTCCATCTAAATAGAACATCAATAACCAGTTTGGAGAACCATTATTAGGTGAGACTTGAGCAACAGAACTAGAATTAATTATTGTATTAGATTTGGTTTCATTCTTTGAGACCAATTGTAAATTACTCAATAGAATAAATAGCATTAAAATACTAAATTTCAGTATCTGCTTTATGTTCACTTTACTCCCTAGTATATTATCACATCACAAGTTAAAAATCTTTTAACACCTTAACGAGTGATAACACATACAAAACCAAACAATACGGTTACTTTGTTGATGAGTTTTAACAATAATGAATTTAGATTTATTTAATCCTTATCTAATAAAATTCATTAACTAGATAATTCATTTATAATCGATTTTCAAAAAAATGCCACACTTGGTTATCTTCTTAAAATCATAACCTTGTTTGATAAATTTGTCAATTTTGTTAATTGCTCCTTTTGTATCCGTACGAATTAACTCTTCTTCTTCCTCGCTCTGACCATTCACAAAATACTCGTAATGATAATCATAAACGTATAATCTCCCGCAAATCGGACAGCGCATAATGCAATCATTGTAATACGCAATAATTATAGCCGTTTCCAGTTCTGCTGTATACTTGTCCAGGGATTCTCCTTCAGCCATATCCGCATAGCTTTTGTCCGGTATTTTATTGCATATCTTGCAATCAGTAAGGTTAATAGAGGGTGGATTATCTGGCAATTCCTTAATCGATTGAAGAACTAGTTTCCTAGAGAAGGGAATTCTTGTTTTGTATTCACTAATTCTTGGAATTGTTGTAATGCTTTTTGATAGTCTTTCTTTGGTCGAAGTTCAGAGATGATACTTTTTATTGGATCATTCATTGGTAGAAACTCATCCATTTCGTGATATTCTACTAAAATGTAATAGGCATAAGAACGGATTTTCTCAGAGTTATCCAGCATAGCAGTATGAAGAATCGTCAGGTATAAGTCATTTAATTCTTGTTTTTCGTAACGGATTTCCTTATTCCAATACAATGGAACAAGAGCTTTTTCTTTAACTTGTTCATTTTCATCTGATTTTATAATCTCAAACAAATAGTCAAGTACTTGGGCTCCAGCATCTACTCTTACAAGTGAAAATGCTATTCGGCATTTATCATAAGCATTCTTTTCCCGTTTGAATAGTTTCCATAAAAATTCATATGTTTTATCTGATCCAATTTCTTCTAAACCCCATAACTAGCGCTTATCAATTTTGGATTCCAGAGCTTCAATAAGCATATCTTCTGCTAAGATTTTCTCTTCTTCACTTAAATCATCAATTGTGGATGGATCAAGTATTACAAACAAATCTTTAGTTAA
>JAGXNT010000063.1 GCA_019894765.1 Candidatus Heimdallarchaeota archaeon
ATACGGGTTGGAACGGATAATGCAGAGCGGAAACGTAATACTATCTTTGGTTTTGCTGGAGTAGATTTAACTGATCCCACAAAAGAAATTGTGGTGGTTGAGCAATCATTTGCAATAGGTCATTATCTTGCCCGGCAAAAAACATTGAATCGTATCATATGGAAAATTAATCCAAATTATCGAGCAGGTGATAATAGCTACTTTTCCATGAATGATGATGATGAAATGAGATTATTGGTGCCTTATTCCATCTCAAAGAGCTGGCGAGTTGAGGATACCTCTGATATTGCCATGGCTACTTATTTGGAAAAACTCGGAGGAGTATTAGAATTTGATTCTGAAGGTAATCTTATAGAGGATTATACAGACTTTGCGTTATTACCAGATTATGCTCGAATACAATGCTATCCCGAAGATTGGTTAGAATTTAACATTAATAAATGGGGTAGGCATAGGAAAGGCGATCACGAATTTGCTTATTTCTTTACAACATCTGAACAATTAGGCATTTCTTGGTTTGATGATGTGAGAGTAATTTATGATGCAAATGAAGGAGAAACTTCTCAGTATATCATGCTTACACAACCAGAATCTGAAAGCCAACTTTTAAGAGGAGCAATAAAAGCAAATGCTTCAGGAATCTTTTTCTTTGATTGGTCGGATTTATCGCCAAAACCAATTGATACCCTAAATGCTATACAGCATTGTGCTACAGCACTAGATATTGAGATAGGAACAACAGATCACAACTTTTATCCAATATTACCGTTACTCTTCCCAATACGAGACACATACCTGAATATGACTGATTACGCATACGTTGTACCAATACAATTAAGCAATATTCGGTTTGGTGGAGTATGCATTACTAATCCTTTTGATCCAAGTGGTGTCCAAACGGTTATTGAGTTTGCTGAAGAATTGGATACTGTAGATGATGTACTGAATGAAGCATTGAATAGCTACTTCCTAATGCTCGGTGCAGAAACACCTACGGTTGACAATAAAACAGAAACTCTGAACATAACTGCCTATACTTCATTTGAACAAGATGGAGACACAATCTATGTGGCTTATGGTAATTTAACATCTTACCCATATGGAAACTCTACACCCTTCGCAGAAAATACCACTGTCTGGTTCACTCAAGACTTTCTCAATGTTTCTCAATGGCAACAAGTTATTTTCTTACAAGTTGGTGATGTTTTAGAATTGAACGTTACAGAAGTGAATGAGATATTCTATTGCTTAGAAATAATCTCTGTGACGTAATTGTGAGCTTTCCTAACCAGGAAAGCTACCTCATATTTTTTTTATTTACGTTCTTTCTTTCGTTCTAATTTTCTTGTGATAGCATCAGCAGCTTTAACTAATGGATAAATGGTTTCAGAGACAGCTGGGGCGTAACAAAAATCAATATCCATTAAATTATATACAGTCATACCGGCTTGTATTGCGATAGTCACGTAATTTACATTTACATCCACTTTTTCCTCACCAATTACTTCTAAACCAAGAATTTTTCCATCGTCAACACGTGCAATTAATTTGAGGGTAATATCTTTACTAGTTGGCATGTAATGAGGTCTAATCGGAGCAGTTAATTTCTGAGTTATAACTTCAATACCTAATTCTTTCGCGTGTTCTTCATTTATTCCCACTAAACCAACATAGAATGTTCTAGAGGAAACAATAAATGAATTGACGCTTCCGGGATAAATGGCATCACCACCAGCTGCATTTATACCTGCTACACGACCTTGTCTTGTTGCTGGTCCTGCAAGTTGAGCTAAAGTTTTTTCTTGCGTGACAAAATTATCAGTAACTATGCAGTCCCCTGCTGCAAAAATATCAGCAATGCTTGTTTCCATTTTTTCATTGACTTCAATAGCATTATATTTTTCATTAATTTTCAAACCAATTGTTTTTGCCAAGTCAACATTAGCTCGAACACCAGTTGCCAACACAACAAGCTCAGCATCAATGGTTTCCTTGGTTTCATCATTTCCGTAAACGACGGATTGAACATTGGTTTTCCCAAGGATTTCTTTGACTAACATTCCTGTCTTGATAGATATATCGGTCTCTTCAAGGTTTTTCTCAACGATTGTCGCAAAAGCTTTTGAAATTTTGAAAGGCATGAGTTGTGGCTGCATTTCAATTAAAGTAACTTTTTTTCCTAAATGAGCAAGTTCTGAAGCAACTTCAATACCAATAGCACTGCCACCTACCACTACAATATTTTTTACAGCTTTGGCATCTGCAGCTTTCTTAATAGCATCCGCGTCTTCTGCGAATTTCAAGCTAAAAACATTCCCAAGATCTCGACCGGGAATTAGTGGTATGAAAACAGAGGAACCGGTGCAGATAATTAGTTTATCATAATCAAGGACTAATTCTTCACCAGATTTGCTTTTAACAAAAGCTTTCTTTTGCCTAACATCAACTCTCTCAACGAAAGAGCTTTTGTGAAGTTTAATTTTACTCATTTCATAATTTAAGTTTTCAATTATTGTATCAACAGACGGTAAATACCCACCAATGACAAAAGGCATAGCGCAAGGATGATAGGTATCGTAATCCTTTGTATCAATGACAGTTATCTCTACAGCTCTATCTTTAATTCTCGCAGCACCAGCTGCACTTAATCCAGCAGGACCATTACCAACAATAACAATTTTTTGGCTCATGTTAATTCAAACCAATTTGTCTTAAATCTCTAATTGAAAAGCCATATCAGCTGCATTTTTCACTGCGACACTAAAACCAGGTTGGAATCCAACAATTGCTGTATCTAAACCATTAGTCTTAGCCGTTCGTAGAATAGGCGCACATCGCGCATGTCTACTGGCAATTATCACCATTCCAATGTTCTTTTGGAAAATAGAATCCATGACTTCAATAACCATTCGAATATAAATATCAGCAGCAACAATAGGTTCATACCCACTGTTTTCTATTGCTTTCAGAAGTGCTTTCGGTGCATGACGATTCAAAATAACCTTGGCAATTTTAATTTGTCCAAGCTTGTTAGCGATTTTTTCAATGTCTTCCAATCGAATCTGTTTGCCATTTATTCTCCTAAGTATATTGGGGGCATCAATAATCAAAGCAATTTTCTTCTGTTTTGTGAAAATGTTTTTCACTGTTTTGAAACCTATTCCCTTTTGATTGGAAAGATTACTATCTATTGCATCTATTTCAACGGAATCTTCTATCTCATCATGTTCTGTTTGATTAACCATGTTTGTCATTGAAACTAACAGCCCTTTATGAAAAGACAATTTTATAGTCTTTTTAATTTATTCTTTATTTTAAAAAAGAAAAAAAAGTATATTATACTGAAAAGAAAAGAAAATAGAAGAGATTTAAACCTTTGAAACAAAGGACTTATTCTCTTTCTTAGAAACTTTCACTAATCCATCATCTTTCAAATCAGTCACAATGTGTTGGACAACTGTAGGTGTTTGTCCTACAATTTTGGCAAGATCAGGTAAGGTAATTTCTCCGCCAATATCTTGAATTGCTAAGAACACTCGGAATTTTGGCACTCCTTGAAGTGATTTAGTCAAATTCTTCACCAGAGTATCTTTCTCACTGTTTGAAATTTCTAATTCAGCAATTCTAGCTTTCAGGTTTTCGAATTGCACCATGATTTTGTCACGTTCTTCTTGAACAGCATCACGATTCTTATCAACGACTTGTTGAGCTTTAGAAACTTCAGTAATTGTTTTCTCCTTCTCTTCTAAATTGGTCTTCAAATCACGGATTTCATTTTTAAGATCGTTTAGTTCCGCTTCATTCTCGGTTTTCTCTTTGATAAGGTCTTGTAATTTAGTTTCTTGACCAGATTTTTCTGCTGAAAGGCTTTCCTTAACATCAGCTAATTGACTCTTCAAATCTCTGAGTTCGACATCTTTCTCATCGACTTGTTTTGTTTTCGTTTCTAACTCTAGAGTTACAGTGGTTATTTTCTTATCAGATCTATCCAAAGTGTCTTTGGTATCTGCTAGTTGGTGTTCAGCTGCTTTCAAATCGTCTTGCAATTTTTTAATCTGACCATCTTTCTCTGACTCAGCAGAAGCAATATCGGATCTGGTGTCAGTAACAGTTTTACGAAGCCTATCTATTTCTTCGTCCTTTTGTTCAACAGCATCTCGATAATTAGCTATTGCTGTTGTAGTTTCTTTGACCTTAACTTCAAGGTCATCTGCACGCTCACGTTCCAAATTAAGAGTCTCTTCCAATCGACCAGTCTCAGCTTCAAACTTCTCGGAACTAACACTCTTCATTTGTGAAATTCTCTTTTCCATAGAAGTCATCTGTTCCTTCATTGCATGAGTCTGTCTTTCATTTTCTTGGATAATTTCATCCTTTTCTGAGAGTAGTTGCTGGAATTTATCCTTATCTTGTGAAAAATCGCCAACCTGTGTTTGTAAATCCTCAATTTCAATGCGTTGTTGAGCAAGTGATTCGCCATGTTCCATCACTTGTTTTTCATACATCTCAATCGTTCGTTTCTGTTCATCAACGATTTCTTGGAGTTTGTTTAGCTCATCGATTTGGTCTACTCCTTTTTCGGCAATTTGAGCCTTTTCATTCTCGAAAGCCTGTTTAGTTTCAAGTAATTCAGCTTTTACTCGAGTATTTTCTTGCTCTAATTCCGCAATTCTTTGTGTAGCTTCCCCACTAAAACTTAAATTACCGGATAAAGCACTGCTAAGAGTTGTGCTGAGTATTTTGCTACCATCACCAGAAGTAGAAGTAAGAATATGTCTCATATACTCCATTTCTAATGATTTGATAGTATCAAAAATATGACTAATTTCTGATGGGGAATAGTTTTCTTTTGAAGTAGCCAAAAAATTATTCTTTTGTTCATCAAATCTTGAGGCAAACTCAATATCGATTTTTTGTCTTAATTCTTGCATCTCAGCAAGAAAACGAACAACTGACTGTCTTTTTAATTCATCAACATTGGGAGGTTGGATGTTTGACATTTTTAGAACCTCATTTTAGCGTCATTTACAAATATGAATCTTCAGTATTTTGACTTGAGTAATAGTGATATTGCTCTAGTCCTTTATTAATTCTTTAGTTGTGTCTATAACAATAAAAATTCACATATAAAAGCTAATAATCATCTAGAGAATATATTTAGTGAAATTAAATTTCAATCTTAAAAATATCCTCGTAATACAAATAAAAATCTTGAAAGAACGATCTAAGCTTAGTAAAAGGAACAACCGGCACGAATTGATGGAAAAAGATCTCATCATCAAGCCAAGTGACAATCATCGGAATAAAAATAATCTTCTTCCAACCTTTAATGCTGATTTTCTCTTGTAATATGTCTAAATTTTCCTTAACAGCTTCTACTCGAATAACTTGTTCTTCTGCAGCTTTTTTGAGAACCGATTTTTTGCCTGTACCACTATAATGCTTGCAGTCGATAAACAGAACATAAGGGCTTGCTTTGAGTATAACATCAATTTGATATTTGCGATCTTCTGCAGAAAAATTCAAACCCGTTTTGGCTATGTATCCAAACTCATCCCCAACAATTGTCGTCAATAATTCAAATTCTTGCCAAATTAACTCATTTATTATTTTGTCAAAATCATGACCATTCAAAAAACCAAGAATTGCTAATCTAGCTCTCTGTTCTCGAGTAATCTGGTAATTATTATCTATAGTAAATTGAAATTGGAATCCTTCAGAATTAAGTTCTTCAAAAAAAGCTTTGACTTTGCTTTCGTTCTTAGCTTCGATTAGTTCATTTACTAAGATGAAAGGCTCATTTTTTGATTGTCTTAAGGTAAGAAGAAGTAATTCTTTGTCCAATTATCTTTCCACCAATCAATGATATGTGAGAACCTATATTTAAAAACGATTTTGGTGAAGCTGACATCAGCAAAGTTAATTTTATGGGAAATCTTTTACATAGATGATAAAGGTAATAGTAATGATTAGAACAACAATATTAGGTGTTATAATTGAGTGAAAAGATCTTAGTTACAGGTGGCTGCGGTTTTATTGGAAGTAAATTGGTAAATAAATTAATTACAGATGGTTACTCTGTCAGTGTTTTAGATGATTTATCAACTGGGCAAAAAGAACACATAAAAGAAAGTCTCGGAGAAAAAAACTGTGAACTAACTATTGGGAGTATAACCAATCTTCCACTTCTTGAGAAATTATTTGTAGGTATAGATATAATAATTCATGAAGCAGCAAGACCAGATGTTCGCTCAAGTATTGACAATCTCCTAACAGAATTTGAGACAAATGTCCTAGGAACTTTGAATGTTTTACAAGCAATGATAAAAAATAACGTTCCTAAGATTATTTTCGCTTCATCAGGGGGTACTGTCTATGGTGAAACAGAGGTCATACCCACACCTGAAACTGAACCTCTAGCACCAATAAGTTACTATGGAGCATCTAAAGCTGCTTGTGAACAGTACATTTCTAGTTTCACGAGTCTTTATGACTTGGAAGCTATCTCTCTAAGATTTGGCAATATTTTTGGTCCCCCAGCAAAAAAAGGAGTAATGCATGATTTCTTTTGGAAACTAAAAAAGGATCCATATTCTCTTGAAATATTAGGAAATGGTAAACAAGTAAAATCTTATTTGTTCGTTGATGATTGTGTCGAAGCTCATATTCAATCAATAAAAACCACTATTACTGGTCACACGGCATTTAATATTGCTTCTAATGAAGGGATAACAGTTGATGAAATTGCAGATGAAGTCGTTAAGTTCTTAGAATTAAAGAATGTGAAATACTCTTATACCGGAGGAGAACGGGGTTGGGCTGGAGATGTTAAAAAATCTGTAGTTGACATTTCCAAAGCTGAGAAAGTACTGTCTTGGAAATCCATAACGTCTATTGAACTTGGAATTCAAAAATACCTCAAGTGGTTAAGCAAAGAAAACAGAAATTAAAAATAGAAATTAGTGACCATCTATTATTTCTACTAATTCCTTTATAGTTTGAATGTGTTTCCATATTTTCATATTATACTTGCTAGCATCAAGGATTTTATTTCGGAGAAGTACAAACCGGATATTTGCATTAACCGCAGCAACACCATCTACCCAGGAATCACCTACAAATATTACTTTGTCAGGATTTAATTTGAGTTTCTTAACAATTACTTCAAGACCTTCCTTATCAGGTTTCATTCTTGAAACATCTTCTCTGGCAATAACTATGTCAAAATAATCCGAAATGTTGAAACGTTCTAAAACCTCTACGGTTGGTTTTTTAGCGTTGTTAGTCAGAATTGATATTGAAATACCCTTTTTCTTCAAGTAATCAAGCATTTCTAAAACATCATCATCAATGGAAGTGTTTTCCATACCCATACGCTCAAATTTCTCCACCATGAGCCAGAGCTCATCTGCTAATTGGGTATCATTTTTTTTATCATATTCTTCTACTTGATCAATGATATTTCCAGCTGTATATCGATTTGGAATGTTTTCCTCATCTCCGAACTCCAGCCCATACTTACTTGCAGCTCGCGCCATACTGATTTTCATAGCTGGAAAATTAATGTGTGATTTGACAAGTGTATTATCAAAGTCAAAAATAATCGCTAAATCGTCGTGTTTCATATCTATATCTCAACATCCTTAGTGATTGCAGAATGAGCTTCGATTTTCATTCCCTTTTTTATAATAACTTTATTCGATATTATTGTTTCCCCACCAATAACAATAAGCTCTTTAACCTTTTTTGGTTGTAATTGTGAATTCTTACCAATTAAAACTTCCTCTGCAGAGACTATATTTGATAAAATGCACTCTGATTCAATTCTACAATTATCCATAATCAAAGAATTCTTGATGGTGGTATTCGCACCTATTTCGCAATCGCTCCCAATAAAGACTTGTGGACCAATCTTTGAGCCTTGCTCAATAAGTGTTCCTTTACCAATTAAAACAGGTCCAGTTATAGTTATACTCGAAATTTCAATTACCGAATCTTTTTCAAAGAAGATTTCTTCAGCAGCCTTAAAACCAATTTCTCCACCAGTGTGGAATTGCATGTTTAATTGTTCCTTAGTTGGTGGAAAGAATTCCTGAGCGATCAATAAATCCAAAGGATTCTCAAGACTCATCCAAGAATCAATAACAAGAGCTCCGATCTTTCCATTTTCACCTAAAATTGAAATAGTGTCCGTTATTTCATATTCCTTTCTTTGCGAAAGAGGTGTTGCTCGAATCGCATCAAAAACTTCACGTTCGAAGAGATAAATGCCAGCATTGATATAACCAATTTCCTCACTAATTTCTTCAGCTTTGACTTTTTCTTTAATATCCTCAACAATTCCCTCTGAGGAAACTTTTAACAAACCATACCTATCATTCTTTCCAGGAAAGACAGCCATAGTACATTTAGCTTTCAGTTGTTCATGATGGCTAACTAATTCCGGTAAAATGTCTTCAATATGAGCAACAATATCACCATTAAAAACCAAGCATCTCTTCTCATCTCCCATAAACTCCTCAGCTTGAGCAACAGCATCAGCAGTGCCTTTAGGAGGATCTTGGATAGCATAAGTAATTTTATTGGCATATGATTTCTGAGAGAAAAGCTCTTTCATTTGCTTTTTTTGCCAAGGAGAGATCACTAACACTAATTTATCCATAAAACCAGCCTGATCAATCCTATCAGTAAGTCGAAACAGAATGGGTTGATTTTGTATAGGTAAAGAGCCTTTCAGTCTAGTATCAGTTAACGGTTGCATTCGTTTCCCTTTACCAGCTGCTAAGATAATTGAAATCATAAATAATCCATCCAGAGAGAGTGAAACAATCAGTACATGATTCTAATATGGTTTTTTAATTCTGTTGTCAAATATAAAAATCTCGTATCTAATTAATAAAAAATAAAGAAAAAAATATGATTCTTGGCTGAGTAGCCAAGTTATTGATTTGTCATAGTCATAATTTGTAGTTGCGTGCGAACATGAAGATATTCTTTTGCGAAATCAACTGAAGAAAGGTCAGCCCAATGGAATCGTTCTTCGATATCGAATAATTCTTCTTCAAGCTCGAGTTTTCGTCGATCCATATACTTCACTCGTTGAGAAGGCCTATCAATTTGAGAACGACCAGATAGAGCAGCTCGTAAACGATTAATCTCATCCTGCTTCTGCTGCAAAACATCTTCTAATTGTTGTTTTTGACGATCGTAAACTACAAATGCATCTGTGGGTTGAGTTTTCGGTTCTGCGCCTTTCTTCAACAAGTGTGCTGCGGGGCGTAAAGGTTCTCGAGCAAACAGACCTTTAATGGAATTAGCAACTTGGAAAAGATGGTATTCTGGATTCCAACGTTTAACTATCCATAAATCAATAATATTACCTTTACTAACACGAGGATGATTAACCTCGGAAATCATCTTAACTAATGGAGGAGTAGCAGGAAAACCACCAAGTATCTCAAGCTCGACTGTAAAGAAGCGATCCTTAAATTCTCCTCTGCCTGGGATGAGACCACGCCAACGGGTCATGTCTCCTTGAATGGGCTCAAAGCCGCGACCTTTTTCATACATCCAGTTAGCTTCACGTGCTAAAATAATATCGGGAATGTTCTTTACCATAATATAAACGACCAACTAATCTTATTCTCTACTAGTAGAATGTACCATCTACATTATTAAACGTTTTATTTTGACATAAGAAAAAAAGAATGAGATGGAATTCCTATAATTCCATATCTGTGCCAGGTTTGGGAACGAG
>JAGXNT010000064.1 GCA_019894765.1 Candidatus Heimdallarchaeota archaeon
GGGAGTGAACGTGGGCATGGTATTGCTGTTACTGAAGATGGCAGCTGCTATGTCACAGGCTTTACCCAATCCAGCGATTTCCCCACCCAGTATGCTTTTAACAACACCTACAGCGGTAATACCGACGCCATTGTTACGAAGCTTGATGGTAGTGGTTCGCTCCTTTGGAGCACCTTCTTCGGAGGGAGTGACTTAGATTATAGTAATGATATTTCTGTGGCAAGTGATGGCAGCTGCTATGTCACAGGCTTTACCCAATCCAGCGATTTCCCCATCCTGAATGCTTATAACAGCACCTACAGTGGTAATAAGGATACTTTTCTAGCCAAGTTCTCAGCAAGTGGCCAACTACTCTGGAGTTCCTACCTTGGTGGGAACGAGTCGGATGAGGGGCAAAGCATAGCTGTTGCAAGTGATGGCAGCTGCTATGTAACAGGGTTTACCATTTCAAGCAATTTTCCCACCCAAAATGCTTTTGATAGTACTCATAATGGTTATTATGATGCCTTTGTTGCCAAGTTCTCTACTAATGGCACTCTCCTTTGGAGTTCCTACCTTGGCGGAAGTGCTGGGAGTGAACGTGGGTATGGTATAGCTGTTACCAGCGATGGCAGCTGCTATGTCACAGGCTTTACCCAATCCAGCGATTTCCCTACCCTGGACGCGTATGATCCCACTCATAATGGTTATACGGATGTCTTTGTTTCCAAGTTTAATGCTAGCGGTTCGCTCCTCTGGAGCACCTTCTTCGGAGGAACCTTGTGGGAAGAAGCTCGGGGTATTACTGTTGCAAGTGATGACAGCTGTTATATTACCGGCATTACTTACTCAATTGATTTCCCCCTCCTAAATGCCTTTAATAGTACACTTGGTTTTTGCGACGCTTTTGTTTCCAAGTTTTCTTCTGAAGGCTCCCTCCTCTGGAGCACTTATCTTGGCGGAAATGATACGGATAGTGGGTATGATATTGCTGTTACTAGTGATGGCAGCTGCTATGTGACAGGAGAAACCCAATCAAGTGATTTTCCCACTAAGAATGCTTTTAATAGTTCCTTAAGTGGTGGTTATGTTGATGCCTTTATTTCCAAGTTTAACGCTAGTGGTTTCCTCCTCTGGAGCACCTATCTTGGCGGAAGTGAAGGGAGGGATAGTGGGTATAGCCTTGCTGTTACTGAAGATGGTAGTTGTTTTGTTACCGGTACTACTCGTTCAGATGATTTTCCTACTGAGAATGCTTATGATACTACCTTAGGTAGTTCAAGTGATGCATTTATTACGAAATTTGATGACTCACCTATACCAATTCCCCCCCGACCTCTTACTGTTACTGGATTTTTAATCTTCATAGCCGTCATGCTCAGCGCAGTCATACCTGTCATCGCACTCATTGTATATAAGAAACAGAAGTAGCTTCCCATTTTTTTAGTTTTAATTGGGAAAATCTTGTTTGAAATTAGGTAAAGACTCATCAAACATACACAAATAACTTGTTGCAATTAATGAGATCTCTTTTGCTGAAAAATTCTTTGTCTTGGTTGTAAAGTGGATTTTGTATCTTTTGATGAAAAGCTTTTATTTTTCTTGGTACTTAGTTATTACTATGAAGAGGTTGCTTAGAGGTCTTTGTCTTATTGGAATATTACTAGTAGTGTTTGTGCAATTCAAACCTGTAATGGGAAGTCCTAACAATCGAAGAGTAATCTATACTGCAATAACTAATATTAGCTTAACAAATATCACGGATATAGAACTTTGTGAAAACTGTACCCATTTTGATTTCCTTGTGGAATATGAGATTTTAAATCCTCGAATACGAAAGCTTACTCTTACCTTTCCATGCCTAGGCAGACAATTAATACCAAACATCTCAATAAGTTTTGAAGATAATAATTATACTGCGGTGTATGCTGATACTTTTTCATGTTTGAGAGCTATTAGCCATCGGACTTTTGATCCAGGCATAACTAGCGCGAAAACCTCTCATCGAACAGCAATTTTAGATCAAAACTTTACAGAATTACCAAATGGTGAATATACTTTTTTGATTTATGGTCGTGGATGGAGCCCCTCAGTTGTTTTTAATGAAACTGTGATGACTATTTCAGATGAAGGAACTCATATCCAATATGGAACTTTACCTCCTTTAGATATAATTCCACAAAAGAGAAGTCTGGTTTTTATTCATACCGGGCTTGTTTTGGCATTCGTTTTTGTTTTACTTCCCAAAAGAAAAAGGAAAAAATCTTCTTAAAACACGAAAAATACAATAGGTAAAAGAACGTATTATAGATAAACTAATTCATTTGTGGTGATGGGAGTTATGAAAAAAAAAAAATGAAAATAGATGCAAAGTAAGAAAGGATTCAACCTCTCCACTACTAAAGTTGCTAATTATTTGTTCTATATTACTTGTTGTTTCAATGAATAATGCAACTATAATGGGTGAGGGATTTTTCATCTTTGACGAAGTAAATACTTCTTTGTTGCATGATGTGGGGAGTGGTTATGTTCTCTGTGAACAGGACGGGTTTCTTTATTTCATTGTGGATAAGTCATCAGAAACAGATAAAATAAAAATCGTAGATGTTCAGCAACCTGAGAATCCTCTCTTTGTTGGAAGCTATGAATTAGAGGATCTTGAAAGTTTGGTAGATTTCAAAATCAGTGAGAACATAGCGTACATGCTCACAGAGTTAACGATTTTTGCTGAGTATAGATTTTCAGTAGCAACTCTAAATATTTCTGACCCAACAAATCCCGTTCGATTAGGGAGTTCTGCTTTGGAACGAATAAATAGTTTTAGGGCTGATAGTTTAGAGCATATCAGTATATACAAAAATTATACCTATGTGAGCTCAAACGAGTTGCTAATCTTTGATTGTAGTAATCGTTCGTTACCTGTGAAAGTAGCGAATTATACCTCAACTGGGGGGTATTTGCATATCAATAATGATTTCTTGTACTTGGTGTGGAATGGCGTAACTATCTATAGTTTAGCTGATCCAGTGAATCCTTTTTACTTGGGAGAAGTGAAGAGTACGAAACACCCCACAACTGGTAGCGGGGTGTACGGGAACTATGTCATAAATTCTTTTCTGGATTCCGGGATTCAAGTCTATAATTGCACAGATCCTACTCAACCAACTATCTGTGGGGATTACGATTTTCCGGAATGGCAATTGTATACTGAAGGAAATATCCAGGATATGGAGATCGTAGAAGACAGAGTATTCACTGGTGGAGGAGAACTCTATATTTTCGATATAAGCAACCCTCAAAACCTGAAAAGGATTGCACGGAAAAACTTCGGAGACCAAAATATTAGTCGAATAACAGTAGCAAATAATTACATGTACTTAACCATTCTCAACAATATCAGAATCTACTCGAACGTTGAAAACTCTTTAGGACGGAATTTGGGAATAGGTATTGGTGTAGGATTATCAGTAGTAGTGGGAGTTTTGTTGGTAATTTGGTGGAAGAAGAAAAGAGGGTGAGACTATTCAGTTTTCTACGTCGTTACGTGGCGTGAGAATATGTCTTGGTTGTAAACTCTTTGTCATTTCTTTTTTCTTTGCTTCTATATTTTTCCCCAAGTAAATGCGTAAGAAACAGCCTTCGTGTATCCTGATGCTTCAGCAAATTTCGCTGTTTTCACTTTTTGTTTGATCTCAGCCCGTTTCCGTTTTACGAATAAATTGAATTCTGTTTTCCCAATATTTAACCAAAGGTTTTTTCCTTCTTGTTTTAAAACATCTTCCTGGGTAAATGTAACGAATATTGTTGTTCCAAGTAAGCTTCGTTGAGCGACAACGATCTTCTTTGAAGATTCTTTTTCTTCAACTACTTTTCCTATCTTCTTACCTTTCATATCATAAGCGACTTTTTGCGGTTGTTTCATTTTTTTTACACACCACCTAATAAGCTGCACTCATTCCCCAAGCATAGGCGTATGATTCTGCCTCTGTTAAGCTTGAAGCTTTTGCCATTTTTGCAGCTTTTACTTTTTGCTTAATTATAGCTCGTTTCCGTTTAACAAAGAGATTGAATTCTTTTCTATCGACTTTCATCCAAATCTTCTTATCATCTTTTAGCAATACATATTGCTGAGTGAATATTACCGTTATTTCTATTCCAAGTAAACTCCTCTGAGCAACGACCACTTTATCCTCTGTTTCAGAGTCCTCGATGATTAATCCAATTCTCTTTCCTTTCGCATCACAAGCAACTTTTATTGGCTGTTTCATTTGAGTCAAATTACTCACTCCCGAACAGTTAATTCTCATCTTACTATATGTGCATTAAAAATCATTAATGTTTTCTTAAAGAGGATTGCAATTTGTTAACATAGCATGATTTTTGAAATCAAAAACCATTCACAAAAGGTCATATTTTTAATTATCATAAGTCCATAATCATATAGACTAGTAAGACTGATTAAGGAGGGCTGTTTTTTGAATTATTCAAATTTCCTATCAAAAACGGCTTCGGATAAACATGGAGTAAAACTTGGGAAAATAATTAGAATAGAAGACTTGATTGGAGAAACAATAAAAAAATATAAACCATATGCCATTATCCAAGTGAGACGGTTTTTGCAAAAAGAAATCCATGTCCCAATTGACCTCGAAAAAGTAATAAAAGAGCAAGAAGGACAGGTTATGTTTGATATTTCAAAGGAAGAATTTGATGCAGAGATAAAACGAATGGAAGTTTTAAGAAATGAGCGTGAAACGTATGATGATTTTGTTAAAACTGATTCATCTTTGTATAGCGCAAGAGGAAGTATTAAAACAAGACCAACATCTCGTAGGAAGAAAAAATAAACATAAAACTCTTTGTCATTTCCTCTTTTTCGAAGAAACCCTTTTTTTCTTTATTTTTTCCTCTCTTTGCTTTTGTGGCTTAACCCCGTAAAATCTCGTATAGAATAATAGCGATTTCTATTGGTTTGTTCAACAATAGTTCCAGTATAGGTCTCTCTTTCAGCCTTGATTTTCTTTATCCGTTTTACTTCTTCATCGAATTCCGCTTTAGTAACATTGAACCAAGCATATATTCCCTCTACTTTGGTTACTTTCTTAGCTTCAAGTGGTACTACCATATCTTTCCGTAAAAATTTGCGGATTAGGATCATTGCAAACGGTTCATAAGTCTTAATTGTTTTTCCCAGCAATTTATCAATTCTAATTATTTGTCCTAATTTAAGACTGTCTTTATCTGAAGCAATTTTCCCTACTAATTGTGAGTGATCCATTAGTATCAGTGATTCATATTGTAATTTGATTATTATACTTTTACATTGAAAAAAGTATCAGAAAACTATTGGTGCTATTTCTTCTTCTTCTTTAATATAAAAGTAAAAACCAATAAGACCCATAACCAGATAATCGGAGCGTAAATTCTTGAGAGTGAAGCTATCTCAGTATAATATTTCAGTTGATAATAAGAGGGAACAATAGTTGTGTAGTGCTTCAAATCTCCAACAACTATAAGATAATAATCACCAGTAAAAGTTGCACTGAAAATAAACGTTTTAGTTTCATCGATAGTCTCACTACCAATTAATACATTAAAGACCCCCAAATACGATTCAATTATCAAGAAGAAATCCAGATTAATGGTTTCAATATTAAAATTCAGTGAGAAATAATATAGGACACCCTCTGTCAAAGGTATTTTGTAAATATCTATGTCCGCGTAATGCAACTCATGTTTTTGAGTAATTAGCAATGTGGGAGCGTCCTGGATGAAATCGTTTTCCTCTAAATGATCATCATAATACGTTATTGGCACAAAGAGATCGTTTTCATTAATTCCGATTAGATCATCCAGAGGATAGGAGTCATTATTCATGGTTCCCAGAAAATAGGGACCAACTCCTTCCCAATCCGACCAGTAATTTCCTTCTCCTATGGATTCATTGTACCAGAGGTTATCAGCTCCACCATTATCGTATCCCTGGAAAGAACCGCGTGTATTGTTGATAAAATTATTATGATAAATGGTATTATTATAGGACTGAAAAGCAAGACGAATTCCAGCATCAGCACAGTGATAAATAGTATTGTTGATGAATAGATTCTCACTTGACTGATCACACTCGATACCATCTCCGTAAAGATTATTATAAATAAAATTATTTTTAATAACATTGTTTGTAGAATCTTTTAGATAAATGGAATCTAAAAATCGCATATTGACTATGGTATTCTCTTCTATCAAGCAATTGAAACTTTTCCAAACATGAATTCCTTGGTTAAAATTGTTGAGGGAATTATTTCTAATTATTGAATGATTACTCCTCATTACAAAAATACCTCCGACAGTAATTCTCCCTAAAGATATTCCCCCATAAAAATTGTTATTGCTAATAAGAATATGAGTACAATCGTGGATACCTATTCCTCCGTGATTAAGTCTGCCTGTATTGTTTTCTATTAGAGCATGGTGTGTTTCATGTATACTAATAGCAGCCGAGAAGTCATTCTGAAACTCATTATATGCAACTGTGGCAGTATGATTTGCAACTCGGACGATCAGTATTCCATAATCCATATTATCGAAAGAGCAATCACGAATGAGGAAGTGTTTTGTTGTATTATGAATCTCAATTCCGTTCAAGTACTCCACGGACATGAAATGCTTATTTTCTATAATGTAAGGATTACTTTGTAAGCCATTCCCTGGAAACCCATAGGAATCGAAATCACTGTCCTCATCAATATAGATTGGTGCGTCATAATCCTCCGTAACAATCAAAGGTATTTCATCACTCGGCGAACTGGTGACAAAGGCTTTTTTATCATTTCCAGTATTAATGGACAAAGAAAAACTTGTGCAAATTAAAATTAAAACGAGGAATCTTCCAAACAGATTCTTTCCAAGCATAACTAACCCTCAAGTACTGTACTATCTTTCTTTATTTTAACATTTGTAATTGAAATTCTTCCACTAATTTAGTTACTTTTAAAGCGGAAAAGAGCTATAGTATATTGTACTGGGGTGGGCTTATATGACCGGAAACAAGTATTGTGACGTGTGTGGGACGGAGCAGGTGAGAAGATGGATTAGGAAGCAAGAGTCAGAACCTTCCATGAAGAAGAGACTCAGCCCTAAGAAAAGAACAGTAATTAGTTTACTGGTTGTATTTATTATCTTAGGTGTTTCAGTACCAGTCACTGTTAATCATCTTCTAAAACCTCACTATGAGGGACATCTTATAGTTACCAGTGTTAATATTGTTCCGATTGACCAATCATCAGAGCAACTGGAAATCGTATTTGGATTAGAACAAAGTGCAGTTTTTGTGAAGCAATTAGAGCTCTTCTCTGTTGCAAGAGACAAGTATCATGGGAGCTTCCCAATATCGTTTGAGTTAGAAGCGAATGAGGTGCTAGTAGTATCATTTGTACTCGATAAAAACAATCCTCTGTTTTCTGAAGGGTTCAGCTTGAAGATTACTCATAAATACAAGGTTCAGTGGATTACTTATCTGTTCTAATTCTTTTTTCTATTCTTTCCGTGAAGAAAGAATCTTAAGCATTAATTTCTAAAGTATTTAGGGAAGAAGAAGAGAATGATGAAAGACTCGATTTCACAAGTAACGAAATCTCTGAGTTTACCATTAGTATTCTTTCTACTTGTATCCTTCCCATTTTGTTTAGCTGAGGGGGAAAAACCCTTTTCTTTTTCTCAAGAAACTTCTCACTCAA
>JAGXNT010000065.1 GCA_019894765.1 Candidatus Heimdallarchaeota archaeon
AATAAATTTCCTCATGTCTCCTTTAAGTGCTTTACTACCTTTATTCGTCAATAAGATCCATGGAGGAACAGAAGTAAGTTATGCAATTGTGGTAGGGATGTTTCAAGCAGCGATCGTAGTTGGAGGATTATTGATGTCATTATTTAGAGGATTCAGTAAACCAATGATATTCTTACTAGTAACATTGTTATTCCAAGTACTTTGTCAAATTGCGATCACATTTATCCCAACAACTTTCGGTGGAAGATTCTGGACAATGGGAGCAGTGCTCTTCCTATATGCGCTACCGTTCGCTGTGATCGATGTGAGCTTCATAACAAGTATACAATTACTAGTGCCAAAAGAAAAACTTGGAAGAGTAATAGCTACAATAATGATGATTTCACCAGCAATGAGACCTCTAGGACAATTTCTTTCAGGAGTTATCGCTGAATTCGTAGGAATAAATGCAGTACTAATAGGATCAGCAATTTTAGCTGCCATAGTATTTGGATTAATCTACTTCTTAACACCTCTACGATCATTAGACTCAATTATTCAAAAAGTAATGGCAAAAGCAAATGGAACAAAAGACAAAGAAGAAACAAAGGAACAAGAGGTCGAAGAAATATTAATCGAAGAAACAGAACGAAAACCACTGCTAATACAGGCAAGAGATTTGGAACCAGCAATAGAAGTAGCAAAATGAAAAGATGAAAATAAAGAAAAAAAGGAAAAGGGATTGATTTTTTCTATTTTGAGGAGCCTATAAGATAAAAAATTCCACCAATGAGTACAAGAACTCCTCCTATACCTCCGGCGATTAAACCAAGGATTAGAAGAACAATTCCTATCCCTATTGGGTCCGAAATTAGAGGACCTCGTCCTATTTTATCAATTATCCATTTCCAGATTAATAAGAGGACCAAAAAACCAATGACCATGGAAAGTAAAGCACTAAGCCACCAAAGATCAACTAGTGCGAAAAATGACAGACTCCCAAAGACTCCAAGTCCTTCATTTAATTGTGAGAAAAATGACAAAAAACCTTGAATTATTAGGATGAATCCACCGATAAGAGCATCCCAATATCCAGCGAAAAGCCACTTAGAATCTGATTGATGGGGTGTAGAATATGACATGAACATAAATGTGTTAAAGGGGAATATAAAATTTTATGCATGTCAAAAAGACTCTATTTAGGATCGGCAAATGCAAGGATTAAGTCATAAAAAATTGGTCCATACCTAAACCTCAAGATCAAACCAATGTAATCTTCGAAAGAACCGTATATATCTAACACAATTTCATTAGAAGAAAGAGTTTCCTTCACAACAAGGAATTCTTCTTCAAGCTCTGGATGAATTTTTCCCCACTTAACAACTTCTTTAGTAGATTTAGTTGCATTTTCATAAAAATTCAAAGCGTACTGCTTGGAATTCTTCTGAAATTCAAGGACACCATAATCACCAACAAAATCTTCTATAACATCAAAAAAATCAACTGTATAAGAATTCTTTTCAAAATTATCTTTTAGGAAATCAACTAACTTAAACATACCTCAAATTAAAGGAATTATATCTTATAGATTTTTTTAACAAAGAAAAGGAATGGAGCCACCGGGGGGATTTGAACCCCCAAGCTCGTGGAAAGATTATTAGAAACAACTTTTCTTTTTGTTGAAAATACTAACAATTCCCAGAAGATTTAGACAAAATATAAAAGCTAATTCAAAGAAAATCAATTGATGAGTTATTGACTCAAAATGTGACGATGAAATTATTTGTATGCTTGAACCGTTTGATAATAAACCAAAACCGACTGTTCCAGACCAGTAAGCATAGGAACCAACAATTTGATCGTTGAATGCATTGACACGATAATAATACGTAATGCCAAATTCTAGTTCTTCGGGATCATTCCAATATTGTGTTTGATAGATAGTACCAACATGATCTACTTCTGCTTGATGAGTGTATACACCTTCAACTTTCCTTTGGATTTTATATTTTGTTGCTAAAACGTTTAGTGGAGATTTCCAATACAATGCAATATGTTTGATACCATCACCTATACCATTTAAATCACGAGGAGGATCTGGAATGATAGTATTTTCCTCTTCAGTAATTTGCAGATAATCAAGATACTCTCTTTGATACCAATAATCACTGTATGAGTCAACGTGACCCCATTGGACTTTGAGTCTGTCATTAGTCCCAGCGAACTGGCTGAATTCTGACGCAAGCAAAGTGAATGATATTGTTTGCCAGCCACTATCATAACCATCTATCCAGGTTTGTCCGTTCCTGTTCCCTTGGTGCACTAAGTAGTAATTATAAATTGTAGGGTTCTCAAAGAATACACGTGTTTGAGTTAATGCATTATAGAACCTCAATGCGAACTGAGTGATAGAACTGCTTTGTGTGTTACTTTGGCATCGAAAACGAAATGTTATGTGTAGATCGTTATCACCGGTCCAAGAGGATAAATCTATTGCTGGACTTTCAGCAAACATATAATACCCATAATGGGAAGTAGCTTCATGATTCTTAATGCAATCGTATCCTTCCAAGTCAGCATCAGGCGTAACAACATTATAGGGAGAATCTGTTGCCGACCATGAATGAGTCGCACCCACACCATCTTCGTAAAAGAATGATTGTAGTGGATGATGACTATTATCCAAGGGATCAAAATCAAGAATAACTTCTATAGGATCATTGTAACCATCATTATCTGTGTCCACATCATTAAGATCGGTATTATAATCATTTGCTTCGCTTAAATCATCTAAACCATCCTTATCAGTGTCTTGCTCATTGGGATCAGAAAAATATGTGCGAACTTCAAGGCAATCATTTAGTCCGTCACCATCTGTATCTGGCAAGTTTGGATTAGTAAACCAAACGTTATTTTCAAGCAAATCAATTATACCGTCTGAATCACTATCAGTTGTTTGAGCCATATTAACAGCTGCTTCAGCATCTACTGTTCCCCAACCATAATATTCATCCCAACCTGGATCCCCTCTATCATAAGCTGTGTTATGTAGAATATAACGTATTTCATCAGGCATAATGTCTGGGGTAACTGAATGAAGTAATGCACAAACCCCTGAAACCATAGGACAAGCCTGAGATGTTCCAGACACTTTGCGTGTTCCTCCTCCAAGCTGATCACTTTTTATCCTTTGTTGAAGCCAGGTCTTACCACCAGGAGCAACTAATTCTTGATAAGGTCCATAATTGCTAAAAGCAGAAGCGAAATTATTGTATTTGTCTACTGCTCCAACTCTTATTACAGTCGAATAATCAGATGGGTAGTGAGGATCATCATTTGCGTCATTTCCTGCTGAAGCTACAAGTGTTATTCCTTTGCTATAAGCAATATCACATAAATCATGAAATGCTTGAAAATATAAAGGACCAAAACTCATACTTACAATATCCATATCATGCTCAATTGCCCATTCCATGGCAAGATCATCATCCCCAAAATATGTTTTATTTCTTGCTTCTAACACATCCCAATACAAACCGAAAACCTTCAAAGCATATAAATCCACCTTTGGAGCGACACCAATAACATCTAGTTCATTATCTGCAGCTCCTATGATTCCAGCTACATGTGTTCCATGTCCTTTGTTTCCATCATCCCAGAAATCCATTGGATCATTATCATTAATATGATTGTATCCTGCGAAATCATACCCCCCCTTATAATTTTCATTTAAATCTGAATGATAATAATCAATTCCAGAATCCATTACAGCAACTTTAGCACCTTGGCCAGCTGGATATCCAGGTATAACATCCACTGCGTTTTCTTCGCCACCCCAAACTCTCTCTGCTTGTGTATTATCAACTCCATAATGCAATTCATCGTTACCATCAAGTGAAGCGTTGTTATGGTCTTTTTCATAAATATATTTGATGAAACTTGCTTGTCTAAAATTATTGAACATTCCTATAGGAATACTTGCTCTAAAACCATTGAGATACTTATATTTATATGTAAAAGTCATATCAGGAAAATTCCATATAACATCTTCATTAAAAATAACAACTGCATTAATGAAATCTTTACTAGATTCATTTGTAAAATCTGACATATGATATTCAATGAATTTTTTACTTGATGTTTTTGATAAAGACCTAATAGAATCAATAGGAAAACTAGTACTAATCCCGGATTCTTCTTAAAGTCTTATCTCACTAACAAATGAATTAGAATTTATATTTACAGCTACTAACTGTACAGTCAAAAAAACAAAAATCAAAAAAATATTTCGAAAACTAAATCTCTTAATTCTCAATGAACCCACCCTC
>JAGXNT010000066.1 GCA_019894765.1 Candidatus Heimdallarchaeota archaeon
AGATACATTAGACGAAGAATTGCTAGAAACATTGAACGAGAAAAAGGTATTTTAGAAGCAGAAGATGAAATTCTTCTTTTCTAATACAATTGCACTCTATCCAAAGAAATTATGTTCTTTTCTTATTTAGATTGGTTTTTTAGTGTGGACAAAATAAAGTATATTATCAAACGGTTCTTTGATTGCCATAATTGAAACGTTTTTATCAAAGAACAGAAATTAAAGATTAGATTTAGAAGTCGAATAGGTTGGCGCCACATGTCAGAAGAAGATTATTATATTGATATTTTGAAGGAGGACGAAGAAGACTCCAAGAAGAAAGATGAATACTCTTGGGGTTCTGAACCAAAGTATACTCCGCCTCCTCCTCCAGATGAACAAAAACAACCTGATTATTATCAACAAGAATCTTATCCTCAAGAACAAGCTGAACCATATCAGCAAGATTTCTATGGTGAAGGATATTATGATGAACAACAAGGTCAAAGACCCAGACGTCCCATGCCAGAAACAGGAGGAACTCCTTGGTTCTGGATTGGTGTACTAATAGGTGCTGGACTTTCAGCAGCGGTTATGGTAATATTCAACTACATAGGAACATCTTTTCATCCTGGTCTAGCGTATCTTGAAATAGTTCTTTTGTTAGTTTGTTGTACTCTTCCAGGTCTCTTTGTTCGCAAAGTTGGTAAAGGCATATGGGGTGGCTTGATGATTTTTGGTTTACAATTCTTCGTGCCACTAATAGTTTATTATGCTACAGCCCAAGATCCCACTTCATTTTTCAGTCCATATTTCGTATTCCTTAATGCTTTAGGATTAATAAAAATGGGTTTGAATGATGTTTTTGGTTTTAGCTTCATTCCAATTACTCCTGAAATTATGGATATTTACAATCAATATTCAGGGTATGCGGCTTTTGTATGGGTATTTGATTTACTTATCATGTTTGGTATTATGATTACTTTAGTCATTGCCAGTTCATGGTTGTTTTCAAATCTCTTCACAGATAAAGCTAAAAGCCTCTGGACTTGGTGTTTACTCCCAGGACAAGCCATAGTTATCATTTTGAACTTGGTTATTATTCCGTGGATTTTACTGAGTCTTACAGGATTGGTCCAAACAGGTGGAGCACTCGCAGCAGGTGGGGCGAATGTAGCAGAAATTGCTATGCCTTTAGTTGGTGATTCATTCACAGGATTTGATGATCTAGATTTCCAAGCTATGCTGGCTAATTTAGATCGTGCTGATGAATGGTTTGAAATTGCTCGTGGAAATTATGATGGATTAAACAGCTTGAGGTTCTTTAGATTACTTTCGGGAATAGCAGGACCGTATGGCATTATATTTGGTATGTTAGATACGACGATCTCAGCAGGTTTCGAGCTGCTGTCTGCATTAAATCCACTTGCACATGGTTTACTAGATAATTCGAATGAGACCGGTGTAGAAGTAGATGGTTTCTACTACCAATATGAGAACTTTATGGATGTCTATGAAGATTTCTCAGGTTTGTTCAATGGAACATTTGGTGGTGTTTCAAAACCAACTGAAACACAAATAACTGATGCAGAAGTAACTGTTGGAGCAATCATTAGTGACATTGATTATCTTTTAGATAAATATATTGAAGACTCACTAGTTCACATCTTAGCAGCAAAAACTATGCTTGAAACTTTTGATCCTGATGACCTCAGAAATCTAGGCGGAATCGCACAAATTGATCAAGTTTTCAATCAAGCTGCAGATGGTATGCAAATGGTTTTGGATGTATCTGAAGAATACAGTGTATTAATACCAATTGTAGTTGATTTGTTGTTGGAAACTCCACATTTACTTAGAGCATTATTTAATATGCTTATAGGAAACGTCCGATTACTACTTGGTTGGCAATTTACACAAAGTCAATTATACTTCCAGAATGCAACAGCAGAATTTGGTAGTTTAATGGGTATCTTTACTCCCGCAAGAAGAGCTGAAATCGTAGCAGCGAATTCAACTTCTGCTTTAGGATTCTTTGATTTCTTCAATGATACACTATACATGGTAAATCCACTAATTGATTTAGAAGGACACCTTGCAGGAACTCTAGGTGGAATAGTAGATGCTTTAGATGAATACGATGATGATGGAGTTGCTCC
>JAGXNT010000007.1 GCA_019894765.1 Candidatus Heimdallarchaeota archaeon
ATAACTGTAGGACTTAAAGTGAAGTAGGTATTATACCAATCATCATGAGTCCACCAATTTGCCGGATCCATAGCATAAGTTGCTTGAATACCAGATTCGATTTGAGACTCAAAGCCATTCCAAGTCACGAGAAAATTACTAATTGGACCCCAGCTTGTGGTTTCATCCCAAATAGCACCCCATGTACCTGCTTGAGAAACATAATGAGCAGTTGTTCCTGCATAAAATGCACACAAAGCCTCATTTGGATCAGATTGATTTAATTCATTCACTAATTTGTCATATTCAACTTGAGCTCGAACAGACAAATTATTTTCAGTAACAACAACACCTGCATCGTCTAGAAAAAGACGATATTGACCTATATCTCCATAATCACCAGTACTTGCATAACCTGTTGCTTTTAGAGCATCACGTGGTGCAGCAACACCGGAGAAGAATGCATCTAAATGGTCACCCCAAAGAGCTGTAAGCCATTGGTATTCATATGGATCTGTAGCTAATGATACAGCTTCATATGCTAACCATTTAGTGGTTGAGAAATTTTGTAATGGATACTGACCACCGTCTTCATACCAACTGTCAGTCATTACATATCTTGGAATCAGTGGTGTTAGTGTTATAACCAAAATTGTCATAGCCGTGTAAATTCGAAGATTCTTTTTCATATTCATTTTCACACCAATATTTATAGGAAATTCACTATAAATTACAAGTACAACCAATAGTTGAATTATTTAAAAATAATCAAGTCGAATAGCTACCAGTAGGAAAACAGCTATTATTTCTTCAAGCTAGAAAGAATCTCTTTTGCACGAGCAAATTTAACATCGTTTTCTTTTATCATAATCTCAGCTATTTTATCTATAAGTTCTCCTGTGGCACCTGCAGCGATTGCCAAATTTTTTGAATGCAATTTCATGTGACCTTTGAGTATTCCTGTAGTTGCTAATGCTCTCAAAGCGCCCAAGTTTTGTGCAAGACCAACAGCTACTGCTACTTGCGCTAATTCTGATGCCGATTCGACTCGGAGGATTTTTAGTGCTATACGAGCGATTGGATTTGTTTTTGTTGCTCCACCAATAATTCCCACAGCCATTGGCACTTTTATGGTTCCTTCGAGATTACCGTTTGCATTTTTTGTCCATTTAGTTAAAGAACCATAATGACCTTCTTGAGCTGCATAAGCATGAGCTCCAGCTTCAATTGCTCGAGTATCATTTGCTGTTGCTAACATAACTGCTGAAATACCATTCATTACTCCTTTGTTGTGAGTGGTGGCTCGATAAGGATCTGTTTCAGCAAATGCTGAAGCAGCAACGATATCATCTACGACATTTTCTCCTCCTAGTTTTTCCTTTGGAATAATACATGTCGCTTCTGCTAACCGTAAATCTGCAAGATTTGAGAGAATTCGCAGTAGTACTCTTCCCCCTGTTATTTCTTCAATAAATGGTGCTAGTGTTTCTGCCATTGAGTTAACAGCATTGGCTCCCATAGCATCTAAGCAATCCACGAGAATTTCACATATGACCATTTTACCTACTCGAGTGTCAATGATTTTTGCTCTGACATCTCTAGCTCCGCCACCTAGTTCAATCAAAGTTTTGTCACAAGTGTCTGCAATTTTCAAAATTTGTTCTTTGTTTTTCTGTATTATTTGGACTGCTTCTTCTGTATTCTTTAAGTCAAGTATTTGTATTTGACCTATCATAATTTGTTCTGTTGTAGAAGTTCTAAATCCCCCAGTTGATAATGTTAATTTTGCTGAATTACAAACGGCCGCAATTACAGAAGGTTCTTCTACAGCCATTGGAACAACATAGAGTTTGTCGTTTATAAGGAAATTAACTGCTAATCCAAAAGGTATAGGAATAGTGCCCACAGCATTCTCTATCATTCTATTCACAGTTTCCAAATCAATTGGACCTGTTGTTAATAATAATTGAATGTCTTCATCTGTTAAGTCTGGTATAAAATCTTGGATCTTCTTTAAACGCTCAATGCTTGTGAGTTTATAAAAACCAGAGAATTTTGTAAAATCGAGTTTTTTAGTTGATTTCTTATCAGACATACAAATTTACTCCTATAGTCAATTTCAAATTAAAACAAGAATATGTTAAAGATTTCCTAAAACATGAATAATTTTTTTAAAACAAACGCTTATTTCGTGATGTGGAATTCAATCTAAACCTTTATTTGAAAAGATTAGGAGCTCCAAAACTTAGAAATTCAATGAGCACCTTTTTGTTATTCATAAAGGATATAAGCTTAACAAACACAAGAAGGTAATTTAGTTGTCGCAGGAAGTAATGAGAGTATATATGGATCATGGAGCTACAACAGCAGTTGATCCTGAAGTTAAGAAAGAAATGATGAAATTCTTCTCAGATGAATATGGGAATGCCTCTCAAATGTATGAATATGGTCGTAATGCTGCTATAGCTGTACAAGAAGCAAGAGAAAGAGTGGCTAAACTCATTGGAGCAGAACAAGAAAGGGAAATTATCTTTAATTCTGGGGGAACAGAAGCTGATAATTTAGCACTAAAAGGAATTATGCTTGCAAAGAAAAATAAGAAAAAACATATGATAACATCAGTGATTGAGCATCCTGCAGTTCTAAGGACAGCTGAATATTTAGAAACCCAAGGAATCAAAGTAACCTATCTTCCTGTCAATAATTTTGGTTTAATTAGCTTAGAGGATTTGAAAAAAAAAATCTCTAGTGAAACAGCTTTAGTTTCTATTATGCATGCAAACAATGAAATTGGAACTATCGAACCAATTAGGGAAATTGGAGAAATTGCTCATGATGCAGGTGCTTTATTCCACACTGATGCAGTTCAAACTGTTGGAAAGATTCCTGTTGACGTTAAGAATTTAAATATTGATTTACTATCTATGAGCGCACATAAACTATATGGGCCTAAAGGTGTTGGAGCTCTCTATAAAAAACAGGGAATAAGACTTGAGCCGGTGTTGCACGGTGGGGGACATGAAAATGGTTATCGATCAGGAACTGAAAACGTTTCAGGAATTGTTGGACTCGGAAAAGCAGCTGAAATTGCACAAAAAGTATTGCTCAAGGAGAAGGAAAGACTAACCAAAATGAGAGATCGCATAATTGATAATTTTCTCAAACTAGATGATACTATACTAAATGGTCATAGAACAATACGTTTACCCCATAATGCGAACCTTTCCTTCAAATATGTAGAAGGTGAAGCACTTATCCTTAGATTAGATGCTGTTGGTATTTATGGTTCAACAGGTTCTGCTTGTTCTACCAAGAAACTTGAAGCTTCTCATGTCTTACTTGCTATTGGTTTAAGACATGAAGTTGCACATGGTTCTTTACGATTAACCTTAGGTAGATGGAATACTGATAAAGAAGTAGATTATGTCATTAAAGAGATTCCACAAGTCATTAAGGAATTACGAGAGATGTCTGCCTTTAGAAAAGAGACAGAAGAATATGTTATGGGATTAAAAGATGAACATGATGATGATCATTGTGAGACTTAGTTAAATTTAAAACAAATATTAAAAAACCAATTAAGAACTATATGTGAGTAGGTAAGAAATAATGTTATACAGCAAAAAAGTAATGGAACATTTCACTAAGCCACAAAATGTGGGCGTTATAGAAAGTCCTGATGGTAAAGGTATTGTTGGCAACCCAAAGTGCGGTGATACCATGGAAATTACCATCAAAGTGAAAAATGATAAAATTGATGATATAAAGTTCAGAACTTTTGGATGCGCATCAGCAATTGCTACAAGTAGTGTTACAACAGTTATGGCTATGGGAATGTCCTTAGATGATGCTATGAAAATGACAAGAAATGATGTAGCACAAGAATTAGATGGTTTACCACCACATAAAATGCATTGCAGTAATTTAGCTGTAGATGCTTTACATAAAGCAATTGAAAATTATAGGGAAAATAAAAAGGATTAGAAAATACTCTTTTAAGAGAATATTTTCTTTAAAGTTGCAACAATGTGTTGCATATCTTCTTCGCTAACACCTGGATTGATAGGTATTTGGAAGTGATCTTTACCAACTCTTTCTGCGACTGGGCAACTTACTTTGCTGTAATCTGGGAATTTTATGAATTCTGACCAATAGTAATAATTGTTCAATTCTGTATAAGCTGGCTGTTCATATGATGGAACATTGTAAATCTGTCGTGAACCAATATTGTTAGCTTTTAATTCTTCTATGACTTTGGCAACTGGTAAATCTTTTCTATCTGTTCTTCCTGCAGCTATATACCAACCATGTTGAGCATTGTCGTAGACTTCTTGCATTGCGAATCCATCTAAATCAGATAATTCTTTCAAAAGAATATTGGCATTTCTTTTTCTTGCTTCCAACATCTCAGGTAGTTTTTTCATTTGTTCAACGCCAATTGCTGCATGAATATTTGAAGTTCGATAATTATAACCAATTTTTGTGTGGAAATAACCACCTTTTGGAGTTCTGCCATGATTTCTAAGACACATGATTTCGTCCTTTAATTCTTCATTATCAGTAACAATTGCTCCACCCTCACCGAATGGTAAGTTTTTTGAAGCATAGAATGAAAAACAGCCAACCTCACCAATTGTTCCAGTGTGCTTTCCATCGAAAAATGCTCCATGTGATTGACAAGCATCTTCTAAGATTTTAAGATCATGATCTTTTGCTATATCTGTAAGAGCTTTCATATCGCATGGATTTCCAAAAATATGAACCGGTAGAATTGCTTTTGTCTTTTTAGTTATTTTTTCTTCCACTTTTTCAGGATCAATATTGTATGTTTCTGGATCAATGTCGGCAAATATTGGAATTGCACCATTAAACAAGATACTATTACTTGATGCAATAAAAGTGAAAGGAGTAGTAATTACTTCATCACCAGGTTTAATCCCTGTTGCTTCTAAAGCTAAATGGAGTGCGGTGGTTCCATTTGATGTAACAATGGTATATTTAGAACCTACAAACTCACCAAATCTTTTTTCAAAATCTCTAGCAACTGGTCCTTCTGCAAGGTATTTTGAATCTATTACAGCATTTAATGCTTTTTTTTCTTCTATCCCAACTTGTGGGTCTACAAATTTTATCATTGAATGTGATACCTCATTAAGCAATAAATTGTTCTAATTAGATTTTTCCAATTTCTTTTAGAAATTTCAACTATTCAACTTATAGACTTAACTATTCTTTTAAAAAAATCATGGTTGTTTATCGACTATTTATTTTGCTAATGGAATAATTTTTTAGTTGTTGAATGGAAGATAGTATGCAATAAGAGGATAATGTAAATTGAAAATAGATCCAGATGAGATGCTTATCAAAAATGCAACTGCAGACGATGCTGAGAATTGGGCAAAAATATTCATCAAAGGTATGAATAGTTTTCGCTGGATGGCTCGTTATATAAAAGAACAAAATATTTCTGAGCTGGATGTTGAGATTTCAATAAATCAAGATATAAATAGAAAATCTGATGCTGAACTTTTTTTAATTGCTTATCTTTCCGAAAAACCAATTGGAATAATTCGCTTTGATGAATATTGGGTTCCGAGGGCAGTAAAAATCCTGAGTCATTTCCCACTAGTTTTACCGAAATATCAAAGAAAAGGCGTTGGAAAATTACTTGTGAAAGAAGGCATTAAACAAGCAAATGCAAAAGGATTTACAGATTGTTGGATTGAATGTTGGTCAATGGATAAAAGAGAAATCAATCTCTATCAAACTTTTTACGAAAAAATCGGCTTTCAAAGAAAATCAGATAGACTAGAGATGAAGTGTTCTCTCGAGCAAATCAACATAGAAAAAGAAATCGTCTTGAAAAATTTAAGAACACACTCAAGTCAAGAAGTAACTGCTGATTTTGTTAAAGCAATCAGCACTTCCTATGGAAATTCTTTAGATAAATTACATACTATAGAGCATTTGGATAATCCGAAAATCACAGAACATTTCCTAGAAAAAACAAAAGAAACTGTTGAGAATGTTGGTTTCAGTGTTCAATGTATTATAGCAAAATATGAGAGAAAATTATGTGCAGGTTTAATGACAGCAACAATGAAAAACAGAGGGATGATCTTAGAGATAGGGGTCATGCCTAAATTTAGAAAACTGAAAGTAGCTCAAAGTATGATTACTGATTACATGCTTCAAATGAAGAATCAAGGTATTAAAGAAATAGTTCTTGGTGTTGATAGGGAAAATTTGCCAGCAATAAAACTCTATGAAAAACTAGGCTTTAAAATTACTTGGTTTGGTGTTTTAATGTTATTGGAAGATAAAGAAAAGCTTGGATTACTATAATATGAAAAGGAGAAAAAGCTAATGAAAGCAATCGATACTCATTGTCACTTAAGTCATACTTTGAAAAGAGGAATAAAACTCAATACAATCCTAGAACACGCACAAAGAAACAATGTTATAGCAATAATCGATTCTCCAGTATATATCACTGATTATTTGCAGTCAATTCGCTTTCATAAAAGGTATTCAGATAAAATATTTGTAACTCTCGGAGCTCCTCCGGCTAATTATCATGAGTTAGACATTGATAAAGTAATTTCCAACATAAAAGAGCATGCTGAGAAAGGAGATATTGTTGGTGTTGGTGAAGTGGGTATAGATTACTACTGGGTAAAGCAGCAGTCTATCAGAACTAAGCAACATGAAACATTCAAACGATTCATCGAGTTGGCAACTGAGCTAAATTTACCATTAACAATCCATAGCAGAGATGCTGAGAAAGAGTCTGTTGATGTCTTATCCATCGCAGAAACTCCTGTTATCATGCATAGTTTTTCTGGTGATGTTGAGACTGCTTTAGAATGTGTAGATCGCGGTTATTATATTTCAATTCCAACGGCTGTTACTAGTCGCAAAAAACATCAAAGACTAGCAGAAGCAGTTCCCTTAGAGAATCTAATTACAGAGACAGATTCACCTTATCTTTCTCCATTTCCTGATAGGAAAAGAAATGAGCCAGCAAATGTAATTTATGCCGTCAAAGAAATTGCAAAAATAAAGGAACTACCAGAAACTGATGTTGCTGAGGTAACAACAAAGAATGCAATTAAAATTTTTAATTTGGAAATTTAATTTTTTTGTGTCGAGATTTACACACAAAACAAAATTTAAAGACTCAATCCCACACTATCTAAAACATTGAGTTCGAAAACCGGTGATTTTATGAATTCTGCTCAAAGATCGACTTTATGGGATACTCTAGATGAATATAATAGACGTAACCCAGAAAGTATAAATCCACCATCTGAAAGAATTGATCCAGATATTCCTGGGTCATATTTTTGGGTAATTGTAGTTACTAATTGGCAAAATCTGCATCCATTAGTTCAAGATGTTCTGTTTATTTGGTATAAAGCACTAACTAGATTTCATCAAGGGAATCATGAAGAGGAATTAGATCCAAAATCAACTGAAGCTCTTGTGTATAGATTAAATGAGCTGGATTCGAAACTTCGAGCGTTTGATTTAGAACGAGGAAATTTAGAACAGGAATTATCAATTCGAGATAGGGATTTTCAACAATTAAGAAAAATAACTGGAAAGCGAGAAAAAGAAAACATTGAAGTTCAGCAAATGCTCGGAAAAAGCTTTCAAGAGAAAATCATGGATAAACAGAATGAGATTGATGATAAGACTGATCTTATTAAAGAACTAGAAAACCAAATCTTAGTTTTACAGGACAAATTAGCTGCAGGTGGTTCAGTTGCAACTACTCCTATTATTGAAACACATGCTAATTCCGCAGAGATAGCTGATTTAAATCAGCACATAGAAGAACTCAAATCTGAAGTGGATGAAAGAACTCGATTGTTAAAAGAAGTAAGTGAGAAGCTTAGACTACAAAATGACAAATTAAAAGAACAAAGCGATCACATAAATCATCTTAAAAGTGAAGTAGAGAGAAAAGATCAGAAAATCAAAGAAATAAAGGGTTTATTGCAGGGATGAAAGAAGCTTGAATTTAGGGTAGGATTTATTTGGCAAAGTTAATATTTAAAGTAGTAATCATTGGAGACCCAGCTGTTGGAAAAACAAGTATAAGAAGAAAATACTTGGGAGAAACAACAAATAAGGAATATATCTATACCATAGGGGCTGATTTCGCAACAAAGAGAATAAAGCTCTCCAATAATCTTTCCGTCCAATATCAAATTTTTGACTTGGCTGGGCAACAGAAATTCGATAAGGTTAGAGCTACTTTTTATTCCGGAGTACAAGCAGCAATTCTTGTCTATGATATAACGGATAATAATACTTTGAGGAATTTACCAAAGTGGATTAGAGAAGCCAAGAAAAATAATGATGGTACATTGGAAACTTTTGTAATCGTCGGTAATAAAATAGATTTAATGGATCAGAAGCAATCAAATGATGCGCTTATGAAAAAAATACAGCTGGAATTATCGAAGGAGATGGGGCACAACATTATGCACATCTATTCTAGCGCATTAACTGGTGAGAATATTGATTCGCTTTTCAAGAAACTAACTTATGAATTGCTAGTTGCGTATAGTAAAGAATCACCTGAAATTGCTAATCTTCTAAGAGAAGTCGAAAGTAAACTTGTTGTGAAAACTCCCACTATATCCAAACCTGAAATTCTCCCTTCAAAAGCTGATGTTAAAGATAAAGCACTCGAGAGTATCGTCGAAAATCGTTTGAGAAGATTCGAATTAGAAATCGGTCATTTGAAATCAGAAATCAGAGAACTACATATCGACATCCAATATTTGCAGGATTTAATTTTGAAATACATAAATGATCATAAAGATTTACTCGAGAAAATAAGTCTGCGAGATGACTTTTAGCTTTCATTTTATTCCAAAAACTTCAATTTACTTAAAAATGAAGTTTCTATTGTATTTTTGAGAAAAATATATGGGGTTTGTAAAAAGAAAATTGGGGTTATTTAGAATATGACTGTAAAAAAAATGGGAGGGATAATTACTCTGGTTCTCTTATTTTCACTTATATTTTTTGTAGATCATTCGATAATTATTCATTCAGCTTCAACAATAGGTGATTTTAATGATTTTGATTCGTTTACTTGGAATGTTGCTTATAATAATTCATTTGATCCTTCAACAAATAAGGAAACAACAAGTCATCTTGTTTTAGATAGAATTGTTGATGACGAACGCATTTGGTACAAATACAATGATACTTTTGGTGATTTCGTATCAGACTGGATGAATCCTGATTTAACTGTCCAGAATCTTCCACTTGGTTCTACTGATACTATCTTAACCATTCCTACATTACAAGAAATCATTCCAAATTTGTGTTTTATGCCTATAAACTGGTCAGAGAATAGTCTTAGATTTATTAATGGAACATATAATTTACTAAATGATATTTACTATGTTGAGAATCCAAGTGAAAGTACTTTTATCCTAAACAGAAGATTTCGTTTTTCAGCTGCTTATCGAGAAGTTTGTATTTTCAAACATAATTTTGTAGATGATTTTGCAGAGGATTTCACAATCAATAATGAGAGAGTAACTGGTAATTTTACTGCTGTCTATAATACAGAATTAGGTTTCTTGATTGATTATCAGCTAATTCTACAAAGTTCGGTATCTTCAAGAAATCTTAATCTTTCAATAGAAATTCAAGAATCCTCTCAACCTTTAGGATGGTCAGTACATTTCAAAAGATTCGTTGGATTTATGTGTACAGGTTTCCCTTATTTCTCTTCATGGATTCCTATTCTCAGTATTATATTTACAAAAGTCTATAGAAAGAAGAAAAGAGAATTAGAGATTCTTGAAGGTCATAGAGCTGTTGTTGCTGCGAAGATGAAAGAGAAGGGGCTAGAAGAAGAGGATTTTTGCTTTATCAATATCTGTCCTTTTTGCTTGGAAGAATTGAAGAAAAATCAAAAGAAATGTCCTAAATGTAAAGGTATACGATAAAAAAATAAGAAGATACCTCGGTTTCGCCGAGGTTTTTTTCATCCATTAACTGTAAAACCATTGAAAGCAATTGTTGGTGTCTTCACTGCCGGGAGTAATTTTGAATCAGAACCGATGTTTCTGATACCTAAATAACTCTTGTATAAATTGCCAGCAATTGTAATGGGATTTAATGGATGGGTTATTTCTCCATTTTCGATCAAATAGGCAGAAGTTGCAACAACAGAAAAGTCACCCGAAATTCGGTTTGAATGCATCATGCCCATAACTGAATCCATAACATATACACCTTTATCGATTCCAGAAATTATTTCGTCAAAACTTTTTGAACCTGGTTGAATAACAATTGTTGTTGGTGATATGCCAGGTGTACTTTCGTAGTCCTGACCTCGAGTGGCATTACCGGTGCTTTTTGCTTTTCCTAATCGTCCATAATAACTATCATACAAGAAAGAGCGTAGAACTCCTTTTTCAATGATGTTTGTGGATTGTCTAGGTACTCCTTCATAGTCAATTTCTGAAGTGTTCAAGCCTTCTGGTAATTGACCATCATCGGTAATTGTAAGTTCTGGGATCCCTACTTTATCACCGAGTTTATCCATGAAATAGCTGTTCTTTTCAACAACTTGACGACCGTTTACAGAATTCGAAAGTGATGTTTGCCAGAAACTAGACATAACAATTGGATTCCAAACAGTTGGTAGTACTCCAGTAAAATCAAGAGGTTTTGAACCAAGGAGTTTTATTGCTTTTTCTGAACAATTTTTCCCTAGATTTTTATCTTCTGGGACACTTCGTGTTACAGAGAAATCAAAAGCGCTTTTTCGTTCTTGTTCTTCCATTGCTGTTACAAAGTTAACCATGATGTAAGCAGTATAACTTGTTGAACCAGAGACTCCTTCAGAATTTGCAATAGCATAGCCCCCATATGTTGAGGTAGTACGTGCAGTTGCTGAAATTATTCTAGGATCGAATTCCTTAGATTCTTTGAATGTCTTATTTGTCTTGTTTACAATGTCTTCTGTAGTTAATGCAACGATATTATGATCAAGAATTCCATCTTTTGCTGGTTTCATTTTATTAGCGAATTTTTCGAACCCTTCATTATCTTGTTTCATGGATTTCGCTACTGTTAACGCTTCATCAACTGCATGCTTTAAGGCTTCGTCTGTTAAACTACTCATGGCTGCAAAACCCATTTTCTTGCCTTGAGCAATTCGAACACCGATACCTTCATTTCGACCATCGATTGCTTGAATCATGCCTGATTGATTTGCCACATTGATTGATTTTTGTGTGCTGACAAATATTTCGGTTTGATCTGCACCTTTGCTTTTAGCATATTTCAAACCCGCATCAGTTAAAGATAATAAATCATCTTTTAATGTATCAAAGCTCATTTATTGTTCTCCTCCAAACATTGCTTCTGAGAATAATATCTTTGGAGATCCAAGACCTGTAGGCAATGGAAATTGTTGTCCTTTTCCGCAGCCACCAAAGTAGCCAGAACTAATTTCAAGTTCCTTAGTTAATCCTTCAACGTTGTTCAATAAAGCAAGAAGCTCGCCTTTTATTGTGACATCCTTTAGTGGATATTTAATCTCACCATTTTCAACCCAATATCCTCGAACAGCTTTGAACAGAAATGTACCTTGTGTTGGATTGACTTGTCCACCCGAAGTTTGTATGGCATAGATTCCTTCTTTTAGTTGCTCAATTGCTTCCTCTTCTGTAAGATTTCCTGGTTTGAAGTATGTGTTCTTCATTCTTGGAATGGGATTAAAGCGATAATGAATTGCTCTTGCATTTCCAGTTAGTCCACCTTTCAGGAATTTAGCTGAAGCTCGATTATGAAGATATCCTTTCAAAATACCATCTTCAACAAGAAGAGTTTTTGTTGTAGGAGTTCCCTCATCATCATAAGGCAACCAAAATCCATTGTATTGCAAATCAGGGGTTCCTTCATCATAAATGGTTACAATATCTGTTCCGATTTTTGCACCAAGTTTGCCTTTTAAAACAGTACTATTTGTAAGAACAGCATCTGCTTCTGTGCAATGTCCAAAAGACTCATGTGCTAAAACACCACTTAAGCGATTATCACACAATGCTCTAAATTTACCTGCAGGAGCTGCTTTCGCATCTCTTTGTTCTTTAGACCATTCAAGCGCTTTCTTTCCTAAGAATTCAGGGGAGTATTCCTTTTTATCGAAAAGCTCAAGACCTTTAGATCCTCCAGCACCATTTACACCTCTTACAAGTGAATCCCCAGAGGTTGCAGTAGCTGTAAGTCTTACTCTTAGATCAATTACTAATGGTTCCCATGAGATTTCATCTCCATCGGAATTCAGAAAGTATTTACTACCATAAGATTCTCCATACATTGCACTAGAAGATTTTATCCAATCAGCATCACCTATGGCTGCTGTTTCAATTCGATCCATTAAGTCTATTTTATACTCAAGGTCGAAATCCTTTGGATGCTTCTTTAATGGTAGTTTTAGGTCATGTACCTTTGAGGTTTTTTCTCTTTCATTAATATCAAGCTTAAGTTTGGCTATACTTGAGGATGCTTTTGCAATACCGAATGCACTTTCAACACATTCCTTTACTGCCTTTTTTTCTAAATTAGCAGTATAAGAAAAACCTGAAACACCTTTGTAATAAGCTGTAACACCAAGTCCACGTCGTCGATTTATGTTTGTTTCTTTGATTTTTTGGTTTTCTTTGATTAAGGTTCGTAGTTGTAAGTCATCAAAACGAGCTTCGACATTGTCAGCACCAAGTTTTTCGCCAACGTCAAGTCCATATCGAAGTATATCAAACAAATTTTTCACCGAATCTTTCAATTAAGATTTCTTTTGAATTATTTACTGACCATTGTTCCTGTTAACTTTGGATAGTAAAGACCAGTATCTTCAAGTCAAAAATATTTGTACATATAATTGACTATCTTTCTGTAACTCATTAAAACTAATTTGAATATTATATTAATTTTGATTAATCTTATTACAATTTGAAGAAAGGATACTCAACTATCTTGAATAAACTGCTCTTATTGCTTGAGTTGCTCTCTCACCTAATGCGGAATCTAATTGATGAATTTCTACAACGGTATCAAATTCAATGTCAAGAATAATTTTTACGATCTCAATTATACTTAGCAAAACAAGTTCGAATTCTTTTTTACAAGAGATTAGACACCAAACATCAGTTCCCATCATTCTTAATCGTTCATCTTTAGCATCTGGGTCACAAACACTTCTATTGTATGTCATTACAATTTGCTCATCATAGTATTTTGGACCTAATATTGATGATTCCGGTGTACATGAATATGGTTCGATGGTGCTAAAGAGCATCATTAGATCTTCTTCACTTATCTTTAGTAAACCGTTAGAGTAAACGAGTAAGGGACCCATTACTTCATGCCAATAGTAGAATTGAATTGATATTTCCAAGGGTAATCTCCGCAAATAGTTCTTTTAGTTTATTATGAGAACTAATTTTAAAACCATTTGGAAAACGGCATAAAAATTTTGTCGATGGAAAAATCAGGTGCTGTAAACGCAATCACATTATCAAAGAGAATTAGTTGGTTGTCAAAATGTGGTCTTTTTTGTATTCTAATGATTTTGAGCTTGAACCAACATATTCTCTCTCATATGACCCTAGCATCTTTAAGATGCAGGATCTACACTCAAACAATCCTTTGGATTTCATTGTACAAAAAATCACTTTATTCCTTTTCGAACACCAATCATATAGACAATCAGTACAATAAGTATCTAATCCCTCTTCATCTTTGAGGGTAACCTTAGTTAAAACTAAAGCTTTCTGTTGGGTTTTGCTAACCATTTTATTTAACTTCCAAAATAGCATCTCTTGCTTTTAAGTCATTAATCCAGAATTAGATATTTAGAAGGAGATATTTAATGAAAACGTAAAGAGTAAACTGAAAGTATTCAGAGAGTAGAGAATTAGGTTGTCGTAACCTTCGGATAGGCATAATATAAGAAAATGATTCGGTCTTTCATTGAAGGATGATCCCTTACTAATAAAGCACGTCTTGGGTATAAATCATGCTCAAATAATTCCTTATTGGGATTGCCAATGATTTCTTTTACAAGATTGTCTACTTCATCATCTTTCAAGTAAAGGTCTTTATCCTTATCAATTAGGAACCAATCAATTGTTAATTTACTTAACTCAGAGGCTATTTTTCTATCCTTCATTACTCCCTTTTCTAGTTGTTCTTCTCTTAGTGCAAGTAATTTTTCACTTGCTTTTGTAGTTAAATCCTTTATTTGTTCATCTGTTAATGGAACATAGAGATCTTCTTTCAGGTTTTTCAATCTTTGTTGGACGTAAATATGTACCGCTTTTTCTCGAGAGATTTCCATAGATAATTCTTCTGGTGGTAAATCCTTTAATCCTTGTAAAAATTCTCGGGAAACATCTTTCTTGCTTTCTCGACTTCCAAGCCACTTGAATTCTGTTCCAAATGCGGAAATAACATCCAATCTTTGACCTAATAAAACAAGAGCATTTATGATATGATTTCTCCCGATTCTTTGAGCAGCATAGTAATCAGCCATTAACTCTGATTGCCTTCGAGAATAACTAAGGAGAAAGCGATTTAGTAAAGTAAAGGCCCAAATAACTATGATGAGTAGCAAAAGGAATCCTATCTGAACAAGAATTTCTCGAGCAAATTGATCAACAGAGATTATCAATCGAATCATTTCTAAAATAATAATCAAGTATGCTAAGAAAGCATAGTAGTTTATTCCATATCTAAATATGTTTACGACACCATCTAAGCGTTTAACATGTCCTAGTTCATGTGATATTACTGCTCTTATTTCACGCTCATCTAATATCTCAAGAACATTTGCATCCAATACTATCCATGAGGATCTAATAAAAGGGAGAGGAATAACATCCAAAGTCATAGCATTTGGTATACTAGTATCTGTTAAGTAAACTCGTTTTATGGATTTAATGTTGTGTTCTTCAGCTTGCTCATGTACCCATGTGTAGATCTTTTGAGGGTCAATCCTCAAATTCTTTAAAAGTTTATCATTATTATTCCCAACTAAGCCAGTTTCATTAATTTGTGCAAGCTCAGCTTTTCTAAATCTTCTAAACATCACAATATAGGAGATTGTAATCTGAACAATAAATATCCCAAGTGCAAGCAATAATCGCCACCATTCAAAGCTTGAAAAGAATCTAATAAAAAGGAAGATTTTTTCTGCTTCAAAATCTATCTCAGATGTAGATGCAACTGCAATGTGAAAGAAATTCAATAAGAAGAATAGAATACCTGAAATTAGTAATTTCATTCGTACTCTTAATAAAACACTATTTACAGTCAATTAATTCCCTCATCATAGATACAATACTTAAGAATAGATGGTCTCGAATGTCTGAGAATATTTTTCTACGACATTTAATTCTTAATAAGTTTGCTCATTATGTTATTAATAATATTACTCTTTATTAATTGAATCAAGTAAAGCTTTCTTGGATGAAAACCTCAATCTTTTAGCTATTTTATCTATAGCATGCACTGCACTATTTCTTATTCCATTAGTTGTATAACGATTGTCAGCAGAGTAATGTATTAGTAACTCAACTGTAGATTTGTCGCCCACTTCTCCTAGAGAATATAGTATTTGGATGATTAATTCAATTGATTTTTGATCTCTTTTAGTACCAATTTCCTTAAGCATTGTTGTGAGTATTGGTTCTGCTTCTTTTAGCTCCATATAACCAAGACTCTCAGTGAAGATCAGATTTAGTTTATGTTTTTCTGAGGTCTCAACAGATTTAATTCGGTTTTCATAGTCAGCAATCAATTTCTCAACAGCAACATTTTTCATATGTTTTACACAGGCATTTGAGAGTGCATATCTTACAGTCCAATCCTTCTCATCTAAAATCCTTGGAATTAATTCCTTTGTTAAATCAGAGTTTTTTATGTAACCAAGAATTGAAGCTGCTCCTTTTCGAATTTTTGGTTTCTTGTGTGTGAGGATTAGGTCTTTGAAGAATTCTACTCCATTCTCGTCTTCTAATACTACCCTTTCTAGCATAGTTGCTTTTTGTTCCCAATTTACGTATTTATTTTCAATAATTTTGATTAGCTTTTTTTGAAATATTTTTTTCTTAATCACTATTGCACACTCAAATTGTAGGTTGTTGTTTAGAGGGGTAATTACAAAATATATCTTTTCTAAGAATTCATATAAGATTTAATAAGGGAAACATTCAATTTATGCAAGAAAATCAAAGTGGCTTGAAAGACATGTCTTCTGATAAAACAAAAGAACAAGGGAATTCTGATATCCCACAACAACCTGAAATTGTAGAGAAAAAATCAGATGAAGAACATGTTTTAAAGATAAACATGAATAAGTGGGGAATTGCGTTCTTTATTATGTTTGGAGCAGTTTTTAGCTACTTAATGGTTGGGGCTTTGGTATTTTTACAGCCATTTGAATTTAATATAATAGATCAAGAATTGGTTGTATCAAATCCTGCATTATTAACTGCCCTTATAGTTATTGCTTTAGTTTTTCTCGGTTTAGGTTATTATTTTGGTTGGGTAAGAAAACCAAAGGAAACTGAAGAAGAAAAATTAGAAGAAGAACCTCAACAAGAGATAAGTAAACAAAAGGAATTAATTTTTTCGAATGTTCCTGAGAATGAAGATAAAGAATCTTCTTGACCTCTGACTTACATGTAAATCAGGCGTCAAGATTCTTCAAATCGACTAATTTTTTCTGCCATTTTTCTGCTAAATCTTTCTTATCAATTCGATCATACAATTCAATTAAGACTTCACAAATTTTTACCAAAGAATTCGTCCATTCACCGGAATATTCTATTTCTTTTGGTTGGAATGCTTCGAGTTCTTCTAAATTGATATCAATTTTGAAGAAGCGATTAAACTCTTCAAATGCTTCTCTAATATCGATTAAAGTCTCCATAAGTGTTCGAAATAATTTCGCATCTTTTTCAGAAGAAAGATGTTCTTTCATTCGATCTTCTATTAGTTGTAGTTTTTTCTCTAAATCAGACAAAATTCCAACACCACGTTCTTCTATCTAACTAACATCTATCAATAGTACTATTTCTTTTTTGTTGAAGCGGACATTAACTTCAAAGATTATTTTGACTTTTTCGCATACTCGAATAGGTTTCCTGATTGATAGATATCCATTTGTACATTAGACATACCATTTGCTTTGTAATTTTCCTTCTTTGTAAGATTTTTTATTAATCCCGTCTCAAGATTAACTTCAATTTCATCATTATTTTCAATGAATTTGGTTTCATCTATCACATCAGCTTGCAAGATTGGCATCCCAGCATTTATTGCATTTCGTTTGTAAATGGCTCCGTATGATTTTGCTATTAGCACTCGAACACCAAGTGCAGTAAAGCAATCAACCGCTTGTTGCCTAGATGATCCAGAACCAAAATTCGCTCCAAGTATCAAGATATCTCCTTGCCTATCTTTTTTAGCAAAATCCTTCCATCCATCTAGATTATCAAATGCGTATTGACCCATTTCACTGAGTTCAGTAATGTGGAGATACTTGTTATGAAAAATCATATCAGTATCAATATCATCAATAGGTTCGTTTTTCTCATTTCTTACTACTACTGCTCTACCTTTTAGAATAACAGATTTCTTCATTTTTTTCTCCTCCAAATCAAAGGTTTTCCGGACTGATAATTTTACCTGCTAGTGCTGAAGCAGTTACCGTTTCAGGACTACAGAGATAAGTTAAACCTAAACCTTGTTTTCCTTTGAAATTACGATTCCCTGTTGATACTTGTACTTCTCCTGTTCCAGTCATTCCAATTTGACCTGAAGCACAACCAGCACAACCAGGATTGCTTACAAGAGCTCTAGCATCGAACAAGGTTTGTATGTCTCCATTCTTGAGCATATCACCAAGAACGGTTCTTGTTGCAGGTACGACTTTCATGACTGTATGTTCAGCTACCTGTTTACCCTTCAACATATCAACAGCTGCTTTCATATCTTCATAACGACCATTTGTGCAACTACCAAGAAAAGCCGAATCCACGTGGATCTTGTCTTTTTCGAGTGATTCAACTTCAACAACATTATCAGGCTTAAATGGAACAGCAATAAGTGGTCTCATATCATTAATATCAATAACAACTTCTTCGACGTATTCTGCATCTTCATCAGCATAATAAGGAGTAAATTCACTTCTAGCTCTTGTTTTGAAATAATCAACTATTTCTTGGTTTGGTGGTATAAAACCAACAATTCCACCCATCTCTGTGACCATTGAAGCCAATGTTATTCTACCTGCAAATGAGAGATTATCAATTGCTTTTCCTTCAAATTCTATAGCTCTTCCGAGAGCACCTTTTGAAGTTAATTTTCTGATTACTGCCAATGTTAAATCTTTTGCAGAACAAGGAGCCTTCAATTCACCTTCAATAATAACTTTCATTGTTGGTGGAACTTCAAACCAAGTTTTACCTGCTTTCATACCAAAAGCAATGTCTTGATCTCCCATGCCTTGCCCAAAAGAACCTACACTTCCCATTATATTGAGATGACTATCTGTTCCAACAACAGTGGAACCTGGAACACTATAGCCTTCCTCAATTAATACATGTGATCCAATTCCCCATTCGGAATCAAAAACTCTTATGCCTTCTTTTCTAGCAAATACTCGAATAATTTGCTGATTTTCCGCGTATCCTATGTTATTTGCAGGAACTACACAGTCAAAAGTAAAAACTGTTTTTTCTTTATCTTCGAATTTCTCTTGATCAGCATAGTGTTTCTCTAAATTACCAACGACATTTGCACCTGCAAAATCTCTCGCACTCCTCACATCTAAGTCTAACCAAATGATGTTTCCAGGTTTTACTTCATCTTTTGAATGAGCCGAGAATATCTTTTCAATTACTGTTTGTCCCATTAATGATATTTCTCCTGATAGAATGTTTAACACTGATATGAGTTTTCAATTTTCACAAGTTATTTTAAAATTTCTATAGTCTTTTAATTCGAATTGATAAATAATTTGACTTTTGTGAAATTTAGCAAGAATTAAAAATAGAACTAAGTCATTTTATTACAAGTTAGAAATTAAGTAATATAAGAAAAATCACTAGTTTAAATAGAGAGAAGAATCAGCGGAGTGAAAGTTATTTATACTTGCTTGAATCACACAATTTAATTACTGCAAAAAAATAGTGAAAATTGTATAAATTAATGTCATGGTGGCACCAATGAGTAGTTCAAAAAAAGATCCGTATAATGTTTTAGGAGTTCAAAGAAACGCCACTGATGATGAGATTAAGAAAGCCTATAGAAAATTAGCACGAAAAAACCATCCTGACGCTAATCCAGGAGACGATGATGCAGAAACTCGTTTCAAGGAAATTTCTGAGGCTTATTCGATTTTAAGTGATCCAGATCAAAGAGCTGTTTTTGATAGATTAGGTTGGGGGGGATTAGGAGCAACAGCTGGTGGTACAGGCGGAGATCCATTTGCTGGTTTTGGTTTTGGAGATATTTTCAGCAGCATTTTCGGTGATTTCTTCGGTGGAAGAACTACCTCAAGATCTCGAGGAAGACCGTCTGGTCGAAGTATTCGCATTATATTACCAATAACTTTTGAAGAAGCAGCATCGGGTATTGAGAAAAAAGTTGATGTTAAGAAGAATGTTTTGTGTGATGTCTGTAATGGTTCACGAGCTGCTCAAGGTACCAGCCCAAAAAGATGTGCAGTTTGCAATGGCTCAGGTGTTGAAAGAGTTCAACAAAGAACACCGTTTGGTTATATGATTAATGAAACTACTTGTAGAAGTTGTCAAGGGTTAGGTGAAATTGTTGATCATCCATGTCCAGAATGCAAAGGAAGAGGTATGGTTGGAAGAAGCAAAAAAATAACTGTGAAAGTTCCAGCAGGCATCAATGATGGTCAACGACTTAGAGTAAGCGGTGAAGGTGAACCAGGTCCAAGGGGTGCTCCTCCTGGTGATTTGTATGTTGATATTCAATTGATAAAGCACAAAATTTTCCATCGTGAAAGAAACGAGTTAATTTATGAGGAGAAAATAAATTTTGCTCAAGCAGCATTAGGTGATACTATTCTTGTTCCCACTTTAGTGAAAGGAGAAAAAGCTAAAGTTAAGATTCCCGCAGGAACACAGAATGATACTATTTTTCGATTAAAAGGAAAGGGTTTTCCAAATTTACAAGGATTTGGAAAAGGTGATATGCATATTATTGTTAGAGTAGTAACACCAAAGAAATTATCAGCAAAAGAAAAAGAGCTATTTGGTGATTTGCAAGAACTTTGGAGTGAAAAAACCTAAGAATCTAGCAAAAGCAAATAACATTTCTAATTTGGATCTATCCTTTTCATTACTTCTACATGATCATTAAATGCTCTCTGCCATAATGCTCCACAGATAACAATGATAAGGAATCCCGCAACAGTCAGTCCAGCTGCTGCATAAAATGTTATGCTTTGTACAAGGATTGTAAAATTAAAAGTAATACTCGTTATCATGGTAGCTATTGTAATGGGTGCTGTGATTAAAAATAGAATTAACCCTGTTAGATAAATGCTTGAATGAGGAGATTTTGTAGGAGCTGTTTCTTTACTTTGTTTCTTTAAGTGATAATACAACATAGAGTATTTTGCAATTGAAGCTGATAAGATATCAAATACTATGGTGATTAAACCAAAAATCCCGGAATACCAAGGAGTGTAAAAGAATCTATCACGCATCATGCTGTTGAAATTCGGAAAAAGCTCTCCATCGGATAATATTGGTTCTGCACCTTTCTCAATTTTATATTCTGAATGATGATTCTCTAAATCTCTTAAATTTCTGAACATGTAAACAATGAAACCAATTCCTAATGTCCAGATACCGAATAGAAAGTACAAGAAGTACGATCTCTTCTTCCCATAATCACGTGTTTTTCTTGGAGTTGTTTGTGATACTTTTCCAGCTGAAAACTGCACATATTCCCCTAATACAACTAATAATTCAGTTTTGGTATCATATGCTAGTTTTATTTCACATTTATTACAGGTTATTGTAAAAATGCCATCCATAATTACTAATTTAGCCCCGCAATTTGGACAATATTTGTATAATGTGCTCTCACTCAACTTTGAATCCCTTCAAAAGTTACTCTTATTAGAGATAGTAGCTTAAAAAAGATTTTCGAGGTGCTGAACATTTGTATCTGATGATTGATACACGAGAAAACTTTATTATAGTGTCTTTAACAGACAGAGGTCAGCTTATAAATATATAAAGAAAAAACACTATTAGTTATTTTAAGGAAGTAATAAAATTGGATAATCTAGTCATAAGCCATGGAAGGGATGTTGTTCCATCTAAACTTCCGGTGGAAATTGTGGAACGTAAAGGTCAAGGGCATCCTGATTATTTGTGTGATAAAGCTGCAGAAGAAATGAGTATTGCCATCAGTAAGTGGTATATTGAAAACACAGGGAGAATTTTGCATCATAATCTCGATAAAGCTGTTCTTGCTGGGGGCCAATCTGATGCAAGAATTGGTCATGGAGAAATTTTAGAACCAATTTATCTACTTTTAGTTGGACGAGCTGTTGGAGTAAATTCACAAATCAATGGAAAATTCTTACCAATTGGAAAATTAGTCATTGAAACGACTAAAGGTTGGTTACAAAAAGATCTTCCACATTTAGACATTGCACATGATATTATTGTTGATTACAAAGTAAGATCAGGAAGCACTGATTTAGTTGGAAATTTTGAAGAAAATTCTGAAATTCCATTGGCAAATGACACATCCATAGGTATTGGTTATGCCCCTCTAACAAAAATTGAAAAGTTGACATATCAAACTGAAAGGATGCTCAATGATCCCGCTACTAAGAAAAAACATCCGGCAATTGGTGAAGACATTAAAGTCATGGGTGTTCGACACAAGAATAAAATCGATCTAACTATTGCCTGTGCTATGATTTGCACTGAATTGGTAGATGTGGATCATTATTTTGCAACTAAGGAAGAAGTTCAAAATCTCACTTTGGATCTCGCAGCAAAAATCTGGGGTGAAGAGATAGTTGTTGATGTTAATGTAGCTGACGTGCCTGGAAATGATGATTGTCTCTACCTTACTGTAACAGGAACTTCTGCAGAACAAGGTGATGATGGACAAGTTGGTAGAGGAAATCGAGCAAATGGCTTAATTACACCATACCGTCCTATGTCACTCGAAGCAGCTGCTGGTAAAAATCCAATTAGTCACGTTGGAAAAACCTATAATATTGCAGCAATAAAAATCTGTGAAGAAATAGTTGATGAACTCAGTGTTGAGAATGTAGATTGTTATCTCGTTAGCAAGATTGGTAAAAAAATCACTGAACCACAAATAATTGAAGTTGCATTAGTCGGTGGAAATAAAGAAAGTAAAACAAAGAGAAGAATTGAAGAGATAGTTCAAGAGCAATTAAATAAAATGCCAGAGATTTGGCGTGGATTTATGAATAGATCCTATGAGCTCTACTAAACTATCATTTTTTCTTTATTTTCAAAGAAGGAATTGGTAAAGAAACGAAATGCTTTATTCCAAAGGGATCATTGAATCTTATCATTAGATTTCGAAAATTAATTGTTCCTTCCTTCTTAGGGATTATTGGTATGGTTAAGGTATATTCTTCATCCGGTGCTAAGGATTTAGCCCTTATTTTTCTCTTTTCACCAATAATTCCCATTGCTTCTATCGGTGTCCAATGAATTTCCTCAGCTACTAGTGAACCTAAATTTGCATCAGATTTATTGCTTATTGTAATAATTATGTCACCGGGTTTATCAAAGGTATTTGTTGTGAATTCAGCATGGAGTCCTATAATCTTTTTAATTACAATGTCTGTTAACTCATCAAACTTTGTTTCTACAGACTCAGGAAATAGATTCTTGTTTTTTCTCCAAAAATTGATAAATGATTCAATGCGGAAATTTGAAAGATCTCTTACAAGTCTTTTAACAAAGACTACTATTTCTGATTCCCTTGTGATACTATCCGCAACTTCAAGTGTTTGGGATGATAATTCTCCTTTTGTCTTAGAGTTTAATTCAAGAAACGCAACAACAACCAATAATCTTGCAGCAACATCATACTCTTTCTCTGCATAAATATTAGGAATTTCTTTCAATAGAGCCTTAGCAAGTCGAATTTTTGGATCCGATTCAATTGTAAATTCATTTAATAGACAATGAAGGATTTTATCATCAAATCTTTTACTGGAATTGAAATCATATTTAACAAAATCTTTGCTTAAAAGATATTCATTATAATCAGTCAAAATTTCAATTAAATTACCTAATTCTTTTCTTCGATTTAGCTGATTGAAATTCTTTGGAATATAAGATGAGACATCCAGATATTCAATCAAAATATCCAGCAACTTCTCATCATTGATGAAAAACAGTAACAATAGTGAAGCTCTATTTTTCGCTAACGTTGTATTACCATATATTATCTTGGTAAACTCAAAAAATGCTATATGAATAAGAGCAATCTCAGCTAATTCAGTTTTCTCAATTTCAAATGGTAATTCTATAAATTCATCTTCTTGGACAATATTACCTAAGAAATTTTCTTTGTCTAATTCTAAGTTTTTGCTTAATGTTATTATTGGTCTGCTTGGAAGTTTTTGTTTTGTGAGTTTTTCTATCTCAGTAATAATTTCTGCAAATCTGTTATCTAATTTTACAGATAAATTACCAATTTTTGGTTTTGCTTCAATTTTTGGATATCTTAAAACTCTCGTTGTTGTTTTCATCAAATGGGTTTTGATTTTATCTAATTGTTGATCAGAATAGCTAGAATCCCTAATGCAGTACCCATCTCTATTAAAATAATACAATCGACAAAGGGTTCCGAAATCAGCAAACACGGTATAAGCAATAGCTTTGTATCTGGTTAAGATTAATTGTGGGACAGGACCATGGTAAAATGTCTTTGTACCTTTTGCTTTTCTTACTTCAACGTATTCCGGTTTTTTAGTCTCAAATTCATTTCGAGCGAATTCAAATAGTCTTTTCTTGATATCTCGAGATGATGTTTTTGACAATTTAATGTACCTTCCTATTTTGGAATAATTCATTTGGTAAGTGTATACCTCATAAGCGGAATTTTCAATCCATACTTTTAATCCTCAATTTGAATTACCACACAGAAAGCTTCCTGATTTCCAACAACTCGGGACTTGTGCCCCTTTCCTGTTGTATCTTCCAGTAGAGTAATAGAACCCGGACCAAATACTCGTACCTCGCCGTCACTAACCTTAGCTTCTATTTGCCCAGAAATGTAAACAAATACCTGACACTTTGGTGTTGGATGCCAATCACCAGACCAACCAATAGGAGCATTCACAAAACCAAACCTCTTGGCATCTTTAAATGCTGAGAGATTTAATGGAGGTGCTGGTGGTGCGAAATTAACAGGCAATAGTTCAATTTTGACATCTTCAAAATGAGTTTCCCCATTCTCATCTGTAAATACCCGTGTGAATTCCTTCATACTTTCTCATTCTACAGATAGATTTTATTTATTTTGGTTGATAATTTTGAGTACTCCACAAAATGGAATGTATTGAAGCCTTTGAAGGTATAATAACTAATAATCTTAATATTTATCGTCAGATATTCACTTATAAGGATAAAATGAATATCTAAACGTTCTTATTTTAGAATAGTTAAAATAATTTCAGAAAAATAAATCGGTGTTGTAAAGACAATGACCTATAATGAGATTAATGACGGAATATGGAATGTTTATGGTGAGCATGGTCTAGGGGGAGAAAGAAATGCTGTGTATATTATTATGGATGATGATATTGCTATCATAGACACTGGGATTAGAGATACCATACAACACGAAATAGCTGAATGTATTGATCATGCTGGCAGAAAAGCAAAGGATGTTAAACATATTATTTTAACTCGTGAACATCATGATGCCATTGGTGGAGCAAATAGACTCCTTGATACTTTTTCCAAAGCGCAGTTGATTTGTCATAAAGATGCTGAAGATACAATAAGAAAACCGTATTTGTATTTACCAGAAAAGCACTTTGAACCCGATAAGAAGGGCGGTAAATTTTCATTTCAACCATGGGAACGTTTGAAAGGCGTGAAAGTTCACGCAGTTTTTGATAATGATGATAAAATAAAACTTGGAAAGACCACACTTTATGTTGTTGCTTACCCAGGATTTAGTCAAGGACATTCAATGATCTTTAGCTCACAGCAAAAAGCAATCTTTACAGGAGCCGAACTCTATATTTATCCAATGAGATTCAGCAATTATCTTATTGATAAAACTGGAAGTGCAGCGGCTCGAGAAAAAGCTCTTCTATTCATTTCTAAAGCAAATACTGATATGCTTTGTCCAGCATATGATGGTGCTTACATAGGCAATCAAGCAAAAGAACTAATCAAGCAAGCCCTCCATGCGCATCGAACATTTGAAGAAACAATTCTTGTAACTCTAACTACTAATGGTTCAAGTACATTTGAAGATATACGTGATGAAGCCTATCTTAGTTTGGGAATTGAATGGTACAAACCATGGAAAGACCTGGTAGATGATCTTACATTGAAAGCACACTTACGACAACTTGAAGAAGAAGACAAGATTTTCCAATCTTCAAAGAAACGAGGAAAAGAAGCTCTTTGGGAAGTTCATGATGATCATAAGATAGACGCTAACAGTGTTTTGTACATGTAGATACTTTTCTTATTAATCGAAAAAAGAAAGAAAATCAAAGGGATGTAGAAACATCCTCTTTTTTATTATTTTTTTTTATTCCTCAGCTTTACGAATTTGTTTCAAAACCTCGACAAGAGTAGTCTTTGTCCCTTCGCCATGCAAAGCAGATGAACCTATAACTTTACCTTTGAATCCAATCATTTGTTTAATTCTTTCAGGAGGTAAAGCTCCATCTTTATCTTGTTTGTTTGCACATATAACTAGAGGGACTCGACCGCAAACAGCCTTGATTCTTTTTGTGAGTTCTTCAACTAGAGCAAAAGTTGAAGGATCAGTGCTATCTAAGACCAAAATAATACCGGAAGCTCCACGGGCTACGCATTGTTGGACATCTCTAAAGTGATCTTGACCCGGTGTACCAAAGATGTGAACGTGAAAGTTATCAATCATTTCATGTGTAAAGTCTAAGCCTACAGTTGTACCATTTACCGCAACATTGATTGGTTTTATCCCGAATCTTTGAACAAATTCAGATTTGCCAGCGTTATATGGGCCTGTAACTACAATTTTAACGTCTTGTTCTGGGCTGTGTGGTTCCATTATTTTATCCACCAAGACTACTTTTGTAGTTTGAATAATAAAAGCGTAAATATTATCAACATATTATTAGGAGATGTTGTTTGTTTACAGAATCACTTGATAATAGCTAAATATTGTAATGCTTTTTAGCATAATCATCTAAAGTCATTGGTTGAAATTCAAAGGCATTTAGAAGTAACTCATGATCTTTTGTTGCTTGATTAGCTAAATCTGCGGGAAAATTATTGAGTAACCCAACATATTTTACCAAATGTCTTAGATATGGATTGAATGGATAACTGATGATTGAAGCAATTTTCAATCCAAATAACGGTAATTTGCGGTATTTTATTTTTCTTCCTAGAATTTTTGTAAAAAGCTTTGCTACTTCAGGAAAGGTAAACGGTTCTGAAAAGGTCATTCTGAATCGCTTTCTATTCAGGTCATCTCTTATCGAAGCCTGAGCTGCAATTTCACCAACATCCTGTGGTGCTATAGAAGGCATAAGTGGAGATCCTCCACCAGGTACTATCATAATTCTCTTTCGTGTAAATCTAGTGAAAATCATATAGGAAGGAGGACAACCCAAAACAGTCCAATTGAAGAATTCTGAATTTGCAAGTCTTTCTTCAACAGCCATTTTAAGAAAACCTACATCGAGTTTTAATTTCTCAATCAATTCTTTTTGCATATCATAAATGGAAATGAAAACGATTCGCTTAATGTCCTTCTTTTCTGCTCCATCTAAAATAGTCATCACTGCATCATGTTCAATTTCCCTTTGCTTACGAATTAATTTAGGATGCATGGCTGAGAGACTGATAATGATTGCTCTTACATCTTCAAGAGAATTGAAAATGGATTCCTGATCCAAGACATCCCCTTCAAAATACTCGGGTTTCATACCTAGTTTCTGTTTTGCTTTTGAAGCATCTCGAGTAAAAACCTTTACAGGAATATTCTTAGCTACTAAATTCTCAACTATATATTTGCCATAATTACCAGTTCCACCAAATACAAGAACAAACTTTGTCAAGGAAAAATAACTCCAAGTTTACTTAACTGATGCGTGTACATAAATTATTTTGTTTACTTGTAACAAAAAAAGTGAACATTCTACCAGTTATTTACAGAGTATTGTTATCGTAGTGCAATTTCTGCAGCAAGAGTTGTAGATGAAACGGTATCACCTAATCCAACTGTATATTTTGGTTTGCTAACATTAACTGTAGGTATAACAATCAAATTGTAATCATCGTATTGAGTAATACCTTTCAAAAGAAATTCTTCTTTCATAATTATGTTTTCTTTATCTAAAGCAGCAGCAATCTCTTTGAATGATTTAGTTAAACGTGAATTAAGTCTCTGTAAATCAAAATTTGTATCCAAATCAATTTTCTTTTTGGTTTCACCGGTTAGGGCTTTATAGGCTGTTATAATTGATGCATAACATAATGCTTGCTTAAGTTTTTCATTTGAAACTAAGTAACCATTTTTCGTTAACAGAACATAACTTCCGTACTGATGAAAATGTAATCGTTTTAAGGAAAGCTTTTGACAAATTTTGAGGTATCCTTGCAAAAATTTCGTCTGAGTTGGTTCTTGTGAAATACTCTTTGACAGATTTGACTCACCGATTACGTTTAGCACTTCAGCTAATTCTACTTCATTGCATCCTAGACTATCCAAATACTCATCTTTTCTAGATAAGTTAAACAGCTCTCTTAAAATCATTTCATTTTTCGTGCTTGATAATTCTAAATGAACAATGAGTAGTGGATTCGCTTGTTTTGCTTGCTGGATTAAATCCAAAACAGCTTTTATTCTCTCTTTAACACCTTCAATTCCGAGTTCGTTAGAATTCAACATATGGAAGCCTGAAATAATTAAGACATCAGTTAGTTTTGCTATATCATTTATTCCATCAGAAAAACTAAGATTAATATCGAGTTTCGCATTTGGTGGATCAAATGTCGCAATAAATCGATTATTTCTAGGACAAATCCATTTTATATTACCAAGCTTAATCCCATCTCCTTTATCTATCTCCGAGATGATGTGAAGAAACAAACTGTCATCTATGCTCTTTACTTTTCGCGGTTGTGTGAAAGTGATATTGCCGTTTTTATCATGTATTGGTATAACCAAGTTCTTGTTTTTCACAAAGAGACTTTTTAGTTCCTTAGGCAATGTACTTGTATGAACAATTACTTTTGGTATGCCTAATTCTGATAAGACATTTGCCATTATGCCTACTTGTCCGCCCATTCTTAGAGTTCTTTCACCTGGCAAATTTTCTAAAAGATAATTATACGTTTCTTCATTTTGGATTATCCATTCGCTGGCTTTGCCTTTCTCAAAACAACCACATAAACCGGCAATATAGTCTTCCGGATCTTCTATAATACCCTTCCATTTCACAACTTTTTTGTAAAGAGCGACACTATCAATTCCCAATTTATTGATCATGTCTACAATTACATCAGATCGCATATGATAGATTGCATCTACATTTGTGTTGAAACCTACAGCAATTCCATTAATACTTTTCAGATTATTACTTACTTCTTGATACGAATTTCTGTAAAGTTCAGACCAAGTTTTACTCAATACAAATAGACCTCAAATATTTATTCCTTGTGAAATTTATGCACCTTAACATCTATTATCAATTTTTCTAATAAAAGTACTAAAAATTAGTATAAAAAAGAAAAATGAAAGAAAAGCTAATTGCAAATGCAATTAGTCTTCATCTGACGTGTCTTCATCATCATCATCTTCGTCGTCGTCATCGCCGTATCCTTTACTCCAACGAGATTTGTAGGTTTCACCAGCGAATGAGTAAGCCATCAGGAAGAGTACCATGTAGACAACACATACCAATCCCAGTGCAGCTGTTATCGCAGCATTTCGAACTACATTATCTCCAGCTAATCGAACAAGATCAACAGCAATGAATAGTGGCAACATTACTAAAGCACCAATTGGAACATTGTCTCTATCACTTCGTCTTCTCTTTCTGAAAAAGCGCATTACAAATTCCATTAAACCAACAAATATAGCGAGACCACTTATGATGTAAAACATAATTTCACCGACATTCTCGGATACCGGGAATATCATGTAAAGTGTAAAGACTACAGCTGCAACAACGAATTCAACGATGTAAAGAAATCCTTTTGGTTTCTTTGTGAAGTGATCCATATAGGAAGCTCCTTCATAAACAAAGTTTGCAAATCCAGCAAAGACTGCTCCAATTGCTACTGAATAACCAAAGCCCCACATATAATGAGCAAAGCCAAGTTGTTGTAATACAGATCCAGATCCTGTTCCAGACCAGAATGACCAAAGATTAGCCCAGATATCAGCATAATTTGTACAGAATCCAATTGCTAAGACTATAGGTATTGCTGACAACAGTAAACTCGGGATGAGCACTAACCATAAAGGTAGTTTCCGTCCTGTCTTTTTCTTAATTATCCAAGGGATCAAACCAAAAGAGGCGAAGACGCCAATTATAGGCGATCCAAAAGGTAATACAAAGAAAATGAAGACTATTAATGCACTAATGCTATAGAAAAGATTTAACCCAAGACTAACTTTTCTCATTGCTCTACCCATATTATCAAAGGTTTCAGCAACTCTATTTCTGTCAATAAAGAGAAATACTACCCATGGGAGACTGAAGAAAACTGGTAGAAAACCATAAGCAAATACTTTTGCCCAAGTCACACTCATAAATGATATACCCCAACTCACAGGTCCCAAATGAGTGAAATGCTTATAGGTAATTATCGCAGGATCAAACCACAGCAGTTGATCTAGAGAACCCACTATTAATAGAACATAAAATAATGGTATTGCAATTAACAAGACTAGGGTTATGAATCGACCCCAAATCATGCCATCTAATTTCTTTAACGCCATTAAAGATTCCTCACTAGAAATATTAGGGACGATTATTGATAAAAGGTTGTCCTTTTAGAGTCTGATAATTTCATCAGCTATCGCGTGCGACTATTTTTGATTTTTTGCTTATTTTTTTGAAAATTTCCACTAGAAAGTGGGGTCAGTAAAGTTTATTAATTAGTTGATAATTAATGTTAGTTCCAATAGAAACTAAGGTAAGTTATAAGGTCTCGAGTTTCTAACAATAAGTGACAAATTAGGTGAAAAAATGGCACTTCAAACAAATGGATTAATTATACCAAGAGGAATGGTTCTTCCATTAAGATTGTATCACATCAATGGTGGTTCACTTGGCGCGGC
>JAGXNT010000067.1 GCA_019894765.1 Candidatus Heimdallarchaeota archaeon
AAACCTTCCTTGGAGTTAGAGCTTAGTGAGATCATCACTTACCATGGGATTCATTCTTTTCGCGAAAAATTAGGTTTCTATAACCATCTTTCAAGAGTGTAAGTTACACTGGCGGTTCTATCCTGTCAAAGAATTCTGCCATCTCTTTCTTGAGGATTTTCTTCTTGTGCTTTTCAGCGTAGACTTTCACTCTCAAAGCTCTCTTTGTTAGGATTTTCAACAGCACTTCTGCTTCGTATTCAGCTAACTCTTGACTTACCATCATACCAGTAATTTCCTTAATCATGCGTTCCCTTTACTTAAAGTACTATAATTTAATACTCTATTTTGTGAAAAAACATTTGTTCCGAATAGAACAACTAAAAAAAATACAACTGTTAATATTCCCATATATTTTTGTTTCTTGTACAATTCTATCTCCTTTTCTTGTAGAAAAAATTGTTACAATAAAATTCGTAAGATGTTCTATAAATATTGTGAGAAACTATATAGGTAAACAACAAAAAAGTATATTCTGATATTTTATGAAAAGGATTAGATTGGATAAACAGGTTTTTTGTGTTATAGTAATTCTTCTCATTTGTTCTAATACACGTAAAGTTCTTAGTTTTAATTATCCACAAACAAAACAAAATCCAATTCAGCAGACCAAATATAGCATGTTTGAATCCTCAAATAACCTAACCGATTTTACGATTCAGAAAATAAACCAGTACGATACGGGTCTTGGTTTTATGCAAGATATTCATATTTTTAATAACCTTGCAGTAACAGGAGCTCATCGAGGTGGTTTAGTCATTTTTAATATCTCTGATTTCACCCAACCATCATTAATTAGTACTTATGATGAGCCCAGAAGCATTTCTGAAGACAACTTATGGGATAATTACGGTGGTCTTGGTTACGGATTAGATGTTAAGAGCAATTTTGTGTATCAAAGCAAAGGATTACTTGGAATGTTAATTTTAAACATATCCGATCCCGAAAACCCACAAAAAATTAGTCACTATACAGAAAATCCAATTAATGATGTAGTACTTCATAATAATTATATTTATGGCTTAAGTTATCCTGGAATACTCATAGTAAATGTAACAGACCCAACTCATCCTGTCTCTGCTAATTTCATTAATAGTCAAGATTTCTCAATTGATCTCATTTATAATTTTGTTATTTATGATCACTATCTCTACGCTTTAGGTTCTGAATTAGTGATTTTTGACATAAGTGATCCTTCGAATCCTTTTGAGGTAGGGAGATTAGATGTAGAACTTGGAAAAATGGCTATTGATGAAGACCGATTATTCATAGTAACTCCCCCTACTATTTCAAATTCCTATATAAGCAAACTAAGTATAATAAATATAAGTAATCCTTACAATCCTGCATTAATTTATGACCAAGAACTCACTGAAATCGACTCTTTTGTAACTGATATCCAAATTTATAATTCGACCATCTTTGTTTCCTCTGAAAAGAAACTTTTCGCGTTTAATCTTAGTTACGAATATAATGTTACTTATCAGAGTTCACTATTTGTATCTGGTTCATTAGGTGAAATAGCGGTTCATCGTGTTTCTCATCTTAATGGGTCAAATTATGACCTTGTTTTTTGCGCGAATAGTAGAGGATTACAAATTGTTGATTTTACCACTACCACTAATCCTTTCCTTGTAAGCGTAACAAGTTTAGGAACTCGAACAATGAAGGTTTTCGTAGATGAAACCTATGCTTATCTTTGTACTCAGTATGAGTTCCCTTCCAGACCTTCTATGTTATTTGTACTTAAGCATTCGAACGGGGAAATACAACAAGTTATTAGTAGTTTTACTTTTCCTAATGAGGTAATCACAGATGTTTTTGTTCACAATCATTTCGCTTTTATTGCTGGTTATTACAACGGATTGATAATCCTTAATTTAACAAATCCTCTTAACCCAGAACTTATCTGTACTTTTTCTGATGGAATAAGTACAACTGAGGCTATATATTATGATTTTAAAAGTGATTTAGTCTTCTTAGCAAATTATGAATACGGTTATAGTATTATTGATGTAAGTAATAAAACAAATCCTTCTCTCCTATATGGTGGTAATTACTGGGGGATGTCTGTGGCTGACCTCTTCTATGAAAATGGGCTATTGTTTTTAGCTGATGATCATTTATATGGTGGGTTTGGTATTGTTAATGTTTCTAATCCAAGTAATCCTATATATTTAAAGGCAGTAAATCTTGGTGAGTCAGTTTTCAGTATTTTTGGTGAAGGGAATTTCTTGTACCTTTCAACTGATTTAACTCCATTACATGTATTTAATATTCAAGACCCTGAAGAACCAATTATTATTGGTACATTATATACTGGTAAATGGTTTGATGGCTATGGATTATTTGTAAAAGACAATTTGGCTTACATAGCTCGAGAAGCTAATGGTTTAATGGTAATTGATGTTAATAATCCCGGAAAACCAAAGCTGTTAGTTGAATATCGAGATTATTATGCAGGATTAAGTTATGACGTTGTCGCATTTGGAGAATACATTTTTCTCGCAGATGGGTGGGATGGATTAGAAATTTTAGTTTTAAACTCTCCAATAATTTCGATGAAGAAGATGTTAGTAATTTCAATTCTCCCACCTTCAATTGGCGTATTAATTATACTGGTTATCTCAGTCTCAATTATTAAACAAAAGAAAAGAAGATAGTATTTTTAGAAATTTTAAATTATTAATCATTTCAATCACTAAGTAGTGAAAAACGATGAATATGAACCCAGAACCAACAAAAACTGCTTCATCGAACATTAAGCCTTTTTCCTCAAGGACAGTTCTAAGAACAGCTTGACAACAATTATGGGAACTGAAGTAGTCTAGTGCTTTTTCTTCTGCTAATTGACCCAAATAATAAACCTCTGAGATATTTTTCGATTTGTTATAACATCAATTTCTTGTTATTATCACATAAAAAGCTACTGAAAAGTAAAAAAGTGATAAATTCATAATCATTTAGGGATGTGAAATGTGGTTTCTAGCACGACCTGACGCAGCAAATGTTTGGAAGAATCATGAAGTTCGGGAAAGGTACTGGCGTTATAGAGGTATCCTTGACGGGAAAAATCAAGCAAGATACTTGATAGCAAAGCGAATTCCTGTAACTATTTCACTTGAACATCCACTGGAAAAACTCTGGGAAGAACACGATAAAATCGCTAATGAATTTGATGAACACCTTGAGAAAGTAGACCATGAAGAGGGTGCACTGAAGAACATGGAAATTCCTGAAGTTTCCTTCTTGGACTTGAAGGAGAAAATTGCTCATGAAATACTAAAAGATTGTCATTTTTGTGAGCGTCGATGCAAAACAAATAGGAAGGAAGGGAAAGTCGGTTTTTGTAGACTAGGAGATGAATCAATCTTATCTTCAGCGTTTCTGCATACCGGGGAGGAATCAGTATTAGTGCCTAGTGGTACTATTTTCTTTGCAGGCTGTACTTTCACGTGTGTGTTCTGTCAAAATCATGATATTTCTCAGGGTTGGTGCGATGACTCTCGAGAGAATATCAGTGGCGGAGTGATAGTCACACCAAAGAAGGTTGCTCTCATGGCTCAGAGGTTGTGGAAAGAAGGAGCAAAAAACATCAATTTTGTAGGTGGAGACCCAACTCCGAATCTTCACACGATAATTTCTAGCTTGAAGGAAATGAATGAAAATATCACAATGCTATGGAATTCTAATATGTATCAATCCCTCGAAGCTACGAAATTATTGTTAGAGTTAATGGATTTTTGGCTCCCGGATTTCAAATTTTGGGAGAATGATTTCGCGAAAGAAATGTCGGGAATAAATAATTACAGAGAAGTTGTAACCAGAAACATCCAAATGGCTTATACTCAGGGATCGGGAGAAGTTCTCATCAGACACTTAATTATGCCTGGGAGAGTCGAGAAAGACACTTATCCAATACTTGAGTGGTGCTCAAAAGAAATTCCGAGGTCACTAGTTAATTTAATGGATCAATATCGACCTCAATATCTCGTGCAAAGGGATCCTGCCAAGTATCGAATGATTAATCACAGAATTGATCCGAAAGAGTGGGATATGGCTACAAAGAAAGCTGATGATTTAAGCATTCTCTGGAAACCAGTTTCATAAGCAGTTATGAATAGCATCAAATTACGAGATAGTTTTCATTTGGCGTCTACTGTACCAGAATGAACCAACCATAACAAGTAATAAGCTAATCATTTGACAAAAAGCGTATTGCGCTACTGGATTCTGATAACTAAATAATTCGACACCAATCAAGATAGCATAAACTATGTAGTAAGCAACAAAATAAACCGCTGCAACAATTGATGCAGATAAAAATGGTGCTCGGAAATCTTTGATATCATAAGATCTTAGACGAATAAGTATTGCTTCATACAAACTCATTTCAGCAGTAGCAATGATTAAAACCGCGGCAATAATCATGGTGATATAAGCTGCAAGATAATCACTACTAATAACTTCGAGTATCTCACGAGCATGATAAATCATGGGAATTTGAGTGAGAACAGCAAAACCTGTGAGAATAGCAAGAATGCCTATGGGTTTTCCTTGTCTCCATTGTATGTTCATAGCGGACATCATTAAGACCTTCCAAGAGTTAATAATCACTTCAAAAGTGAATAATTCGCTTATCCATTAAACCTATTAAAAAGATTTTGGAGAGGTTCAAATTTCTGGGTTACCGCAACTTAATGTATCGTTCAAATTCTTCCACATCATTGTTGCGAAGATGCTTACGAATTAAATCCCTCAAAACACCCAAATTTGTTCCTTGTTTTGCACTCACAGTAATAACTGCTTCTTGATACTCCTCAGAGAGCTTATCATAATCAATTAATTTCTTGAAATATTCCACTGCTTCTTCTACATCGTGTTTAGCTACTTTGTCAATTTTATTAATAGCAACAATTGGAATCTGTTTGTTATTTTTCAAGAAGGTATACAATTCTTGGTCTATTGGAATAATACCTTTTTTAGATAATCGTTTGGAAACATCTATTAAACTTTTAGCATCGATGACAAGAATACATGCTGGGATATGGAATTTGTAGTTCTCAAAAAACTCTACGATTTGATCTTTAATTCGCTCTGCATACTCTTGTGTTCTATCATGTATTTTTCCCCAACCGGGAACATCGATAACCTTGAATTTCTTAGTAATTGTGTAAGTATTGATTTTACGTGTAGAACCAGGCTTCTTCCCAACAATTGGTTTAGCAGAGGTTAATTTACTAATTAAGGAACTCTTACCAGCATTGGGTCTGCCAACAAATACAAGATACCAAGCGAATTCTTCCATAGTAATACCACTAGAAAATGAGTAAATTAGTCTTTGCTTTAATTAGTCACCCCAGAAAGGACGAGTTCGAGAGTATTCCTTCTCCGCATCAATAATTTCGGAGTAGAACTCATAATCATCCTTCGAATAGCTTTTTATTAGAACCTTACTCGCACTTCTCGGTCCAATACCTCGAGCAGCTAAAGCAATAATTGCTTTCCTACCAGAAGCAATGACTAGATCAGCACTTCGGTGGCCTCTCTTAAGGATCTTTTCTTCTTCCTCATCCATTGATTCTCTTCGAAGATGCTTCTTCAAGACCTTATGTAATTGCTCATTCATGGGTGATACTGCAGCAATGTATCTAGCCCCACAATGTGGACAGGTAGGTTTCGCATCAACATTACCTACTTTACTGATTACATTCCACTTGCCACACCACATACAAATAAGACGGATATCCTTCTTGTCTAATCTTTCCTGAACCTTAAGAGCAAGTTGACGATCAGGTTTCTTGGGAATGATGAAACCAGTAAACCGGAGTTGATTAACTCCAGCCTCAGCTAAAGGTGACATATCCTCAATTGTTTTCTTAGAAATAGACTCAACTTTTATTTCATCATTTTGAATTTTATTGAGGACTTCCATTGTTTGACGAATATCCAGCTTGTCATGAATAAGCTCGTTTAAAGTTGCTTCTGCAACAAGAGTTCCATCATATGCTCGAGCGATCCTTCTAGGATGCAATTTGCCATATTCCCAGGTTCCCTTAATGACTCCAAATCGTTTAGCAATGTGAACAAATCGCCACTCATACATGGTGGTTTGTGGTAATGTTCTTCGGAGTAATTCCTCGACGAATTCTCCTTTCAGTTCTCTCATAGCACTTTCAATATGTTCGGGTCTCAAAAAGTACGGGTAAGTCAAAATAATCCGATAAGCATCAGATCGTATACCAATTGAACAGGCAAATTTAGCCATGAGTAATGAGCTTACAAGTTGACCAATGGTTTGATTCACTTTGTTGCCAAAATCGCAATGAATGATAGCCATACTTGTTCCGAGAGTTTCTATAACAATGCGTTTGTCTGTGGGCATAGGATTATCCGATGAAAAGTGCTTGTCAAGATGCTTCACGACTTCTTGTTTAGAATCATCATCAATCGGATACTTTGCTAGAACTTCCTTGGCATCATTGATATCATCTGATTCCACAAATTTATGCCAAATATCATCTCTAATTTTCCCTACTTCTTGGGCAACGGATAAGGGTACAGGAATCATCTCCCCATCCCATACGGGTAAAGCACCTATTGGGTTGTGAACGGGAGCAACCTCGACTTTTTCTTCATGAATAGCCAAAATCTTCCAGGGAACACCTTTAACAATGAAAACTGTTCCGACTTTTGCTTGAATCTCTACGAATTCTCCATCTAAACTACCAACGTTTCTATTAGTCGCTACATCATAAATACGGTACCTTTTGACATCCCTAATCGGACTGAGGTTATTGAAGTAATAATGAAGAGTATGTTTACGTCTAGTGATTTTGTCATCTTCTATCCAAGCAGTTCCGAGTTCTTTCATTAATTCTAGTAATTCTTGTAGTTTCTCTCGAGTAATGTCTTTGTAAGGATAAGACTTTTTGATAAGAGAGTAAAGATCATCAAAATAACGGGGGCTTTCCTCCATCAAAAGACCGGCAATTTGATGCGAAAGAACTTCCCAAGGAAGCATATGTGGTTCAGCGACTTCTAATTCCTTCTCAAGGATCTTTCTACCAATAACAGCTGACTCCAAAATATCTTCAGCGTCAATAGTAATGAGTATCCCTTTACTAGTTTGATCAATTCTGTGACCGCTTCTCCCAACCCTTTGTAAGAGAGGAGCAATATCTCTGCTAGACATCATTTGGATAACAGTGTCAACAGAACCAATATCGATCCCTAATTCAAGACTGGAAGTACAAATAATCGCTTTAAGATTACCACTTTTGAAGCGATTTTCTGCTTCTTTTCGAACTTCTTTTGATAACGAACCATGATGAACTCCATACGGAAACTCAGTGCCAATTAACCGCATCCGGTTTCCAAGGATTTCTGTGAATTGCCTCGTATTAGTGAAAACTAAGGTGTGGTTGTTCTCTTCGATAATTTCAATAACCTTTCGAGCCCTAGCAGTAGCTTCAGGTGAAGAATAAATTTTCTCAGCAAGAACCTCATCTTCTGGAATAGGTTGTGGATAAATTATCGATAAATTAATGGGTTTGAGGGTGGGTTCTTCAAGAATCTTATAATTCCTCTCAGGACCTACAAGTAGTTTAGAAACTAATTCAGGGTCACCAACTGTTGCAGAAAGACCGACACGTTGGAAACTGTTTTCACAAAAACGCTCGAGGCGTTCAAGAGCAACGAAGAGTTGTGTTCCTCTTTTGGAATCAACTAACTCGTGGATTTCATCAACAATAACCCATGAAACATTGCGAAGATGCTGACCAAGTCTTTTAGCAGTAAGGATAATCCCCAAGGTTTCAGGAGTAGTGATAAGCATATTAGGAGGATCAAGGGTTTGCTTTCTTCGCTCATGCTGAGAAGTGTCAGAATGACGAATACCTGTTCGAATACCCAATTGTTCACCAATATCAATAACACGCTTGAAAATATCTCGATTCAAAGCACGTAAAGGAGTGATATACAGAATATTTATCCCGGGCTTCTTATCACCTGCTTCCCATCGTCTCATCATCTGATCGAAAACAGGCAAAACAGCAGCTTCAGTTTTCCCGGAACCAGTAGCACTAATAATGAGAGCATGTTCACCCTTCTGTACAATAGGGAAGGTCAACTCCTGAATAGGAGTGAATTCCACAAAACCTAGGCTAGCAATAACCTCTTGTAAAGCGGGACTAAAACTGCTGTCATTAAGCATATGATAAAAAGCTCCTAGCAAAGTGCATCGGCTTCTTCTTTTAAATAACAAGATGACTTCGAATAATTAAGCGTAAGTAATATCAGTTGAAGAGTGAAAAAAAGGATAGAATAATGAGTATCTAGGTGTTGTAAACAATTAATAACAGTTGGATAATTGGTGGACCTCTGATGAGCTTAAAAAAAATATTTTTTTTAATTTGGGGAGGGAGTTACTCATCTTCATAGATCCAAGTGCTATATTGCATTCAACGAATATTAATCTTCTAGTATAGAAATTTACACATTCTCTTGGGGAAAAATCAAGTTGTTCACTTACTCTTAGAAAGCATTTTGGTGGTTCAGCACAATAAAATTCTACAATATTTTTTATAAAACAAACACTTTTAATGCCAATCTAACACCACAGCATTAGGTCTCTCAGGAGGGTGAAGGATAATGTCTAAATTATGTCCAAAATGTCACAAGAAGTTAGAAGAGAGTGATATTTGTTTTCATTACAAAAAACCGCATCCAAGAAGTAATGCAGCATATTATTGTCCAAATTGCAAGGAAGTATCCTGTTGGCAACAATTGATAGATGATAAAACTCAATTCGAATCCCAATCCATCTTGTAAATGCAAAATTTTTTCAAGTAAAAGAAGAAATATATAATGACTATTGTCACTAGGTGGATTTAGATGGAATCCAAAAAACAAGTAAAGAGAGGAATAGGTCTATCAATTATTTTTTTCCTAATTTCTAGTCAGATTATTTTCATAACGGGTATTTTTCAATACAACAAAAATCAACCCATAAATCAAGGTTTGAGCAACAATCCAATTGAGAATAGAAATTCCTATGTAGCAAATTCAGTTTTGTCTTATTGCCACGATTTTATAATTGCTGAAGATCAAATGTACGCACTAGGGAGCATGGGATTAGAAATTCTGGATATTTCAACCCCTTCAAACCCAATCGTATCTACTTTAAATGAGACGTTTTTACATATATCTCCGCTTTCACTTACAAAAGAAGAAAACACAATTTTGATAGGTTACACACAATTTTTTCAAAACACTAGTCTTATGAAAATAAAAATAGATCAAGACCCAAATAAAATAATAGAAGTAGATGTTTGGAATAGCATAATAAAAAAAATGGTTCTGAGAAATGACACTCTTTATAGTATGATTACAAGAAATGAGGAGTATTTCTTTTTAATTCACAATGCAACAAACATTGAAGACATGAATCTCTTAGGAAATACCAGTGTTGATTTTTATCCTTATCCCCATAATTATGAAAATTTCCCAGATTTTTACAAACACGAAAACAATTGCTTCTTTATAACAAAAGAAGAAAACCTTGCAGTTTTTCAAGTAAACAACACAAACCAACTTTCTTTCATTAGAGAATATAACTTCACAAATTTGAAAAGCATGTATTTCAATGAGGAATATCTATTTGCTTGCGATGAAATAGGGTTACGAATTTTTAATTATTCAAATGTAGAAAATTTGGATTTAGTAAAACAATACATTATTGCAGATGCCCAATCTGTTCAAGTAAACAATGAAATTGCTTATTTGGTTACAAAAAAACAGTTTATCACATTAGACATAAGCAATCTTGAAGAAATTAGAATAATGGATCAGTATGTTTTGGGTAATAGAGAACCATTGGATTTAATGAAAGTAGAGATGAAAAATAATTTAGCCATTGTAATGACAGAGGATTGGATCACAAATTATGTGGGATATTCCTGGTATTTGTATATATTTGACATAACAACCCCATACAAAATAAAACGAATATATCCAGTAAACTTACCAATTGACTTTTGGGGGACATTAAAAATAGTGATGTATGTGTTCTTAGCTGCAATACCAGTTTGTATAATTACAGTAGTCGTTTTAGTTACAACGCGAAATAAGAAACTGAAAGGAAAAAACATAGTGGAGTAGTTTGATTCAAAAAATAAAAAAGAGTAAGAAAATTATTTCTTACGTTTTCTTTTCTTAGGTTTCTTCTTCTTTCTTAATACTGAAGAGAGAACGACGATTAAAAGAACAAGGACAAGAACTGCACCAAGACCAATTAAAATCATCCACCAGTAGCCAGCAAAACCGGAACGATTAGCATAAAGAGTATAATTGGTATCAATTATATCAAAACCATTTAACTCACTTATCACAATGCTAAATTCATCAGTTGATGTAGGGGTTAAGACAAAAACAATTTTCCATTGACTTTTCGGGGTATTAGTATCCCAATCTCCAAACCTTGCTACAATATCTACACCGTTAGTCACAACGACAGAGAGAAAGATACCATTGGGATTATCAAATTTAACGGAGAAATAATACTCTTTGTCTACTGTAAGCGCGATTATGTGGGTATCAATATCCAACAAATTACTAAGTGTTTCTGAAATAGCAACAAAACCATTGTGAACCTTATCATAAGCAGTATTAGTTTCGAGATCAGTTTTGTGATTAACCTCTGCAAGAATAGGGGTAAGGATACCTGGAAGGATGGCAAGCAGAAGGAAAGAAAATAGTGTTGCTTTTAGATAGAATTTTATAGAACTCAAAATTCATTCTCCTAAAGTTTAGTAAATAACCTAGTAACAAATTTATCATTTAAAAAAGTAAGGGAGAGAATCTCTCTCAAGCTCATGTGACAAAAAAACATAAACAAAAAGAAAAGTAACTCTCCGCAATGGTAAAGCTTTTCAATTTTTAGAACAATATATCATTGGGATAGAGATGATGGAAAAGAAACCAATGTATCTCAAAGAATTACGATTAGCAACAATACTGGTTTCGATAATTGGGTCAGTAATTATTCTATGTACACCTTATAGAATGGATGTATTTAATGAAGTCAGTAGGCATTTCTATTTTTTTCCAGTGACAATATTTCCAGTATTAATTATCTGCCTGATTCTAATCGTAACATCATCATTCCTAGCATTCCGAAAAACAAACACAAGATATGAAATAATAATGATAGTAAGCTCCCTCCTAGGAATTCCAAGCTTAATAGTAAGTGATGCTACCCAAGTAATTCTCAGTACATGTATTTCCCCGAAAATTGTCTATTTATCAGCCTTTTATTTCGCATTCCCATTCTTCATTTTTACTGCAGTCTGGGGGAGTTACTTGTTAGTAAGGAAAAGGAAATTACTAACATCAGTATGAGAAAATTAAGTTGTTAAGAAATAAAAAACAAGATCTCTACAACGGTAACAAGAAAATGGGTAACAAAGAATTACTGGAATCATAATAATACGTATAATCGTATTGTTTGGTAAATGCCATATGGTAGTGCAGCAACCAAGATTAAGATCAAGATGAATCCTATTATACTAAATACATTCATACCTTCTCTAAACGATAATACACCAAAAACTGCACCTACTATCGACAATACGAAAGTCAAACATAATAATATAATAATAGGTATAAATCCTATTGGGCCATATGCTGATAATACCATGAGTATGCCTGTGAATAAAATTGCGGTAATCCCAATTATGAATGTTCTTCGAGCTAGAATAGGACTTTTTCGAAATTTTCCTACTTTTTCTTTTGGTTCTACTTGTTCTTGAGAAGATTCTTCAACAACCATTCAATTCTCCCCAATATTACTTACTCCTTTTCACTCATCAAGTTTTCGTCAGAATAAAAAAAAAAAAAATAAATTAAGTGTGAAACTACTTTCGTTTCTTATATACAATGAGAGCGATGACAGGTATGACTGCACTGAGCATTACGGCTATGAAGACTAAAAATCCAGTAACAGTAAGAGGTCGGGTAGTTGGTATAGATGTGTCAACAAATTTTGTAACAAAAGCATCACTCGAACCACCTAAAGTAGTATCGTAAGCATTCTCAGTGGGAAAATCATTTGACGAGGTCCTACCGGTGACAAAACAACTACCAGCTTCAGTAACAGCAAGGTCAAACCCACGATCACTCCCTTCACTTCCACCAAGATAGGTGCTCCAGAGGAGGAACCCTTCAGAAGAGAATTTAGTAACAAAAGCATCACCATTACCACCGTAGGTGCTGTTATAAGCATTCAGAGTGGGAAAATCGCTGGATTCTGTAAAACCTGTCACATAGCTGTTACCATCACCTGTAACAGCAATATCATGCCCAATATCCATATAATTTCCGCCAAGATAGGTGCTCCATAAAAGGTTACCATCAGCTGAGAATTTTCCTACGAAAGCATCACCTTCAAGACTATATGTACTATTATAGGCATTTTGGGTGGGGAAATCACTTGATGTTGTCTGTCCCGTTACATAACAGCTGTCATCACCTGCAACAGTAATACTCAAAGCTACGTCCCATGTAGCTCCTCCGAAGTAGGTGCTCCAGAGGAGGAACCCTTCAGAAGAGAATTTAGTAACAAAAGCATCACCATTACCACCGTAGGTGCTGTTATAAGCATTCAGAGTGGGAAAATCGCTGGATTCGGTAGAGCCTGTTACATAGCAGCTGCCATCGTTTGCAACAGCAATACTGTACCCCCCATCCAGAGCATTCCCTCCGAGGTAGGAACTCCAAAGGAGGGTGCCATTAGTGGAGAACTTGGCAACAAAAGCATCCCTATAACCACCATCAGGAGTTGGATCATATGCGTACAGGGTAGGGAAATCGCTTGATCTTGTATTACCTGTTACATAGCAGCTACCATCACCTGCAACAGCTATGCTATACCCCTCATCCCAACCACTTCCACCAAAATAGGAACTCCAAAGTAGCTGACCAATTGAAGAGAATTTGGCAAGAAAAATATCACCATTACCACCGTAGGTGCTGTTATAAGCATTCAGAGTGGGAAAATCGCTGGATTCTGTAAAACCTGTCACATAGCTGTTACCATCACCTGTAACAGCAATATCATTGCCAATATCCAAGTCACTCCCTCCGAAAAAGGTGCTCTGAAGAAGCGAGCCACTGCCAGAAAGCTTAACAACATAAGCGTCTCTGCTACTGCTTATTGTGCTGTTAAAAGCTAACTGGGTAGGAAAATCACTTGAACCAGTTTGACCAGTAAGATAGCAACTGCCATCTTCAGTAACAGCAATACCACGCCCTTGATCCAAAGCACTACCTCCAAGGTATGTACTAAAATCTAGTTTGGGATAGGTTGCAGGTACAGCTTCAGCAGAAGCTAGTAGTATAGTATGTTCAGTAAAAGGAAGCACTTGCTGAGGTATTGATAGAAATACCACACTTATGAGGAGGACAACGCCCAAACGATTGATCGCTACTCGTAAGATTTTTCCCAAAATAGATCTCCTTATGAAATAGTCATCTTGATTTCTTAAAAGAATTACTCAAAGTAAATTTAAATTATCTCTTTTACGATAACTAATTACATTCGCAATTGCTCAATTTTACACACCCTAGGATATAGACAAAAATTACAATTGGTCTTGTTTAATGAGAAATCTTCCTTACTAATTTCTTCTATAAGAGATGATATTTTCTCATCAATATGAAGTAGCTTCTCACTTGTTATTTTCTGTATATCATACTTACCAAGATTGTAATAATAGCAACCCATTTCAGTGATTTCAGGTGATTCGATATTATTAAACAAATTATACTCAAAAAGCAAGTTGCTATAGAATAACAACGTCTCCTCATCAGTATCGCTTGGATGAGGTTTGTAATCAATCACTCGTAAACCTTGATCTTCTGAACAAAACTCTATACAATCAATTTTCCCCCGTTGCCTGTCTGTCATTAGCTTTAGTTCCCTAGCATAAGGTAACCATAGAACTTTATCTTGCAATTGTTCGTATTTCTCTCTTTGTTTTAACCAAAACAAGCGTTTCTTAGGATTATTCTCGAGAGTAACTGGAATTTTATTACTCACAATAGAATGATAATACAGCTCGTAAAAATTCTTGAAAAAGATGTGTAATTCAATCCCTTCTAAAATGTGGTCTGGATAACCTCGTAATCGGTAATTTTCTATACTGTATTCTTGTGATTGAAACACTGATTGATAAGGGATCGGATTCAAAATTCGGTGAATACGGAACTTCATTGGGCATTCTTTATAGTAAAAATATTCCTGTAAACTAAGATTCAACTCATAATCTAAAATTACCACCTAAATCACCTTTCCATCTTTAATCCTCTAAATAACAAAGGATGCTCTACGAGAACTTTTGTTAATCTAGTAGTTGGGTCTTGCGAATCTTCTTCATAAATTCCCGAATAAGCACTAATTAATTCCTCAATCAAAATCGAAAGTTCATCATCTGTTGCTTGAGCAATCCTATTGCTTTTCTGAGCAAAATTTCTCTCAACATTCTCAAAATTATATGACTTTCTTATACAATTCCTATATCTCAGAAGTGCTTCCTCACAAAAGTTTTCGTTGAGTTCATTTGCTCTATAGAATTTGGAATAGTATGTAAGCAGTCTTTGTAATTCCAAAGAACAATTAGTATTTGGTGAGAAATTAAGTCTACAGATTTTCATCTTATCAGTATTTCTCCCAAAGATGATGTAATCGCTTTTCTTGAGGAAATCCAGATATTTGTTTGTTTGATCCCAACCCCAATAAGAGGAATCAACAACTTCGTGAATTTCTTTTTCCTTTAACAAACCAGTAGTTGTGAAGTCTTTAATCCATGAAGACAAAAATGCGTGAGTTCGGATGTAACCAGTATTACAAAAAATATCTACAAGTTTTTTTAGTGTCTTAATCATTTCCTGAGTTAAATCACCCTCGTCTGTTATACGAGGAATAACTAGCTTGGGTATTTTTCTGATACATTGAACCATTTTGGAGTCGAATTGTTTTGTTAGTTCTTCATCTTTCATGTCTACCAAACACCAAATTTAGTTAATTTCAATAATCGTTAACGGTTGAAAAGAAAATTCGTTATCCAAGAAATGCTTTATGAAATCATGAAGAATTCTCAATTCCTCTCGAGAGAAATGACTACTATCTCTTGTTTGCTGTAACATTTTCCATGGAGCCAACTTTTCTCGGGAATTATTCCCTGACAGCAATATTTGTGATGAGCTAAGACCAAGTTCAGTGAAAAGTTTCTGGTATTGTTGAACTTGATCTTTATAGATTTGTAGAATGGATGAAGTAGAACCACATTCCAAACTTACTTTCGTTTGCAAAACACTTTGAGCAATACGTCGAAGAATGGTTTCTCCTTCCGATTCAACCTCAATGATGAACAATTCATCAAACCTTTTTCCACGTTGCTTTATGAAATGACTGGGAAGCAGTACTCCTTCACGAATAGTCTGGATCAGCTTCACTAAACCAACAAATTTAGCTTGCTCGGATTTGTCGAACATCAAACCTTGCGGTTGATTCTGATGACACCAACCACGAAGACCGAACCAAGGAAAACTGATTCGATTGTAAGCAAGCTCTTTAAGAATGGAAGTAACAATTTGATTTACACCATTTATAGCTGAGTGAAAATCTGAACGAGCGCGATACAGACCAAAAGGAAGGAAATGTTCACCGCGAACCATTCGAGCATTTGCTCTCGAGGGAGCAAAGAATCCGTGTTCTCGAGCTTCCACTTTGAAGGGTTCATACATAAGACTCCCACAACCCCCTTCAATTTGCTGCCAATGACGATAATCAAGTTTAGTAATCTGTTTATGCTCCAAAACCTTCTCATTTATTCGCTTTTTCGCTTCCCGGTATATTTCTTTAGTACCTGAAGAAGCTTCTAATCCAGCAGTTTCTACACTTGTTTCTCGAGAAACTAAATTACTCTGAAGACAAAAAGGATTCAAGTAACCACTGAAAATCATTAATTCATTCCCACCAATTTCCAAGTCGGTGGGAGTCGCACTATCAGGACCTGCTCTTGGAGGATAAATAGTTGATTTACCATACAGCTTTCGGATTACACCTTCTTGATCCTCATATTCAGGATGTAAGGCTTTCAGTAAAGCAAAGTAATCCGGCCAAGAATTAGTTGAAATATAATCTAATTCTTTCAGGGGAAAAGCCGCAAGGTCGCAAACATCGGAATCCAGAGTGGAATCATACCCGAGATAAATAATTTCATGACGAAGATTGAGGAAAAAGTTAAGATCTCTATGTATGGAAATACCAAAGTGCTTTGCAGATTTCCGAGCAGGGAGGGATTTGTTGGTTAATTTCTTGTAATCTTTCTGTAAGAAATCATAACGAGCATCCCAATATCTCACTTCAATACGAGCAAGATGCTCATTATACGCAAGGATCAT
>JAGXNT010000068.1 GCA_019894765.1 Candidatus Heimdallarchaeota archaeon
AAAGAGATTATCAAAAAACACAACATCAGTTTAATTCATGCTCATAATATCATTTGTATTAATTTAGCAATGAAGCTAACAAGGAAAAATAGCATCAAATTGATTTTTGATGACCACGAAACTTGGTCCCTTTATCTCCAATTAAGAATGAAATCCGGATTAGGTTTTAGAAAGGTCATTCGTTGGATTCTATTTCTCAGGGCAAAAAGAATAGAGAAGCTTGCATCAAGAAAGTCTGATCATCTTATCGTTACAAATAGGAAATGCATTGATTTTTACATGCAAGAGTATAACATTCAAAAAAACAATATTACTGAAATTGAAAACATTGCTCTTCAGCAAGAAATCGATGAAGCCCTTAAGAGCGATGAATTACTTCATGATTTTTTCAAGAAAGATAAACGTAAGAAAATAGTTCATGTTTACAGAAATCCTCCTATAAAAAATCCCAAACAATTTCATAGAGATATTTTAGCTAATAGGAATTATGATAGAATTATTGATGCCCAGGAAAAACTCGAAGACTGGGTTCTCGTACTTTTTGGTAAAAGCAATCCAGAACTAGAAAAAAGAGGAGTAGTTTTCATTGAATATCTACCTCGTATTGCTTACATGGCTAATATCTCAAAAGGAAATGTTGGAATAAACCCTCTAGTAGTAAACGCAAAGACAAGTATATCCAGTCAAAATAGAATCTTTGAATATGCAAAATTAGGTGTAAGAATTATCTCTACAAAAACTCAATTACTCAAGGAAAATTTCGAAGACAAACTTATTTGGTTTAATCCTGAAGATGATCTTGATAAACTTGTTAGTATTCTAGAAAACATAGACAAATATCCTACTGGTAAGGAATTACAAGAATTCAGTAAGAAGTTTAGTTGGGAAGAGGAAATAAAAAAGATAATACTAGTGTATGAAAATTTGCTGAATTAATCATTTGTAATTAATAGTTTTTCTTGATAGAATTTCACTAATTTCTGAACCTCGTTTCCCCAATTGTATTTCTTCATGAATTTTCTCAATTCTTCCCCTGATGGATATTTATCAATATCAATTAGGATTTGTTTTATTTCTTCTGCGGGAGATTCAGTTCCGGCCCAAATAATGGATTCGCCAAATTTATCCACATAAGTTTGTGCCTTGCTAACAATAACTCTCAATCCAAGTGCAATGAATTCATAAAGACGATTTGAAGAGGAATAATGGAATCTTTCATCTAACAGTAAAGTGTTTAATGCCACATCACATTTCGCAATGCTAGCTAAATACTCCATTCTTGGTTTTGGTTCTATGAATTCAACTCCGAGCTTCACGAATTCCTCATCGACTTCACTAAATACAACCATCACCCAATCATCTAGTGCTTGGGCTGCTTTGGCGAAATTTGAAACATCTCTTACTACTTTTGCTGAGAGCTTCAGTTCTGATGAGTGAACGATTTTTTTCCTTGGATCTTTTAGAAAGAAATCATCAATAACTGCTTGACTATCCTTTACTTTTTTCGCTAGATTTTTCGAAGCGAAATTTTCAATTGCAATTATCTTCTTTGGATTCATTCCTTTCTCTTCGTAATATTTTGATTCAGCGTTCATTTATTACAACGATTAAGTCAGCTTTTCTTGCAACCTTCTTGTTTATGCTTTTGGTGAGAAATTGAATTCCTTTCACAATTATTTTCTTGAGAATATTCTTTGTTGCTTCAGCTTGTCTTCTCAGAAATTCCCAAATCTCATGGTCATCAAAAATGAATTTAGTAACTTCAGACAAAATAAAACTATCGACATTTGCTGCCATTAAATCATGTGCATGAATAATATCTGGTTGGATTTCTTTTATTATTTTAAGATACTTTTTCGCTGCTTTACGAACAGGAATGGATAAGAAAGCTTGTTGTGTTCTTTCTAAAGGAATTGTATGAATAGATTTGTAATAAGTTTGAGTTGATTCAGTTGGTTTTCTTCTTCCGCATATTAAATGTATTTCATGTTGTTCCTTAGCGAGATATTCTGCTTCTTGATTAATTCTCTTGTCTGGTGAATGTGAGTGTTAACCATAAGTATTCTAACCACATTGAATCCTCCTAATAAACTAGTTTTGAAGAAAAACGCACTGTTTCTTTCTAATTCATTTAAAGCTGATATCCTTTAATTTTTCCACATCACCTTTTTCTAGACTAGTAAATATTGATTTCAAATTATGAATATTGTCATTTTTGTATTGAATAACCAATAGACTTACTTCGATTTCTTTTTTAATTTCTTTAACAGATTTGCAATTTTCATTGTGATCATCAATAAATAAAATTAGCTCAGGTTTTTTGCCTTCTTTGTTTAAATCCATCAAAATATTCAAGATATGATATTTCTTTGGACGGTAATCAGCGATTATTTCAGTAAATAATACATCAATTTTATGCTCAGCCAGGATTGCTTTTACTAGATATGTTGGATTTCTACTGCTTATGTAGAAACTGCATTCCAATTTTCTTAGCTTTTGAATTTTACTTATAATATCTGCTTCAATTAAATCTCGCTTTGCATTATTTGTCATTAACGTATCATCAAAATCAAGAATAACCAATGTCTTTGAAAAATTAATTGAATCATTCATTTATATCATTTCTCGTTTCTTTTTTTTCTAAAGGAAAGATTTCATCATTCTTTTGGAATAATTCAAAGTAAGTTCGTTCCATTAATAATCCGTAATTGATTTCTAATTTAAAATTAAAATCAAATTGCTTTAATGCCATATCAATCATTAATTCGGGTATATTTATACCAGCTGCAACTGAAATAATTGTTGTTCCTTGTAATCGTGGATTTATTTCTATTAAACGAAAAATCTCCTTCTCATCTCTTTTACGTCTATACTGCATACCTACATTGTAACTAAATCCGAATGATTCAACAATTTTCTTGATTTCGTTATTCACAGTTTTTGGCATTTCTTCGATTATCCCTTTTGATGTAATCCCACCTAACATTTTCAATCTCCGACGTGGGATAATTCCAAATGTTTTACCCTTGTAACTTAGAATATCAACAGTATATTCTGGTTCTTCAAGATATTCCATTACAAGCATTTCAGGAAAACTTTCACCAAGTATTTCATACAAATCATCAGGAGTAACGAACATACTTGATGGTTTTTCTTCAAAGAAAATTTTTCTTTTATCTCGAGACTTATCTAGTATTCTAAAACCCCTGCTTCCAGTTGCGTGTGAAGGTTTAATCGCTACCGGTTTATCTGGATAGCCAAGTAAATCCAACGCTTTCTCGAGTTCAGACCATTTAGTAGCCACATAATAATCCATAACAGATATTTTCGTTACTTCTTTTAGATATTCAAGGAGTTTTCTCTTATTAACAACAATATCCATTAATTTTGGATTAGGAGTAATAATTGTGGGAATTATATTATTATCCTCAAACTGCTTCAAATTCTGTGCGAGTGATATTTGGTCATCAGTTCTGATTGGTAAAACTACATCTACTTTTTCTTTAAGACACACTTCTAATAGTTCTGTAGCAAAATGTTCACTCTTATTATCTGGTAGCACATACGTTTTCTCTGCAAAAAATCGTCCTATCAAATTATCTTTCCAATCTGTAGCAATCAACCTCAGTGAATATTTACTTGCCTTAAGTGATCGAACAATACTGGAAAATCCTGGAGCATCTGAACCTGTAACTAAAACAGTGAGTTTCTTCTTCGTCAATCCCATACCCACCTGCTCATTTCAAAGGCTTCTGCGAAATTTACTTGTATCTGTGTTCCTCGGGTTATAGCAAGTGAACGGATAAATTCAGGATTTAGATAAGTTCGATATTTTTGAGTATTATAGCAAGACAAGGCTTCTATTTTTTTCTCAATGTGTTTTTCTTTCAGTACTATAAAGCAATGTGTCGGGAAAGTAATATTGTTCCAAGGAAGTTCGTATCCTAAAATACATGATTTTTTAAATGCCCGTAATCCTTCTTGAGCTATAACTTGATGATCCTGATGAAAATCAGTTGATGATGGTAGAAAAATTAGATCAGGTTTTATTTCATCTCTTATTTTTATCAATCTATCCAATATTTCTTGACGGTGATAAGTAAATGTTCTGAGTTCATAAGGATGAATTGTTAGGTTTTCTTTTGGTACACCTAGTATCTTCATCGCATTATTGAATTCAACTTCAAGGATGTTTTTTGGTAGGTTTTTTGGTAAAGATTTACTTGCGTTTGAAAATGCGTGACAGTAAATATCATTTCCTTTTTCTATTAAGTGATTAATAGATCCACCTAAACCTAATTCTCCATCATCTGTATGAGGAGCAAGAATCAAGACTTTTCCGAATTTGTTTAACTTCATAATATCACAGGAAGGTAATTTTGTATTTAACTCTTAATCAAGAGTTATTTTATCTTTTTCTAAATTCAACTAAGTATTTTATTAATAATTGATTTTATTTTCCTTTGTAAAAATGATTCTGCTAAATATTGACTAATTTCTTGATCTTTTTGAAATCTTTGTTTGGGTTTAACAAAATAACCTGCAAGAAAGCGAATAGTTTGTCTAAAGTTATTTTTTAATCCTATCTTAAAAGCTCGACCAATTGTAATTAGGAAAGGATATTTTATTGCACGAAGTATGTATCCGTATAAAAACATGTCAATATTGGTACCACCTTGTCGTAAAGTAATAGATTTAATAGAGCTGAAGCTTTTTACTTTAAGTCCATGCATTTGCGCTGTATAAATAATACCGCTCTCCCAAAGATATGAAGGAAATGGATATTCTCCACCATAATATTCCCAGAATTTCTTACTAATAATTCTTCCAGATCCCATAACATGATCAGGATTTAGTTGCTCATTAACATGTTTTCCAGAGGCAACCACTAGTTGTTCATCTTTATTAAATTCAGAAATCAGACTTTCAATGTAATTACTTTTGTATAATGAGTCAGCTCCTGAAATCATAATATAGTCATATGAAATTTTCTTGTCTTTGATATATTTAAAACCAACATTAAATGTTTGAGCCATTAATGGAGTTCCTAATAAGCTTGGTCCACCAATTCGATCTTTTCGTTCGAGAACAACAACTTGCTTATACTTCATCTCACGGATCTTCTTGACAGTTTTATCTTTACTGCCATCATCAACAATGATTATTAGTTCTGGTGGATTGGTTTGAGATAAGAGTCCATTAATTGTTCTACATATAGCATTCTCTTCATTACGTGCAGGTATAACTGCTAAGACTCTATTTGTGTTGAAATGTGACAAGATAATCATACACCATTGTTTTCGGTTCTTTTTTATTTTTTTCTACAAAACATATTCAAAAATCACCAAAAATAGTCTCAGAGTTATTGTTATAGTAGTAAAGAAATAGAATTTATATGAAGAAATCATAATAAGTAAATGTTTACCCTTGGAGAACAAAACGAAATGAAAATTATATCTATTGTTGGAGCAAGACCAAATTTTATTAAAATGATGCCAATTGTAGAGGTTTTCAACAAATCAAAACATGAACATATTTTAGTCCATACTGGTCAACATTATGATATCAATATGTCTGATGTCTTCTTCAAGGAAATGGATGTTAAATCTGCAGATTATAATTTAAGAGTAGGTTCTGCTTTACATGGGGAACAAACCGGAGAGATCCTTAAACGAACAGAAGAAGTAATTCTGAAAGAAAAACCAGATATCGTTGTTGTTCCCGGAGATACAAATTCTACTTTAGGCGGAGCCTTAGCTGCAGTTAAGCTACATGTTAAAGTTGCTCATCTTGAAGCAGGTTTAAGAAGTTTTAATAGAAGAATGCCTGAAGAAATAAATCGTATCTTAACTGATCATTGCTCTGATTTTCTATTTTGTCCAACTCAAATTGCGATTGAAAATCTGAAAAAAGAGGGTATTAAAGATGGAGTCTATTATGTGGGTGATACCATGTTTGAAATTGCTCATTTAGTCGAGGATAAGGTAGATGCGGTTCCTAAAAGAACTGATATTCCCAATAATTATATTCTTGCCACTATTCATAGAGCGGAAAATACTACGTCTGAAAGGTTACCTACTATCATGCAAAACCTGGGTGCTCTTAAACATCAAGTTGTTTTACCTTTACACCCACGAACTAAGAAGAAGTTAGAAGAACTGGGTAAGTTGGACATATTTTCAGAAAAAATCTCATTTATAGAACCAATTGGATTTTTTGAATTTACAAAATTATTGAAAGAAGCTAAAGCAGTGATAACTGATTCTGGTGGAGTTCAAAAGGAAGCATATTGGCATAAAATACCTTGTGTAACTGTTAGAGAGCAAACTGAGTGGTTGGAGACAATTGAAGCAGGAGGAAATGTCCTTGCTGAACCATCAGAAATCAAAGAAAAAGTAGAGCTAATGACAACCAAGAAGATCAAATTTGATGATAAACTATATGGCTTTACAGATACGAGTAAAAGAATTTTAGACATTTTTGAATCAGAAATAACCAAATAATTGCCATTTTTTACTCAATATTTTTTAGGAATTTTGTCCTTAGAAAACAAGAATATTTAAAAATCCTCCTTTATTAGATGGGGATAGAAATATATGTAGAGTTATCTCATATAACATATTCTAATCTCACAGGAGATAATAATTATGGCTCGTTGGCAAACACTATATCATTCAAAAATACCCGCTGAGATTGATATTCCAAAAGACAAGAGTTTATCAAGCTTGTTTTTCGATTCAGTTGAAAAAGCTGGGAAATCACCTTTTCTTTATTTCCAAGGTAAAATGACTACTTATGAAGAATCAGCCAGAATAGTCAAAAAATTGGCTAATTCTTTGTCAGAGCTCGGTGTTAAAAAAGGTGACCGCGTAGCAATATTGATGGCTAATTGTCCTCAATATGTTCATAGTTACTTGAGTGTCCTTTCCTTAGGAGGGGTCATTGTTGCATTAAGTTCTCTTGCCTCATCAAAGGAAATAGAATTCCAATTGAAAGATAGTGGTTCAAAAATTTTGATCACACATGATTTGTTCTTAGATAGAGTTCGACCAATTCAGAGTAAGACAAAACTACAGCATGTGGTTGTATCTTCAGTTGCTGATGCTTTAAGCCCAATAAAGGGATTCCTTTACAAAAATGTCATTGCAAGGAAGAATCCAAAACCAAGCAAAGAGGATTTAATATATAAAGACCTTGTGAAAAATGGAGCCGAAACAGACATTAAAGTAAAAATGAAACCAATAGAGGATCTGGCAGCCCTTCAATATACTGGTGGTACAACAGGTACACCAAAAGCTGCAATGTTAACTCACTACAATCTTTTATCCCAAGCGATTGTTTTAGACTATTGGATGGAATGGATTGGTGGTCAAATTCCTGGTGTTCAAAGTACCAATCTTGCATCATTACCTCTTTCACACATTTTTGGTTTAACAACTGCTTTCATATGGCCTATGAGTATTGCAGGTAGTATATCACTCATTCCTGATCCAAGAAAACTAGAAGAAGTTATGAAAACTGTCCAAGATCATAAGATACATTTCTTCATGGCTGTTCCAACATTATACCAAAAAATTGCAGAACACCCTAAAGTCTCTGATTATGACTGGTCTTCATTAAGATGTGGTATATCTGGTGGAAGTGCACTACATACAAGTGTAATGGACGATTTCGAAAAGAAAACTGGTGCCTTACTTGTTGAAGGTTATGGATTATCAGAAGCTTCACCCGTAACTCATGTTAATCCACTTGATGTTAAACTTCGAAAAATTGGCATAGGTCTTCCAATACCAAACACTCAAGCTAAAATCATTGACATAAACACTGGTAAAGATATTCCAGAGGAATTCGATGACGATGGATTAACTAAAGAAGGCGAACTTTTAGTTAAAGGACCACAAGTAATGAAAGGTTACTGGAAAAAACCTGAGGAAACAGCGAATGTTTTTACAAAAGACGGTTGGCTAAAAACCGGAGATGTTGTTAGAATGAACGAGAAAGGATTCTTTACAATCGTTGATCGTTTGAAAGATTGTATTTTTACCTCTGGCTATCAAGTTTGGCCTTTAGAAGTTGAATCTGCTTTATGTGACCATCCAGATATTTCGCTGGTTGCTGTAATTCCATTTAAAGATGAAAGTCTAAATGAAGTTATTCGAGCAGTAATAGTTGCTGCTGAAGGCGCACCAGAACACGATCATGCAACTCTCAAAGCATACTGTAAGAATATCATGGCCCCATATAAAGTACCAAAAGAATTCGAATATCGAAAAGAATTACCTCTCAGTCCAGTCGGAAAAGTCTTACGTAGACCACTCAAAGAGGAAGAAGCTGCAAAAGTCAAAGTATCTTCCAAGTAAAACTCACAAAAGGTAAGTAATTCTTTACTTACCATCTTTTGTTTTTTTTTAATACTTTTACTTAATCAAATGTTGTTAGAATTTTCATTTGATTTGCTGATTGTTCAAAGGTCTTATAATTAGCTAGCGTTTTATGATTATTTGATATGAGTGAATTAATAATAAAGACTCGAGATGCTTTAATTCAAGCTGGAATTTCTCCAAAAAAAAGTTTGAGTCAGAATTTCTTGATTAACAAAGATGTTCTCATTCGACAAATCGGTTATGCAAAACTTACAGAAGAAGATGTGGTTTTAGAAATAGGTGGAGGAACAGGTGTTCTCACAGAAGAGCTTGCAAAATCTGCTGGAACAGTGTATTCTATAGAATATGATAGGAACTTGGCTAAATATCTCACAAGAAAATTTCACTCACATGATAATGTTACAATTATCTCAGGTGATGCTTTAAAACTTGATTTTCCCAAAGCAAATAAATTCATAGCAAATCTACCATATCATATCTCATCTCCAATTACATTCAAGATACTTGATTACGATTTTGAGTTAGCAGTCTTTATGTATCAATATGAATTCGCTCAAAGAATGGTTGCAAAACCAAGAACTGATGATTATTCTCGTTTGTCCGCAAATCTACAATTTCAAGCTGAGGTTGAGATACTTGAGAGAGTACCACGAAACTACTTCTTCCCCATGCCAAAAGTTGATAGTGCACTAGTGCAAATAAAACCGAAGAAAGAGGAACTACCAATATCAAAGAAGTACTATCGACTTACCTCGAGAGTTCTTTTCAATACAAAAAACAAACTCGTTTGTTCTGTTTTATATGATTACTTCAAAAAAATCATTCCAAAAGAAGAAAGATTTGCATTCAAGAAACAATTAGATAATAGCTTAAGCTTTGCAAACAGCAGAGTAAGAGAATTATCAGTAGATGATTTAGTTGTAACAACAGGTGAACTCATGGAATTTCTACAAGCAACAAAGAAATTAGATCTGCTAAAATAAGAAGAAATGGATGAAATGTTGCATGCAAAAGATAATAGATGGTCTATCATTAGAAATACCAATTGATGTCTATGATCCCGCAGAGGATTCTTTTCTATTAGCAGAAAATGTTCTAGATTTAACTAATGAAAAAGTTCTGGAAGTGGGTTCTGGATCTGGTTATGTGTCAATCTATTTATCAAAAAAATTTCCAAAAACTGAATTTTTCTGTATAGATATTAATCCTATTGCTGCAAGAAGTACCAAGAAAAACGCGAAACGAAATTCAGCTAACCTTGAGGTTATAAATTCGGATTTATTCAATGCACTACTTAGTAAAAAATACTCTCAGTTTTTTGACCTAGTTTTGTTTAACTCTCCATATTTACCTGTGAAGGATTTTGGTTCCCTAGAACAAGCCTGGTCAGGTGGCATAGATGGTTTGGATGTAATTAAACCATTTCTTAATGCATTACCCTTTTACCTAAAAAATAGTGGTTGTTGTTATCTTGTCGTTTCATCTAAAACGAATTTAGCTTTATTAGAGAACATGATAGAGTTTCAAGGTTTTAATTGTCTGATAAAGGATAAGATTGTGGAAGGAAAAGAAAGTATTTTACTTTATTACTTGGAAAAGAAAATCATTGATTAGAGATTTCCTTATAGTTTTAAATAGTTGAAGATAGAGTAATAGTATTACAAAGTTCTAGGGTGACCATGATTTGAAAAGAAAGGAATCTGATTACGTTGCTTGGTATATATTAGCTTTATTTGATTATGGTATGCCTGTTTCAAATCTATCCCAAAGACAACTAAACGAACTTTGGGCAAAAATACTCGAAGCTTTTAAAAAATACATGCCCAAAGAAGACTTCTTTGTAAAGGGGAAAATCAAGGAAATAGATATGCCTCATTTAGAAGAATCATTTAAACTCGCAGAAATTGAATCTTACGACTCATATATTGACTTACGAAGATCACCTCTAATTGGTTTTTATAATAGACGACTGATCATAAGACTAACAATAGGGATTGAGGATTTCTTTGAACTAAAAGCACATAGAGATGATATTTTACGTGATTTGAAGTTTGTATTTGAAGATTTGAAAGGAACAAAAGTTAGCGTAGAAGATGCAGAAGGCATTGGCGAGAAACCTTGGGAAATAAACGAGATTTTCTATTATCCACTAATTATCGTTCGTAACGGTGTTAAAATGATTAAAGAAGAAATCAAAGCCTCAAAAAAACTATCTGTTGATCCGATTTTTTCTATTCCTAGTACTACCTTGACTTATACTCTGCCTGAAAGAGGTCAATGGTTCAGTTTGTTTAGTTTTAAAGAACATTACATTCGTCTCAGTGTTAGGAGTGTTATGGTTTTCTGTGATGGCTGGATACCTTTAGAGTTTAAACAGACTCTTATAAACGCAATTTATACAGGTGGAATTCATGAACAAATGCGTCGAATGAGAAATGTACAAAAACCACTTACAAGACAACGAATGAGAGCAATCGATGATGATATTCTCATGAACTTAGCAGAAATCATTAGAGATATGGTTAAGACAAATATTGATTCAGCTCGCATTGCAGAAAAGCAGAGATTCATTGGTTTCTTTATTGCCAGTCTTTCATTTCTAATATCAGTCATGGCTTTCATTATAAGTTTGATTTCCATTTTTCGCTAATCTTGTTATAGGATAAAAATTAACCTTACTCAGGGCTTCCAGCTAAGAGTCTCTGTATAATTTGATGTGCTTCTCGAGTGACTCCACGTGGGATTTTGTAAAATTTCACATCGACATTTTTCGCATAACCCATCTCTTGGTCTGTTTCTGAATCACCAAAGGCATACCACTTAGTAACTGCTTTCTCTTTATCTAAAGTTCTAATAGCTTTTTCCGCTGCGGTTTTTTTACTAGTATTAACTGGTAGAATATCTACAGCATAAGGATTAGGAATTACCTTTAGTTCATTAGCATATTCTTCAACTATAGGTTCAATAATCTTCATTAGTTTCTCAGTAGTAATGCCATAAAGAGGTAACGTTCGAAAAGTAATCATAATTTCTTTAGGTTCAATCCATAGCTTTCTTTCAGAAGGTTGAACATAATCTTCATATAGTTCTAGCTCTCGATATTCACAAATTGTTTCACAGCATTTTTGCTTTACAGTTTTCAGTAATTTCCTGGTTTCTTTATCTATTCGTTTTCGATTTTTTTTGCCATGGTAAAAATTAACGAGTCCGAATTCACCAAATATTGGAATATATTCTTTCAATGTATCATTTACATGGTTGAAAAAATGGTTGCGGACCCACTCGACACTTCTACCAGTTACTAGACCAATTGGAAAATTCTTTCTCCGAATCAGCTCTAGATCATTAATTATAAGCAAATCAATAACAGAGTCATTCGCGTGGTAAGTAGTTAGAGTACCATCCACATCAAAGAGAAAGCCTATTTTTGGTCTTATCAAATCCTTTTCTCCTTATTCAATACACAATTTCGTTCTATTTTTTGGAATTTAAACATATAAACTATTTCCCCAAAAACCCAAATTAGTAACTCTTTTTCATGATTTGGGAATGTTTAATTAGCTGTTTGAAAGAGCTTGAACACTATGAGTAAATACTATGAATTAAGTTTAGAAGAAAAAATCAATCAAATTGCTGAATGGGTTGCCAATTCTAAACATTTAGTAGCATTCACAGGAGCTGGAATAAGCACCGAATCAGGCATTCCGGATTTTAGAGGACCCGAAGGAGTTTGGACGAGAAGGGATAAAGGCCTTCCACCTCCAAAAATGGAAAAATCTTGGAGTGAAGTACAGCCAAACAGTGGTCATCTTGCATTAGTGGAACTACAAAATTTGGGTTTATTGAAATTCTTAATCACACAGAATGTTGATGGATTACACCTCATTTCAGGAATAAAACCCGATCTACTAGCAGAATTACATGGCAATAGTAACTTGATGGTTTGTTTATCCTGTAATAAAAAAATGACCTACGAAGAAGCAG
>JAGXNT010000069.1 GCA_019894765.1 Candidatus Heimdallarchaeota archaeon
ATTAACAACAATACTTACTATTTTTTGGCCATCTCGTGATTTTCCTTTCAACTACGTTAAATTCATGTTACCAATAATAATTGGGAGTGGAATTTTTCTTACTGTGTTAGTTGCTTTTACAATTATAAAAATAAATGATAACAGAGCTAGGAAAGCACGAATAACTTGGATGGTTAATCAGCTAGAAACCCCAATAGGAAATGAGAATTTAGAAGAATTAAGACTTACAGTAATGAAATACTCTCCTGATTCTCAAGAGAAAAAATGTTCCATTTGTCTTTTAGATTTAGAAGAAAAAACACAAGTTGTTCAATGCTTGAAATGTGATAAACTCTTTCACAAAGAACACTTCATGGAATGGTTAAGAGAGAATGAAGTGTGCCCAAAATGCAAAAATCTTATACTGCCATTTGATTAATTCCTTCAAATGAAATTGAAAGCTATTCATTTAGCTAAGAAGCTCTTGTTGTCGGATTTTTCGGAGTTTCTTTAGAATTGTTCTTATCTCTTCTTTATCAATAACTGTTGCACTGATGTCTTTACTTGTAGTGTTATATTCACACTCTTCAAAGGTTACCAATAATCCCCTAATTGTAAAACCTTGATCGATGTAATCTTTCATTAATTGAGATTGATTAGCATTCTCAAGATACCTTAGCAATTGTTTTTCGTGCTCAGCTGATAAAATCCCTCGTTTTAATTCAACAATGATAATTTCCTTAGCAAGTTCATCAATGTAGACCATGTCAATGAAATGACGTTGCTCTTCTTCAGAGAAAATGTAGTGTTGCTTAGCGAGAAGCTGAACAGGTTGGGAAAAGAGTAGTTTTGGGTCAAACTCAATGGCATCTTCCAGGTCTTTTTCGAAATCAATACCAGAATAATCAGCATTAATTACTTTCAGAATTTGATCCACTTTCTTTGGTCCAAGTCCCTTCATAGCAGAGATTTCTTGTGGGGTAGAAGTAATGAAACGTTTCACACTGCCGAAGAATTGTAAGATTTCTCTTGCTTTCACTCGACCGATCCCGGGAAACATCTCAATGATCCTTCGTTGCATGTCATCAATACCGACTGCTTTTCTTTTGGGAACGAAAGAAATCTCTGGAACACCGATTTGCTCTTGCCTAGCGATCATAGTAACTATTGCTTCTGTTTCCTCAAGATTAGCAGTAGATAAAACATTAATCCCATATTCGATCATCATGGAAGTTAATGCCCCACGAACGGCTTGTGGACTAAATTGAGTATACTTGTAGTTGACTTCTCCCTCGAGGATTAGAATAGGGATTTCATAATCTTCTCGCATGTCAACTGCACTAACAAATAATGTTTTGTCCATAATGCCTTGTAGTAAGGTACACCCAGTTCTCCGTTCTATGACAAGACGCTTACTAATAACATAACGATCAATATTGCCCTCTTCTTCGAGTGATTCTAAATTCATACCTAATTTTTGTAACTTTCGAGCTAATTTTGAACGAGGTTTAGTAACCTGAACAAACAAAGAACTATAGTCAAAACTCAATGTGTAAACCATCAATTAACTGGAATATAGTTGCTGTTCCAGTTATTAAAACTCTTATCACTGATTATTAACTGCTTTCCAATCAGCAGCAGTTAAAGCATATTCAGTAGTCTGGAATTCGATGGGATTTCCATCAGAGTCTTCACGAAAATGAGCTGTTTTCTGATTCACTTTTTTGAAACCCAATCGTTCAAGCAATTTGCGAGAACTTGTGTTAACAGCAGCAGTTCCAGCTATACATTTGTCTATTTTTAACTCATCAAAAAGATATACAAGGACATTTCTACAAGCTTCTGTTGCGTAACCTTTCCCATGGTAATCTGAATTGAAAATGTAACCGAAACCATGAACAACTTCAGAAGTAAACTTTTCCTTTCTTTGAAATTGGACTAGACCTATCATCTTTTGATTTGATTTTAATACTACAGCTGCAAAACTATCTCCACTACTAAGCCATACGACGGCTTCCTTCATCCCTTCTACTGTTTGAGGAAATTGTTGATCATATTGTGCCATGTCAGTCTGTTCATATTGCTGAGAGAGTTCTAGCATGGCTTCCCAATCATCAGGAGTAAAATTTCGTAAGACTAATCTTTCAGTTTCTCGTTTAATCATGTTTTATAACCTCAATTTACAATAAGTAATCCAATGTTTACCAATAAAATACTTCTTTTAAAATTGAGAAAATAGCGATTGGCAAATTACTTTCGTCAATCTCCCTACTTGGCATTAAAAAGATAATTTCAATGACATAAGTGATAGTTGGAGCGCAAAAGTGTGTCTAAAAGTGAAGAACCAAAGGTAGTTAGAAGATTTGGAAAAACTATCCCATGGTTAGCGGAAGCTGTGAAAACAGCTGAGGTGGCTTCTGACCTAGATATGCCTGAGATACAAACTTCAGTTGGAGCTTCAAATAGATGCAGTATTTGTAAAGGAGGGAAAATGCTTTGTGGGAAAAGAAGTTGCCCGCTGATAACAAGGATTCGCTCCTACCTAAAGATAAAGCCGCTGTATGATCGCGATGCACTAGAAGGGGCTTCTCCTCCGGGAGTTTTTGTAGGGAGAATTGGGTATCCTTATGTGTATGCCGGTCCACTTGTTCCTCCTGAGCAAGGAGATACCAGTCATTTAGACGCTCCCGAAGATTGGTTTGGAAAATCGTTTAACGAAATTGTTGATATGCGTTTCAAGTTAGTTAGAGGAAAATACCGTGTGAATGTTAAAAAGCCAGAGCAAGGGGGACGAATACTAGATGACACTCGATTATTGGGAATTGCTGATCGCTCAGTTGACATAGATTTATCGTTTAAATCAAAACCCAATTCGACTTTTGCACTAAATGCTGATGTGCAACCCATGGGTCCTTCAGCGATGATTAAGAATATACAGGTTGGTGGAAACGTAAAAGCAGAACGACATCTTGAGAAAGCTTACTATGACACCGATCTGAAAGCTGCAGATGCAGTTTCAAGTTTATACAAAAACAAAGTACGAGTATCGGCTATACAAAGAGCGTTTTCAGTTGGCTCCTTCGGTTTGAAAGGGAATAGACGTCTAGTTCCCACAAGATGGAGCATTACTGCAGTTGACAGTATGCTATCAAAGGAGCGAATACATGACATAAAACAATATCCCACGATAAACGAGTTTCGAGTGTATGAAAGCAATTATCTGGATAACTGTTTTCAAATTGTTATGATGCCAGAAGGATGGAAATATGAAACCATGGAAGCGTGGTATCCAGGAACAATTTGGAATCCATTTGATCAAAACATCAATATTTTTGGTGATTGGGAAGATTATCGTGGACGAACCACCTATGCAAAGATTGGTGGGTGCTATTATGCAGCCAGATTAGCGGTAAATGAGTTGCTCATGAAGGAAAGAAGACAAGCAGGAGTAATAATTCTGAGAGAGATTCGACCAGGATACATCATGCCAGTAGGGGTATGGAATGTTCGAGAGAACGTGAGACATGCACTAAAACAAAAACCAGAGAAATTCAACACGTTTAATGAAGTTCTGGGACACATCAAAGGAAAATTACACATCCCACTAAATACTTGGATAGAGAACAGTAGGCTATTGACAGATACTCTCAAACAGAAGAAGATAACAGATTTCTTCTAGGTAAATAATTAACATATTTCTTTTATTTCTCAATCTATTATATTATCACTAAGAGGTAGTTTGTAATGATAAGTAGGATTTGGTATGGATATACTAACCATGAAAATGCGGATGCATATGAGTCACTTCTAAAAAATGAGATTTTTAGTGATATTGGGGGACGCCAGATAAAGGGTTACAAAGGAATTCAACTTTTTAGGAGAAAACTAGAGAATGAAGAGGAATTTGTGACGATAATGTGGTTTAGCTCCCTAGATGATGTACGATCTTTTGCTGGAGAAGATTATGAAACAGCTGTTGTTCCACCTAAGGCAAGGAAGTTATTGTCTCGATTTGATGAGCGATCCAAACATTATGACGTGAAAGCAAAAATCGATCTATAGAATTTTTCAATCAACTTTTCCCTAATTACAAGTCATAAAAGAGTTTGCTGAATGTATTAAGAAAACAGAAAATCCCGATTACTTTTTCTCATCAGTATTCATAACTGCTGGAACCCAAATAGCAGATTACATTGACTTATTTGAAACAAATGAAATTCATGGTCCAGGGGCAGTTTATGAATCAATTTATGCTGGGTATGGTATTAATTGCACTAAACAAGATGGTTCTAGCTATATCCTTAGGTTTAGTACTGATGGGATTATGTCATACAGGGAAACAAACTCTTCTGGAACAATATCTGTAGTAGAACTTGAAAATATTAATGGCAACACTTACCATCAACTCGGAATAAATTCTCCTATATTGATTTCAAGTTTCCTTGTAACTGTGTTTGTAATAGTTCTCATTAGACGAACTAAAACAAAACACTCTCAGAATTGAACAATAATTGAC
>JAGXNT010000070.1 GCA_019894765.1 Candidatus Heimdallarchaeota archaeon
TCCGGTGTATTAAGAATTAGTTTCACGCTCATAGTTTACCCCAAACACCATTTGTTAATAGGAACCAAGTAAAAATATGTACAAAAATAACTTAATAAACCGTTGGTGTCGGCAAAGAAAAAAATGGTGAATTAAACAATCACCATTTATTATATCTGATTCTATCTTCCTTGAACCGATCAGCTGGTTCCTTCTTTTCAGCTGGATAGCCAATAGCATTCAGTGAAAGTGGAAGTATATCAGATGGGAGACCCAATATATCTGTAATTCCAACAACACGTTCTTGAATTGGGTAAATTCCTAACCAAACAGCACCCAGACCTTTTGCATGAGCAGTAAGCAGCAGATTTTGGGTTGCAGCTGAACAGTCTTGAACCCAGTAGTCACAATATTTTTCTGTGGTGACTTTAGCACATACTAAAATTGCAATAGGAGCTTCCTTCAGCATTTCCGAGTAAGGATGAAACTCGGGTATTTTATCAAGGATTTTACGGTCATCAATAACAACAAAATGCCAGGGTTGATTATTTCCAGCAGAGGGAGCTTGCATAGCTGCCTTTAAAAGATCGTTGATATCCTCCTTAGAAACCGGTTTATCAGTAAATTTACGAATGCTTCTTCTCGTGAGAATTCCTTCCATCATTTCCAATTTTTTCTACCTCATATATTGTAAGTATTATTAATTCAAAAGAATTACTTCTACCTATAAAATACTGTAATTTGATACAATTGATAATGCTAATGTGTTAGTTTCTTAATTTTTCATTTTTTGAAATTTTAGTAGTTATAGTAAGCTTTTGTTAAATTTTTCAACAAAAAAGTAAATAGCAAGAAAAAACAACACTAAACTAGGTAGTGAAATTGAGGGGTTTTAGAAAAAACACCATGGTAATTTCAATAATAATTACTATATTTGCTGCTAATATTACTGTAATCCATCCATTGAAAACAGAAGCAGCTTCATATCATTTTACATTAGAAGCTTTAGCTCACCAACAAACAGATTACTTTAACTTCTTTAAGCAGCAGCTAGCTCGTGTTGCCATTCAATTGGATATTCGTGTTGTAGACTGGTCAACATATATTGGCGAATTATTATTTTTTAGAAATTTTGACCTAACTTATATTGGATTATCCAGAGGAGGACTAGATCCCGATTTTACAGGTGTGTACAACGAGAATGGAAGCTTGAACATATCTGGTTATGACACATCAATGGATTGGGATGAAGACTTAGGTACAGGAAAAAACGAATGGTATATGAGAGAGGGAACAAAAATCATTCCACCAAATTCTCCTGAAAGAATTCAACACTACTGGGATTGGCAAAATTACTTCATGGATAATCTTTGTCCTCAATTACCAGCATTTGCCCATAAAGCATATGAAGCGCATTGGAGTAATCTTAATGGTTATAATTATAGAGCTGGTGTTTTACAGTCGTGGGGTAAAATGTCTTGGGATGGTTCACATACAGGTCAATTGAACACAAGTGAACTAGTTATAGTAGATGCTGCTTGGAGTGATTTGAATCCACTCACCCAAGATGACACGGCATCCAATTTTATTAGTAGTGCCTGTATGGATCCTCTCATTTGGTATGATGCAGATTTGACAACTTGGCCACATCTTGCTAAAAGCATCGCTCATATTAATAAAACCCATATACGAATTAATCTAAGAGAAGGAATAAAATGGGCTTCTGATCCTGATGGGAATTTCACAAATGAGTATCTAGATATAAAGGACGTTTACTTTACTCTCTATTGTTTAAGAGAAAGTGATCAACATTTTTATTCCTACGCATGGATCGAAGACCTGAAAATTATTGATCAATATACATTAGATATATTTATTGATGGTGATCCAGAGACTGCAGAAAACGAACCAGATGCTCTATATTTGCCAGCTCTTACAACACTAATATTGCCTGAGCATTACCTTAACCAAACCCAACTAGCTGATGGGGTGACTCCAGATGAAACCCATGCGTCTTGGAATATTTTCGGAAATCATAGTTTTGGAACCGGTTTGTTCGAAATTGACCAGTTCATTGAGGGATATGAGACAAATTTAACTATAAATCCTGATTGTTGGAGATTAAATTCCACTCTTACAAGTGATCCAGAACTTGACTGGTATAGAAGGTTCGGAGATTTTTCAGGAGGATTAAATCAATTAAGAATAAGAATAATACCGGATTTGCAAACTTCGCTCCTTGAATTTGAAGCTGGGCGAGTTGATATAGATTCTGTTACTTGGAATCCAGACAAAAGAAATGAATATTTATCAGACATCAGATTTGATGTACAAAGCAAATTGCAGCACACATTTTCATTCATAGCTTATAACATGAGAGAAAACCGACCTCATATTGGTAGTAGAGATCCATGTCCAAATGCTCCATCTATAACAAAAGGTTTAGCTGTAAGAAAGGCAATATCTTATGCCATAGATCTGGTGGAAATAAATAATGCTCTTCATGGGGGAGAAAATGTTATTTCATACACACCAATACCTCCTGCACTAGGCATTTGGAATAATCCAAATATCATTCGTTATGATTTCAATTTAGAGCTGGCTGATTACTACTTGTATCTTGCTGGTTATCTTGGAGGTCTTTCGCCATCACCAACAACAACAGGAAATTGGTTCTCGGATTATAGAGTCGCAATAATTGCTACAACTGTTAGCTTATTTGTAGTAATTGTAATAAGTTTTCTAACAGTAATAATTTATAGAAATATGAAAAGGAAACGAAAATGAAAGATGAGCTAATTACTGACAAAAATTGATTCTTTAAGGATGAAAAATTATATAAACCTTTATGGTTTACATTATATTTGAGAGTTCATTAGACTCGGAGAAATGGATGGCTGAGCTAAATGAAGAAAAGGTTTAGTATTGCAATTGTATCACTAATTTTATTCAGTTGTGTTTATGTGAATACTGATTCTATAGATGTTGGTGAATATTACTTTACACTAGTTTTCAAAACGAATGGTGGAGGAGAGAGACCGGATTACGGATACATGTTGAGGGATCAATTAGCACGAATCGGAATAAATCTGGAAGTAATCATCCAAGATTGGCCAACATTTGTGGGTGAATTACTCGTCTATAGAGATTTTGATATTTGTTATGTGGATGAAACAACAGTAGAAACAGCATCTCCCGATTACTGTGGTATATATAGTGAAGACGATTCCCTTAACTTATTTGGTTATCATACTTCAATGGATTGGGATGAGGAATTAGGGACGGGTAGAAATGAGTGGTACCTTAGAGAAGGAGTTAAAATCATGCCGCCAAATTCCGAGGAACGAATCCAGCACTATTGGGAGTGGGAAGATTACCTAATGGATAAAATTTTACCAATGCAGCCAACTTTCAACCCGAAAACATATATGGCAAATTGGGGGAATCTAGAAGGTTATAACTACTCAGAAGGTATTCTTCAATCTTGGGGAAAGATGTCATGGGAAGGAAGTCATACAGGTCAAGTAAACACAAGTGAGCTTGTTATTGCAGATGCTTCTTGGGTTGATTTGATGCCAATATTTTATACTGATTCCTCTTCAGATTTTATTGTAAGAGCCTGTTATGATCCAATACTATGGTATGATGCAGACCAAACTGTTTGGCCACACTTAGCTGATAGCTTCACAATGTTAAATGATACTTGGGTTCGAATAACTGCTAGGCAGGGAATAAAGTGGCACAATGATTCAGATAGTCTATTCACAAATGAGTATTTTGATATTCATGATGTGTATTTCACCTTGTATTGTTGGAAAGAAGTGTCTAATGATCAACATATCTATGATTGGATTGATGAGATGGAAATTATCGATCAATGGACCATGGATATTCACATTGATGGAGATCCAGGTACTCCTGAAAGAGAAGTATATGCTCCTTTCTTAGGGGCTCTTAGTACAATCATTTTACCGGAACATTTCTTGAATCAAACGCAGCTACCAGATGGAATTACTCCAGATATTATGCATTCATCTTGGAATTCTTTAGCAACACAGTGTATTGGTACGGGTTTATTTAGTTTCAAGAATTATACTGTTGGAATTGAGTCAAATCTAGAAGTAAATCCAGAGAGTTGGTGGTTCAATGAAACTATTACAAGTGATCCTGATCTGAATTGGGAAGCGAGATTCGGGGATTTCTCTGGTGGGTTAAAGAAATTAAGAATTCGAACAATCTTTGAAACAGAAATAGCTGCTCTTGAATTTGAAGCTGGAAAAATTGATCTTATGGGTTTATCCTCTTTGCCAGATAATGAGAGAGATCATTTCTGCTCAGATACTAGATTCGATATACAATCTGATCTAGTTTGGAAATACGGTTTCTTCGGCTACAACATGCGAGAGGAAAGAGCATACATTGGAAGTCGCGAACCTGCTCTCTGTGATCCATCATTTACTCAAGGTTTATGTGTGAGAAAAGCGATTTCTTATGCAATGAATCGAGAAGAAATGAATAATGCTGTTCACAGTGGGGAATATGCGATAGTAGATCATCCCATCCATAGGAAATGGGGTGTTTGGTGCAATCCTGACATCATAGTCTACAATCATGATCTTACCGAAGCACAAAAGTACATGGATAAAGCTGGATGGGAACTACCTTGTGGTGGAACTGTAGCAATAAATCTGCCAATAATCTCTGTTATTGGAGGAATTCTGATTCTATGTACTGCCACTGCTTGGTTTATCAAATCAAGAAAAGGAATTTTATGAGGTTTTAAAAATGAACAAAATAACAAAGAGAGTAATCTTCATTGGATTAACTATAGTAATATGCTGCTCAAATATAGCATTAATTTCAACAACAAAGGTGGATTCCTTTGAGCCATTCTTTACTTTAACAGCTAAATCATATGGCGGAGGAGTAAGACCTGATTACCTAAATTTACTACGTGATAATTTGAGAAGAATTAACATTGAACTTGATATCCAACTACTTGGTTGGTGGGATTTTTTCGGGTATCCTTATTGGGGCGCTGATATTTTTTATGTTAGTCTATCCGGTAGTGGTGGTGATCCAGACTTCACTGGAGTCTATAATGAAAATGGTTCACTCAATTTGTTTGGTTATCACACTAGTATGGATTGGGATGACTGTTTGGGAGGGATTAATGAATGGTACATGAGACAAGGAACTCAAATTATGCCACCCGATTCAGAAGAACGAATCCAACATTATTGGGAGTGGGAAGACTATTTAATGGATAAGATTTGTCCAATGCTTCCGACTTTTACTATGAAATCATATATGGCTCAATGGTCAAATTTGGAGGGATATAATTATGCAAAAGGAATACTTCAATCCTGGGGACAAATGGATTGGATAGGATCTCATATGGGACAAGTAAGTACCGATGAGTTGGTTATTTCAGATGGAGCTTGGTCTGATCATAATCCATTATACCAAGATGATTCTGCTTCTGCATTTATAAGCGGTGCAATAATGGATCCTTTAATTTGGTTTGATAATGACCTCAGTGTCTGGCCTCATCTAGCAGAAAGCTATGAAATGTTAAATGATACTCATCTCAGAATAAAAGTAAGGGAAGATATAAAGTGGCAACTAGATCCAGATGGGCTTTATCCAAATGAATACCTTGATGCACAGGATGTTTACTTTACATTTTATTGTTGGAAAGAAGTTTCTAATGATCGACAAAAATATGCTTGGATAGATTCTATGAAAATCATAGATCAATACATAATAGATATTTTTATTGATGGTGATCCAAGCACACAAGCAAAGGAAGTGCATGCACCATTTCTCTCATGTCTCAACACAGAGATTTTGCCAGAACACTACCTCAACCAGAGCCAAATGGCTGATAATGTAACACCTGATATTTCAGACGCATTTTGGAATACCTTTGCTACACATGGTTTTGGAACAGGATTGTTTGAAATAAGTCAAATCGATGAAGGATCGGAAACCATTCTTTCACTGTATCCTGAATGTTGGAGATTACATCCTGTAATTACTGCTGATCCCGCATTAAATTGGACTGAAAGATTCGGTTTTGGTACTGGTTGGGATGGCATGCATCAATTAAGAATTAAAATAATTAATCATCAAATTAATTCTATAAAAGAATTTGAGAAAGGGAATATAGACTTAGCTGATATTTCTCTTTTCCCTGAAAAAATTGATGTAATAGAAGAACATCCGGAATGGGAAATGCAATCTGACACAAAATACTACATGGGTTTCTTTGGTTATAACATGAGAGAAGTAAGACCATATATTGGGAGTCGTGAACCATGTCCAAATGATCCTAATATGACCATTGGTTTGGCAATTCGCAAAGCAATTAGTTACGCTACCAATAGAGTCGAAATGAATAATATTGTTCACGGCGGGGATTTCGTGATCGTTGATTGGCCGATTTATTCGAAAATGGATGTGTGGTGTAATCCTGATATAATTCGATATAATTATGATTTAGAAAAAGCTAAAGAATATTTGTTTAAAGCAGGTTTCAATTCAGGTTGGATATCTCCGATCAGCTTGCCAATTGGATTTCTCATTGGAGGAATAATTTTCGTATTTACTACTACCATCTGGTTAAAAAGAAGGAGCAAGAGAAAGGAAATCAATTGATAAGAAAAATTTATCTTTATATTTACAGTATATCCATTGGGTGAATTTAGTTTGAGAGGTAAGAAAAGATACGCAATGAATCTCTTCATAATAGCATTTATAATATGTTCTTTAGGGACTAGTATTACTACTAATGAAGTAGATTCAGTACATTACAACTTTACATTAATAGCTAAGACTAATGGTGGAGGAACTAGACCAGATATACTCAACATACTTAAACAACAACTAGTGCCTTTAGGTATAAATCTAGAAATAATAGTGCAAGATTGGCCTACTTTTGTTGGGGAATTTATAAATTTCAGAGATTTTGATTTGTGTTATATTAGCTTATCAGGTGGTGGAGTAGATCCAGATTTTACTGGTGTATATGATGAGAACGGTTCTCTTAACTTATTTGGGTATCACACTAGCATGGATTGGGATGAGGAAATAGGAACCGGACGAAACGAATGGTATATCCAAACCGGTTCAGAAATGATATCGAATGGATCTCAAAATCAAAAAGAATTTTGTTGGGAGTGGCAATTTTACTTAATGGATGATATATTACCATGTTTACCATTGTTTACTCATAAAAACGATTCTTCTTCTTTACAAATACTAATATTTAATCTTCGAGAAGAGAGACCTATTCTTGGTAGACAACATCCTTGTCCAGGTTATCCTTCTAAACCAAGTAATCTCGCAGTAAAAAAAGCAATTTGTTATGCAATTAATCGAGAAGAAATAAGACGAGTTGTTTTTGGAGTCGATTATGAAATTACCCATCATCCAGTAAATCCGACAAACAAAAGCTGGTTAAATCCAAACATCTTCAAGTTTTGTCACAATTTACAGGTTGGAAGAGCTTATATGAATGTAGCTGGGTATGGTTGTGGAATGCCTAGTAACTATGGTTATGATAGATGGCCCGATTGGGAGGATGTATGTGGTAACAATCCAACAACAATAAGTGTAGAAGGTTTTAGTTTAGAAATAATTTGTATAAGTATAACTTTACTATCAGCAGTTAATTTGCTATGTTTAACAAAACGAAAGAGGGATGCGTGATTTGTCTAAACAATCTAAATTTAAGAAAAATAAAAATGTTGTATTTTTGATATCGATCTTAATTATTTCTTTCAGCACTATAAGTAAAGAGAGTCCAAATGTTGAGAGTATTGATCCATTATTTTCGTTAGAAGCAAAATGCTACAAAATTAAACATCTGGATTACCTAAATTTGATAAAACAACATTTAGCGAGAATTGGTATTCAACTCAGGATTGAGTTTATTGCCCTATCAGAAATTAATTTTCTTGCTGAATTAATTGCTTTTCGAGACTTCGACCTTGAAATATTAGAATTTCCTTGTTCTACTTTAGAAAATCCATTTAATCCAGTATTCTTTTCAGAAAATGGTTCTTTAAACCTTGCAGGTTATCATACAAGTATGGATTGGGATGAAAATCTAGGAGAGGGTAGAAATGAGTGGTATATCCAAACTGGATTAGAGATGACTCCAAATGATTCTCAAGAAAGAATAGATCTCTGTTGGGAGTGGCAGCATTATATGATGGATGATATTTTACCAATTCTACCACTCTTTACACAAAAAGACAATCATAGTACTTTTGAATTTCTCCTATTCAACATGCGAGAAGTAAGACCAGTAATTGGGAGTCGATCACCTGCTCCAGGATTTACCTGGATATCAATTGGGCTCTTAGTAAGAAAGGCTATTTCTTATGCTATTAACCGCGAAGAGATTAGAAGAGTGGTATTAGGTGACGAATATGAGATTATACATCATCCAACTAATCCAGTATTGGATGAATGGTTGAATCCCAATAGTATTAGATATTGTTACAATCTTGATTTTGCGAGGAAATTGATGACATTAGGAAGTCCTGGTATTGATTTTGGTGGAAATGGAGAACCATTTGAATATCCAGAGTGGGAAGAAGTTTGTCCTAGTCAGCCTACCACGATTTCTGTTGTTGGATTCGATTTAATTGCTACTCTTAGCGTTCTAACACTATTGCCAATATCATTTCATGTCTACAATAAACAAAGGAAAAAAAGCTCTAGTCTCAGAAATTGACCTCTATTTTTGAGCAAATTTAATAAGATGAGAATAAATCATCAAATTGTGGTAAGAAAATTGAATTCAACTGATTCTGAGTATCTGATTGAGCAATTTACTATTGAAAAGAAGAATTTTGAGGAACTCTCAAAATTGATCACTCAAGCATTCTTAAGCGACGAAACTGCAATACAGGAAGGAGCATCTGTTGCTTTTTCAGAAGAGACATTTAATACAATGTATGGTGCTCCCTCAATTGACAAGGATTTGTTTATCAGAGCAATTCACAAACCATCAGAACAAATTGTGGGTTTCTTAGGAGCAATCCCTCGCAATCTTTTAATTTCAGGTAAAACCTACAAATTCGCTATCCCTTCATGGTTATGTGTTCATTCTCAACATCAAAAGAAAGGTTTAGCAAAAGGAATGGGGAAGATATTATTTAAAATTGGTCTTGAGAAAGATTACGATGGTGGGTTTTCTTTTCATGAACCCACGCAACATGGAATCGATGTTTCTACTGCAGTCTCGAGAGACCTGAATATTCCTATGCATAAAGTAGTAACTCTAACTCAATTTGTTATCAAAGCCTTTGATGTAGAAAAAGTCTCCACTGTGGTCAGATTAAGATGGTATGAAAAATTGGTTTTCAAGCTATATCAAAAATACAAAATTATAGACTCTAAACAAATAAGAAAATATCAAGAGAAAGATGTTCCAGATATGTTTGATATCATTCAAGAACAGGTTGAAAGAAATCAAGTATCAATTGTTCCAGAATTAGAGGACCTCAAATGGATGCTCAAGAATCCCAATGTTAATTGTGTTGTTCATGAAGATGAAAAAGGTAAGGTTAAAGGATTCATGCTAGCTTGGGAATTCGTCCTAGCAGGGATGGGGAACAAACTTCCGTTTGGTTGGTTAGATATGGTTCACATTCATCGCTTGAATACAAAGGAAGCAAGTGATTTAGCTAACTATTTGTGTCAAACTTCAAAAGAACTCGGTTGGTATGGATTGCAAACTCCATATATTCCTTATTTTGATATGAAACCATTGAAAAAAGCAAAATTCTTTTTCTTTGGCAAGAAGATTGACCTAGATCTCTTCAATATGAAGAATGTTCCAATTCCCGAAAATGTTGTATCAGTCTACTTTGATTGGCGATAAGTGATTTTTTAGCTAAAATTGTATTTTTTCGGATTTTTCATCCATTTTTTCTCAAAAATAGTTCAAAAACTGTTTCTAAACTTTTGCTAGAGATTGTTCATGTATAATCTTCGCTATAGTATATCTTGGATGGATTGATGAAGATGGGAAATTCGAAGAAGAAAATTGGGCTACTTTTTCTAGGAATATTATTACTTAGTGTTCTTAATTTATCATTCACAATGAAGAGGACACATGCACTTGATCCATTTTTCACTTTAGTTTTCAAGACAAATGGTGGAGGAGTTAGACCGGATTATGGTAACTTCCTCAAACAACACTGTGCAAGGATTGGAATAAATATTGATGTTATAGTCCAAGATTGGCCTACCTTTGTTGGTGAAATAATTGCCTTCAGGGATTTTGATATTTGTTATCTTGAGTTAGATGGTAATGGTATTGATCCTGATTTTACTGGTGTTTACAATGAAAAGGGTAACCTAAACTTGTTTGGGTATCACACCAGCATGGACTGGGATGAAGAACTAGGGACTGGTATTAATGAGTGGTACATGAAGCAAGGCACCTTAATTATGCCTCCTGACTCAGAAGAAAGAACTCAACATTATTGGGCTTGGCAACAATACTTAATGGACAAAATTTTGCCTTTAGCTCCAACTTATTCACCTCGAGAGTATGTTTCTTGTTGGTCAAAGCTAACAGATTATAGTTTTACAAATGGGATACTCCAATCTTGGGGAAAAATGGACTGGATTCAACCACATGAAGGGCAAATAAGCACTGATGAATTAGTAATAGCTGATGCTGCTTGGTCAGATCTTAATCCATTGTTCCAAGATGATAGCTCTTCATGTTTTATTAGTGATTCAACGTTAGACCCTTTGATTTTTTATGATGCTGATTTAACAGCTTGGCCTCATTTAGCGGAAAACTACGAAATGATAAATAATACTTGGTTAAGAATAACTGCTAGACAAGAAGTAAAATGGGGAAATGACCCAGCTGATCAATTTATTGATGAATTCTTTGATATTAATGATGTCTACTTTACTTTTTATTGCTTGAAACATCTATCAAACAAACAGCAGCAATATGAATGGATTGATGAAATCAGAATTTTAGATCAATGGACAATGGATATCTTTATTGATGGGAATCCCTCAACAATGGAAAAAGAGCAATATGCTCCATTTTTATCAACCCTTAGTACTCCTATTCTTCCAGAACATTTTCTAAACCAAACACAGTTACCAGACGGTGTAACCCCCGATATTACTCACTCATCTTGGAATACTTTTGCCATAAATTGTTTTGGAACAGGCTTATTTGAAATAACTGAATTTTCTCCTGGTATTGAAACAATTCTATCTTTAAAACCTGATTGTTGGAGACTTGACCCTGTTGTAACTGCTGTTCCAGATTTAAATTGGGCTGATCGCTTTGGTTTTGGTTCGGGTTGGGATGGAATGCACCAATTGAGAATTAGAATTATTCCTGATTTGCAAACCCAAATTTTAGAATTTGAAGCAGGAAAATTAGATCTAATAGGTATTACTTGGCACTCAGATAAGAGAGACGATTATGTAGCCAATCCAGACTTTGCAGTTCAATCTGATACAACATACAGTTTTGGTTTCTACGGATTTAATATGAGGGAAGTAAGACCAGTTATTGGTAATCGCAATGCTGCTCCAGGTGACACTACCTTAAGTATAGGTCTTTGTGTAAGAAAAGCCATTGCTTATGCTCTTGACAGATTTGAAATCAGCGATGTTATTCACAGAGGTGAGTACGCTATCAGTGACACTCCCCTTTATCCAAAAATGGGGGTTTGGAATAATCCAAATATTATTCGCTACAACCACGACCTCGATAAAGCAAGAGATTATATGACAAAGGCAGGTTACGATCTAGGTTGGACACCTGAAATAGATGATTGGGGAGCAGGTTTTGGTTTATACTTTTTGATGTTTGGTTTCCTGATTATTTTTCCAATACCGTTGATTGTAAGTTTTGTTAAATCAATACAACATATAAGAAAACTGAAAAAACAACAAATTTGGCCTTTCAGGAAAAGGAGTACTGTGAGAATTCTCAGTATACAAGAGCAAGGGTATAGTTGGAAATATGAGGTGGGGCAACAATGAGAGATAGAAAAATATTGGAAAACATAAAGGATTAGCAACAAGTCGAAAAATGAATAAAGGAAGAAGATATTACTTGCTTGGGAAAAAGAGTTTGTGTAAAATGAAGAAATCTAAGATTTTTACTATATTCTTTGTAACTTGGACTATTCTTGGTGGATCACTATGTCTAATATCAAGAGAAACAAAATCAATTGATCCAATCTTTTATTTAAAGGCAATATCTCATAATGAAGGTTTTGGACCAATATACTTGAATTACGTGAAAACTTATCTTGAGCATATAGGGATAAATTTAGATATTCATTTGTTAAATTGGTCAACTTTTATTGATGAACTTACTCTGTATAGAGATTTTGATATTTGTTATGTGGGATTTACTGGTTCTCAAAGAGATCCTGATTTCACAGGTGTATATAACGAAAATGGGTCACTCAACATGTTTGGCTATCATACCAGCATGGACTGGGATGATGACATGGGAACAGGTATAAATGAATGGTATATGCGAGAAGGCGCATTAATAATACCACCAGATTCAGAAGAACGTGTACAACACTACTGGGCCTGGCAACAATATTTAATGGATAGAATCGTTCCCTGCATACCAATATTTACGAAGACAGATTTTGCTATTAGCTATATTAATTTAGATGAGTTTTCTGCTGAAGACGGAATACTACAATCTTGGGGTAAGATGGATTGGCTAGCTTCTATTCCCGGAAAAACTGATTATTCTGAGATTATTTCAAATAGCGACTATTGGCATGACTTTAATCCTTTAAATCAAACTGATACAGTATCTCAATACATTAGTAATTTTGTTCTTGATCCACTTATTTATTATGATGCAGATTTCACTATTTGGCCTCATTTAGCTAAGAATTGGGTTTTTCTAAATGATACACATATGAGAATTACTTTAAGAGATGGTATCAAGTGGCAACCAGATCCAGATGGAAATTTCACTAATGAAATCTTTGATGTTCATGATGTCTATTTTTCACTCTACTGTTACAAATTAGCTAATTGGTTTAGTTGGCTAGAAGATTTTGAAATTGTTGGTTCTACTACAATCGATTTATTCATTGATGCGAATCCTAATACTACTATAAACGAACCATCTGCAACTTTCTTTCAAGATCTCAATATGCGTATTTTACCTGAACATTTTCTTAATCAAACACAATTAGCAGATGGTGTAACTCCCAATTCCACTCATATTTCATGGCTTAAGTTCAACAAACATGGTTTTGGTACAGGTTTATTTCAATTGAAAAGCTCTAATGAAGATCAAGAAACTGTATTGGAAATTTTCAATGATAGCTGGTTTTTGGATCCATTAATAACTAATGATCCATCGCTAAATTTCGATGCTAGATTTGGTGATTTCTCTAATGATTTAACTACTTTGAAGTTTAAAAATTATTCAGATTTTAATCAAACTATAGCAGATTTTAATATTGGAAAACTAGATATACTAAATCTGGGTTCTCAAATTGATTTAGTTTTAGATTACGTTGGTAATCCATATTACAACATTGGAAAAATCAAAGATAATACCTATGAATTCCTTGGTTTTAACATGAGAGAAGTAAGACCAGTTATTGGTAGTCGTGAAGCTGCTCCCGGTGACACAACACGAAGCAAAGGTCTTTTTGTAAGAAAAGCAATTGGGTATGCAATTGATTGGGAATTTATAGGAGGAGAAATCTACTCCAATATGTATGAGAGAAATCATAATCCTATCTATCCATATTTAGGAATCTGGAATAATCCAAACATAATTCGATATAATTACGATTATAGCAAAGCTGTAGAATATATGACAAAAGCTGGTTTTGATTTAGGTTGGGAACCAACTTATGATGATTGGAATTGTGGAGGGTTTATCGCATTTATTGTCTTCCTAATTGCTTCTCCGTTTATAGTAGTGGGATTAGTTATTGGATTAGTTGTTTTTATTGTCGTAAGAAGCAATAAGAAAAAGAATGAAAAAATATACACAGAAACTCCTGTTATTATGAAAACGCCAGCGGATCCTTTAGAAAAGAAAATCGAAGAAATTACTATTATGAGAAAAATAGAAGAAGAAAAAGTAGAAAAAGAGAAAATAAACGGGGAAAATGAATAGCTATTTATTTTCCACCGGAGAATTTAGTTGGTCCAATCAAGATCATTGGAGACTTCATACCACCTTCAACAAGAAGGTCTTTTCCAACCAAATTGATATTCTTCATTACTTCGTAGACTGTTGTTCCCAACATGGTATTCTTTACCGGATACTTGATTTCGCCATTCTCGACCCAGTATCCAACATCAACTTGTTGAGAAATATTTGTTCCACCTCTTGCCATGAGAGCGCTTTCAAGGTAGAGTCCAGTTCCAAGTTCAGCGAATAATTCATCTTTACTTGCTGTTCCTGGTTCTATTTGCACCAAACTCATTCTTGGGTGAGGAATACCTTCGTATCCTTGTTTTGAAGCGTTTCCAGTATTTGGAATATCTAGTTTCTTCGCAGTATAAACATCACTGAGATATGAAAGGAGGGTTCCTTTATCTACAATAGTTGTTTTCTGACACGGAGAACCTTCGTCATCAAAGAATCTGCTACCATAACCTCCTTTCTCAAGAGGATTATCTACAACTGTAATTGCGGGATTTGCGATTTCTTCTCCAAGTTTATCACTAAAGAATGCAGTTCCTTGGATAATGTTGTATGCAGAAACACCTTGCCCAACAATTCCACTAAGTGTAGAGCGTGTGGCTCTTTGATCAAGAAGAAATGGATATTGACCAGTTTCTATTTTCTGTCCTCCAAGCATTTTCAATGCTTTATCAGCAGCTGTCTTTCCTATATCTTCAGGAGTAAATTCATCTAATGAACGACCAAATTGGTATTCAAAACCAACACCAACATCATCATCTTTTGTTATTTTGTTGCTGAGATAAATCTGCATGAAAGTATTATCACTGCTTACATTGATACCATTAGAGTTTACTATGACCTTTTTACCCACTGTTAGATTTATGCTTCCAGATATGTTGAAGGTTGAATCTACTTCTAATCCAGCGTCTAAAGCACGAATTGCTAATTCTACGAGTTTACTACTTTCCAAACATGCCAATTCTTTGTCATACAATCCAGCAATTTTTGGATACTTGTCAGTTGGTTGAGCCAAACCGGCATTATCTGGATCAGGATTACTTGCTTTCGCTAATGAAACGGCATCAGAAGTCATGGACTCTAGAATTGCTTTATCGAATTGTGTAGAAGAACCTAAACCTACTGCTTTATTCACAAAAACACGCAAACCAATTCCAGTATTACTTCGACTATTTGCTTTCACAACACTTGATTCTTCAAGGTTAATGCTGAGCTGATCTCCTTTAAGCAAGACTACTTCTGAGTGGTCAGCACCTAGTGCTTGAGCATTTTTAACAACTTGTTCTGCGATTTCAATTAAATTAATATCAGTCATTATTCTTCCTCCTATCTTCCACCTACTACTAGGTCTTTAACTGCTAAAGCAGGACCTCCACCTGTGACTGGAATCCATTGACCAAATTTTCCACAAGAACCATTAAATGCCGGTGCTTGATCTTTGCCAACACCAATGGTATTAGTTAAAACCTCCATAATCATTCCTGACATGGATACGTTTTGAGTTAGTGGACCTTTTTTGCCATCTTTAATGATATAACCGTTTTGTGCAGAGAACATGAATTGCCCTTTGGCAGGATTAACATATCCTCCATAGGAAAACTCTAAGAACATTCCCTCACCAATTATTTCAAAAAGTTCATCCATGGTTTTATCACCGGATTCAACATAAGTGTTACCCATTCTAGCTAAAGGAGGGCTTTTGAAATCCATGGCTCTACCGGAACCATTTGGTTCATGACCAAGAATAGTTGCTGTCTCAAGAGTATGGAAAAATTCAGTTAACACACCTTTAGTAACAAGTTTTCGAGGACGAGCTTTTGTTCCTTCGGAATCATAAGCAAAAGTACCTCGTAATCCTGGAATGGTTGGATCATCCATAACAGAAATTTCTTCAATTCCCACTTTTTTATTCATTTTATCATGTAAAATAGATCCTTTAGTAATAATTCCATCAGCTTCGCATGCATGTCCGAAAGCTTCGTGAATGAATACTCCAACTAGACTTGGATCCATAATTAGATTCATTTTACCGCTCAAAGGTTTTTCAGCTGAGAGAAGTTCAATTGCTTTTTCTCCAACTTTTGTTCCTCTTTCAGTTGCATTGAATTCCAAAATAGATTTTATTCCTTTTGAAGAAGCAACATCATCAGAAACCCTTTGTTGAAGATTGCCTTCTCGACTAACTGCTCCTCCAATCAATCGAAAAACGCCACTCTCAGTTGTTACATCAGTTCCATTTGTATTAAGAATAGTTTCAGAACTAACAGTCTCTCTATACCGACTAGTTGCTGTAGCGATTCGCTTATCAACTTCCCTAATGCTTTTTTCATAATCTTGAGCAATTTTAATCTTATCTTCAATGGAGACATCCTTTGGATCAGTATCCATTTTTAATTTCGCTGTCCCTTGAGTAGCAAAATTTGAATCAACTTTTCGAGGTTCTTTAATTTTAGCAGAAGCAACTTTTGCCATAGAGACAGCAGATTTCAGAATATCTTGAAGGGAATCCTTAGTAACTTCAGCTGTTGAACTAAAACCCCACGCTCCTTTGACCAAAGCTCGAGCAGATGCTCCCCCCATACGGGTAGAGGTGGTTTCCTGAGTAATGCCATTCTGAATATGCATAAACAATGTTTCAGAATTTTGAAAACGAATATCCGCAAAACCACCTGGACCAAGATCTAAATTATCCAACAATTTACGAGTATAATCCTTCATAATGAATTTTGGTTAATTTTTTCCTATTAAAAAAGAATTCTACTTAGTAATATAATTCTAACAAATCGTTCTTTCCTTAGAAAATAAAAAGGAACTATTTTATAAAGCGAAAAGTTAGTTCTAATTATTATTTCTAGAGTTGGTAATTTTGAAAAAACAATTCAACAAACTGAAAAATAATACAAATGGACAAGCTGGATTAATTATAATAATTGTGCTTGTTCTAGTAATAATTGGTGGTGTGGTAGCAGTTTTCGTAACTCGAGGAGGACCTTTTACATTAATTGGGGAAACTGACTATACTTATGCATCAACAGCTAATCTTAATCTTACATTAAATATTGATAATCTTGTTGGGAGTATTGAAATAGAAAACGATGATACTTTAACATCTTTAATGGAAGCTCGATTAGAATTCTGGGGTAGATCAGAAGCCGTCTTAACTGATGCAGTGAATTTCACATCCTCAACCGCTGGTGGAAAAGTGATAATCTCTTTTGAATCTCTGCTTCTACCTTGGAATTGGGTCGATAAAGATGCTTTTTATCAAAAATTATTTGTGAAAATTAATCCGGATGCCATTGCTGAGTATGATGTAGCAACAACTACCGGCAGTATAACTCTGGATTTTGATTCATTAACAGAAAGCGAAATTAGAATGCTTGATGTTGATGTAACCACTGGATCCATTACTGTTGATTTTGGTGATAATACATTTCTAAATACTTCTACAGTAAGTTTAGGAACTACTACTGGAAGTATAGATGTAATATCAGAAGAAGTCAAATTTGTAGATGATATAACCTGGACAATAGAAGCAACAACAGGATCAATTGATTTAACTGTAGATCAAGTAGCTATTCCGGCAGATAATTATACTGCAACTTTTAATGTTGGAACTACCACAGGTTCAATTGATCTTCTCTACACTTTGGATGAAAGCGATTTTGGAATAAGAATAACTGCTCAGACAACAACTGGTAGTATTACTCTTCCTGGTGGAGGAAACTTATACGAATCAAGTGGGTATTCTGGCGAACTTATAAAATATATTTTCGATCTAGATACTACCACAGGAAGTATAGAAGCATATTAAATTAACACTCTATGTGTTAATTTTTTTCCTTTTATTCATTAAACAAGAATTCTACTTAGTAATATAATTCTAACAAATCGCTCTTTCTTTAGAAAATAAAAAGGAATTATTATATAAAACGAAAAATCAGTACCAATTATTATTTATAGAGTTGGTAATTTTGAAAAAACAATTCAACAAACTGAAAAAAAACAGAAATGGGATTGTTGGACTAATAATAGTTATTGTGCTTATATTAGCAATAATTGGCGGTGTGATAGCAGTTTTTGTAACTCGAGGTGGACCCTATACATTAATTGGGGAAACTAATTACACTTATGCACCAACAACCAATCTTAATCTCACATTAAACATTGTCAATACTGCAGGAAGTATTGAAATAGAATATGATGATACATTAACATCTTTAATGGAAGCTCGATTAGAACTCTGGGGCCGATCTGAAGCTACTATAGCAGATGCTGTGAATTTCACATCCTCAACCGCTGGTGGAAAAGTGATCATCTCTTTTGATTCAGGTGAAGTAACATGGAAGTGGTCAGATAAAGACGCTTTTAATCAAAATTTATTTGTAAAAATCAATCCGGATGCTATTGCTGAATATAGTATAATAACTACTGCTGGCAGTACAGATCTAGATTTTGATTCCCTTACAGAAAGTGAAATTCGAATGCTTGATGTTACTGTAACTGCTGGATCAATAACTGTTGATTTTGGTGATAATACTTTTCTAAATACCTCTACAGTAAGTTTAGTTAGTAGTGCTGGGAGCATTTCTGTAACATCACAAGATGTCAAATTTGTAGATGATATAGCTTGGACAATAACAACACAAGCAGGCTCAGTAGATTTAATAATTGATCAAGTTGCTATCCCCGCAGATAACTATACTGCAACTTATGATGTTTCAACTGGTGCTGGATCAGTTGAACTCCTATACACCTTGGATGAAAGCAATTTTGGAATAAGTATAACTGGTCAAACATCTCTAGGAAGCATAACAATTCCTGGTGGAGGAAACTCATACGAATCTAGTGGGTATGCATCTGAATCAATAAAATACATTTTCAACCTTGAAACATCTGCTGGTAGTATTTCAGCATCGTAAATTGACACCTAGGGTGTTAATTTTCTTTTTTCTTATTTTTTCATTAGTCACATGTTGTGACCTCACAATATGTTGTCTCATATTGAGTCTTCGAACTGTGAATTCGCCTTTTATATCAAGTTTTTATCTCTTAGCTTAGTAAAGTGAAAGGTGAATAATATGTATGCATTAGAAGTGAAAGGTGTAAAGAAGACTTACAAAAGTAGAAAGAAAAGCAAAAAAACAAGGATTAGCTATTCTCTAATTCTTGTTTTCAATTATTTTTCTCTAGAAGAGAAGTGTCATTTGACCTCGAGGTAATAAGAGGAAGAATAGCAGAAATGATTGTAGTAGTGCTGTTAAGAATGGTTTTTTCCATATTTTCTGCATGAGATTACCTACTAAGATAATTACTGAGAGAATAATTATATCGTTCAAAGCATCAATGAAGTAGATGATCGTTCCACTGAACAAGATATACAAGGCTCCAATGATAAAAGGTGCAAGGAATGCAAGTGAATTTAATTTTGTATGATGATCCTTAACCTCAGAGTAATTCCGAATGAGCTTTGCTTCTATTTGTAGGAAGTAGAAACCTGGTAGTGATAAAACTGTAAAGATCGCTAACCAGAGGAGCCGGATATTCAATGGAAAAACATGGTATAGTGATGAGCTGATAAAATATGAGAAAACAGCTGTAATAATACCAAACACCACTAATCCGAATAGTATTATTCGCCAATTCATGTTTTCTTTTATTTGTTTAATTTTTGGTCGCCATTTTCCTACTAATCCTGGCATTCTGTCTAATGAATACAAAATCAGCATCATAAGACCATAACCAGAAATGGGACAAACAAATAACAAAGTAAAGTATGGTATGCCATTCGGTAAATAAGCAAGATTTAGAGCAATTATAATAGCAATAACAGCTCCTCCCAACCAAATCAAGAGTTTATACCCTATAAATTTCTTAATATTCGTAATTGCTAATTTTGAATTTTCAGTTTGTTGATCACTAGATTCATTTTCTTCTTTCTCAACAATAAGTAATTGCTCTTGTTTAAGACCTAATAATTTGGTTCCAAAAATTAACGCAACAAAAATACCACCGAGTTCCATAAGTAAACCCCAAATGCGGAAATCTAGAAAATCAAATGGAACCAGCCATTGTTCATAGTCATCTGGTGTTATGTGACTATATGCTGGATGTTTATTCTGGACAATTCTTTCAATCCAATTACCCATCCATAAAACAGATCTCGCACTCATAGATTCATGTGTATGAGTCATATACTTGAAAATTGTAATCTCTTTTACTAATCCTTCTGGAGTTAAACTATAAGTTGATTGAGGATGTACAATATCAGTTTCATTTGCTAATTTGTAATAAAGGCTCATTGCTCTTGGAGGAGGAGCTACATCATCCCATGCACCAGTAACGATCAAAATATTTGACATAGGATTTGTTGGTCCTAATTCATCCACCCAAGTTGTTGTTTCATTATCATTACTAGCTCCTAGTGCTGATCCAAGAATAATACATCCATTAACAGGATTGCTATCAATTGTAACAGCTTTCATAATTCCACCCGCACCCATCGAATGCCCCAGTAAAAAGATTTCAGAATCCTCAAGCCCAGAGAGTTCTTTGAATTTTGTTTTAGCTCGAAGAACCTGCAAAGCCAAATCATTAACACTATTATTTCCAGAAGGAATTAACCCAGATGATCTGCCATGCCCGGAGAAATCTGTACAAAAAACATGGAGTCCTTGTTGAGAAAATTGAGATGTGTACAAGTCTAAAGATGTTTGATCTTCACCCATTCCGTGAAATAGCATGACTCCAAAATTTCTATCTCCAGGATAATATGTGTTAAAAATTGAGTTTCCCTTAATATCAGTAAAAACAATTTTTTGGTTATCTCTTAATCGATAATCTGCTATGACTTGCATTGTAATCGGGAGAATTAACATAACTACTCCGAAAATTAAAAGGAATTTGTATCTGTTTTCTTTCTCATACAACCATTTCATCATTTCCACATCACAATAATATTGCTACCTCTAGAACTAATAAATTATTTTGTTGAATTTCCAAGAGCTTTGCTTCATTTAAAATAAGTATTTGTTGTTTATTTCTTGGGATTACTAATGGATACTGAGAAAAAATGGTCAGATGTTCCAGCTCCCGATAAGTGGATGACTGGATGGGATAATTACCACAAGAAAATCTTGGAAGGTTCTGATGTAGCACTCAAAGATCTCACATTTATTACTCCCCCTGTTCAAGTAGTGGGTATGAGTATTTACGGGAAAGGTAAGGGATTGCAAGCACTTGATCTTGGTTGTGGAGATGGTCGCTATGCTTGTTTTCTAGCAAATCTTGGATGTGAGGTGTACGCAGTTGATGCTTTAGAAAGTGCTGTAGAAATTACTGATAAAAGAGCAAAAGCACTTGGTTTAGAGAAACTTGTCAAAACAGAAAAGATGGATATACAAGATTTACCATTAAAAGCAGAAAGTTATGATATTATAATTGCAATGCAAGTTCTTCAGTATTTGTTTGATAAAGCAATTCCAAAGTTGAAAGAAATCGCCGCTGCAATAAAGCCTGGAGGATTTGTTGCTTATTCAGGAAATATTGAACCCCATTTTGAAACTGATCCACCAATGAAATTCATCTTAGAAAAGGAATTAAGAGAAATTTTCAAGGACTGGACACTCCTAAGTGTTGGTCAAGATGAAAGGCTACTTAGACCAGGTGATCTTAGAGGATACGTCTGGATGGTTGCAAGAAAACCAACTGAAGAAGAGAAGAAAGAGTGAAAAACTAAAACTTATGAAAAGTTTCAATGAATCCAGCTTGTAGACTCGAGAGTAAGAGCTGTATTCCATCAGATAATTCTAGAAGGGTTTTGCTTTCAAAATCTCTTTTTTGTAATATTCTGATCTCTTCAAACAATTCTGGATGGAATTGCAAAGTGTAGTCTCTCTTAACAATTCCAGTATCTGGATTATAATAGTAAATAACAAGACCAGCTATCTCGGTGAGTATATCTTGCTTTTCTTCTTCAATGCTGTATGCAGTGGAACTAGGTATCTCTAATCCAAATGGCAAATTAGTTATTTCTTTTAATTGAGATTCTTTTAGTAGGATTTTGTAATGTGCTCTGGTGAATTTTGCTAGAAGATTTAAAGCCCAATTAAGAAATAGAACTGCTTCTTCATTGACTTCATCACCATGAAGCATTGCTATATCAAGTGTTTCTAATTCATAGAAATCCTCGAGTAAACCTACATGAAGTTTAGCAATTTTTCTATAAGCTTTAAGCAATACCTCTGGGACAACATCTTTTGAGGGTTTGTAGACAAGTAATTTCTTTAAACCCATTTCTGGTAATTCATTTTGTTTAACCGCAAAGTATTGGTCAGTAAAACTTGATGCTACGATTTCTTGGTTTCTTCTCTTTACAATGATTTTTGTACCAACAGAGTTGATCTCTTCAATTATTTCAAGAAAGTGTTCCATAGCTTTTTTGTTATATTTTTCAAGTAGTTTTGCGATTTTATTCTTCTCTTTAACTAGTGTAGTAATATAATCTCGAAGCATTTCTGCATACCCTTGATGTCCTAAACATAAGAATAATGCTGGGTTTGAACCTGATTTGTTTCTTGAAAACATTATACTTCTTAGCAAATGAAGGTAATTTTTCTTAGTGAAGTTACTATTTGATATTTGATCAAAGCTTTTAGAATCGTATAATGATTGTCGACCTCCTTCAACAATGACATATCTGAATGATCTAAGAAAATCACCTAGTGTTTCCTTATTACACAATTGCTCTATCTTCTCGAGTAGAATTTCATAATTGATCTCAGATAATTCTAGTGTAATAATATTCCAATCTAATAACTCACTTGTAATAGTTGCAAGATTCTTTGAAGCATCAACAAGCTCTCCCCATTTATTAGAGCCTATGACTGTATCTGGTTTCAGGATGATTGCCCATTTATTTCTTTTATTGGGATTTTTGAAATAGTTGTTAAATGCCGTCTCAAATTCCTCAGTTGATTGGATTGTTATTTGCTGTGATTGTTTTCTCTTGAGAAATCTGATAATTCTGTGAAGTCCCATTTCAAATGGCAAATTAAAGAAGGGATCTTTTAATGGAATTTGATACTCCAATAAACCTTCGAACTTCTTTCTACTTGAATGTGATCTGAAATCCACACCAGAAAGAAAAGCAATTTTTATGAGTTTGCTTATTGGAATTTTATGTTTCTTAGCTACTTTTTCAATTTCTTTTCTATGTCCTAGCAAGTATGATAGTTTTATCTGGCAATGAGCAACACTAAAATCTCCAGCTGGTATTGCTCCTGCTTTTATTGGATCCCAAGCGTTTTGATAAATGAAATCTTGTGTACCAAAAGGTGTTTGTGATCCAATAACAACTACTTTCCCATTTTTAATTGCCAACTCAATGGCAGATAGGGGTGAGAATCCTGATTTTCTTTCAGTGTTTATTGTTCCACTACCAAAAGCATTCAAGATTATACCATCTGCTTTATCAAATGCCTCGAGATAATCTTGCTCGGACATTAAGGGTGAAGTTGAAATAACCTGTACATTTGGATTAAAATTCTCATCACAAAAAGTAGTATAATTTGCCTTCTGACATTCGTCTGCGATTTTTCTAGATATTTTCATCCAAGATTCAAGAATCATATCTGATGAATCGACAGCCATTAAGGATAGAGGTATGAATTCATTATAGGAATGCTTGAATTTCTCAGAAATAAAATCTGAGATTAAATTACCTGTAGGCGTTAGGAAACCTTCTTCTGTTTCTTCTGATTCAATTGTTCCACCTGTTCGGATTAAATACAATTTATCCAATTTTCGATTTAAGTTTAGAGGATAAGATCTTCCACGTATAATAATTTCATCAAGAGATATTTTAGCTAATTCTTCACCACTAAAAGCATCTGGGGACCATTTGTCATACTTCCACAATGCATCTTGGAAAGCAGCTTGACCATTGTTGAAAACAACAAAAATCTCTGGTCCTGTTAACTGTGTCAAAAGCTTAATCGAATTCTCAACATTCGGATAAACATCTGAGGATGAAAATTTTAAGCTCAGAGGAACTTGTGATCCAGTTATAGCGACGTTGGCTGGGAGGTTCTTTATCATATATCTGATTGCACTAAGTCCCCAAGACATGGTATCTGTTCCATGAGTAACGAGAAAACCTAATTTAAGTGAACGTTTTGGAATCATTGTAATAACCCTACAATAAAAAATAAAACATCTATGAGTTATTTACACTTTCCCTTCGTGATACTAAATTATTACTTCTTTAGAATGAAACTTACAAGATTACTAATTACAATAGCATATGGAATGGATTTTATTGTAAGATTTTCAGTTCCACCAACTTTTCCAAAAGTAATTACTAAGGTACTATCTTTTAATTCCATGTTTTGAATGAACTTCAATGCTCGAGCCCAAACGCGACCATCATCTGCGCTTATTAAAAGCCGTGTTTCTGTAATGAAACAATCACAGGGAGTTTGGCTCTTAAAAGCTCCAGTGATACTATCAGAGGTTCCCCAGAATAAGACTTTTTCAGTTTTCCAATCATAACCTGGAATGACTAGTTTAATCTTATCAACTAAACTCATAATTGCAGTTTCACGAATAATTCTTACTCCACTATCTTTAGAAATTTCTTCCTTTGTTTCTGCTTTGGTTTTCTCGACCATTCCAAGGATTTGTTGCATGATATTATTGGAAAATTTAATCATAAATAATGAACCATTGCGACCACGAATGAAATAAGAATCAATAGGACCTAGAATGAAAGCTAAAGGAGCATCACTCGAAATTGTTTGAATCTCACATCTCTTTTTAGATAAGATTTTTCGCAAGTCCATAGCAATTTCTAATCCATTATCTATCCAGGACTCATAAAACTCTCCTTCTTCAATCATCTCGAGTAAAGAACTAGTATTACTAAAAATCACAATTGGTGGATCAGATGATTTCCCTATTTGATCTTCTTGAAGTACTTTGATTTCCTTCTTGACTCCGTCAATAGCACTAACAATATTAGAAATAGCATTATCGATTGTGTTCTCAGGTGGCAAAGCTTTAAAAAGCATCCCTTTGTCAGAAGGAACCTTTGACATGAATCCAAGTTCAACTAAACTATCTAGCACTTCATAAACTTTGGATCTCGGAACACTGGATTCCTTAGCAATCAAGTATGCACTGGCATCTCCCAAAACAACACTAGCAATATACACTTGTGCTTGATACCTCTGTAATCCTATTCTTGTGAGACCCTCAACTAGTTTTTCATCGATTTGCATTTTTACCACTAATCGTGTTCTTTCCTTCGAAAGGAATTCTTTAAATATAATATGTTCGCATACATATTTAAAGGTCACTACTCAAGTAGTAACTAATAGTATTTATTATTTATGGTACATTCAAGAGGAGAACGAATAAAAAATGGTCAACAGAAAA
>JAGXNT010000008.1 GCA_019894765.1 Candidatus Heimdallarchaeota archaeon
ATTTCTCTTTTATTTTTTTAAAAAGAAAAATAATCTAATGAATATCCGACCATTTATCAGCAATTTCATCAAACCAGATTTTACTAGCTCGTTCTATTGCTAATTGCATTTCATGATTATACCCATGTTTTCCTTTTTCTATTGCATTGTCTATTTCAGTTGCAATATATAGCATTGAATCTATGAAATAACTGAAGTCTTTATTCGATCGTTCTAATTTCAATAGGAATTCTAAATCATTAGCAACTATATCTGCAAGCTGATCAGCTTGTTCCAATTGATGTTCAGCTAATGCAATTATTACTTTAGGAGTATTTTCAATAACTTTCAATAATCGATTTTTTGCTTCCTTAGAAATCTGATTAAGCAATTCATCAATTGGAGTAATATCTTCAAGTAATTCCTTTCGTTCTTTGTCCACTAAAGTAGGTTCCTCAGGTTTTATTTCTTGAATCTCTTGTAGTTGCTCTTTTATTCCAAATTTTGTTATTTGCTCAATTGATGTGTCCGCTCTACCAAAAAAGTTCTCAACTAGTCTTTTGGCATTTATAAAAGCGGATGAATCGACATAGTAGACATTCTTTAAAGCGTCTTGATATCTTCTTTCAAATCTTTTTGTAAAAGCTTTGAGTAAATCTTTGTGTTTTGGTTTTAGAGATTGAACTATAACAGCTCCATAACCAAAGATACCTGTTGTTAACAAAAGACTCCTGTTTCCAATTTCTAGTGTCCTAAGAGATTTCCTATCCTTTTTACTTGAATATTCATTCAGAATCTCTTGTATGGCTACTGTAGCTCCACCAACTAATTGCTCTTCTTGAATTTGTTGTGGTTCATATTGTACAGATGTACAAACTAATCCTGTGGATCGAATATACATAACTGCTAAAACTTCTTCTTGCCAATTTCTATTAAGTATTGGTCTTCGTATTGCAATCGAAAAGACAATCACTAAGAGAAGGAAATCAAATAACACAACTGAGAAATATATGATATTATTTCCCCGTAATAACCAAGGTATTGTTTCAGGTGGCAGGATAGTAATTTTTATGCTTATTTCAGAGGAATTTCCAGCATAATCATATGCAGTTATTGTTATGTTATAATCTCCACTATTCAAAGTTCCAATATCAAAAATGATATAAAACGAATTAGTTTGTTGTTTTGTAGCTTGATATAATACCATTTCCCTTGTATATGTATAATTTACTCCGCTAATTGAAAAAATTACTTTATCAATGACATAATTATCACTCACAGTAACTCGAATTGAATGATTGTTTTTGCTTGGCTCGCTATTTTGAGTCAACTTTATTATTTCAGTTAGTGAATAACTCTGTGAATCTACAATAATTGATGGAAGAATTGTTGGTGATTCAGTATCTACTATTATCGGATAATTCTTTGTTCTTTCTCGACTAAAAGAATCAATAATTCCTATTGATAGAATATGAGGTCCTTTTAATATTGTATAGTGAAAAGCTAAAACATTAATCTGTTTAGAATAGGGATTTAAAAGTACCGCAGGATAAAAATTGTAATTAATTATCGGATTGTCATCCATAAGGATATAATAGCTTTTTACACCAGTTCTTGGATCAGTAATTGAAAAATTAAAATTAAAAACGCCAGTCATAGTATAATAAGTAGTAGAAATATTTGTTTGAAATTCTGGACTTAACATTACTACTATTATTAGAATTGAAGAGTTTGCTAGATTATTTGCTTTGTCTTGGGCAATTATTGTTAAGGTATAATTTTTATTTCCTAAATCAAAATTAATGTAATGGTAATTCTGTAAGAAGGTACATATTAGTTGGGTTTCATTATCCAAAAGTATTTGATAGCTTAAAAGACCTGAACCTAAATCATTACCAGTCCATTGAACATATAATATTTGACTTGTTATAATAGAATTATTCTCAGGGATAATTATTGATATGAATGGAATACTTTGATCTACTAGTATCCAAATTGTATCTGTATAATTTTCATTGGGATTTATGGATATTGCGAGAATTGTTATGTTTTTGAGTGGAAATACACCTATGGGGATAACACCTAAATCGACTAATTGATTTCTCGTTAAATTATCTAGTGTATATTCCAGTAATTCGTCAATGTATATCTCAAAGTAACTAATGTTTGGCATATTGGCTATATCCCAAGATAAATCAATTTGTGAGATAGACGAGTAACTTAGATTCTCACTCGGACTTGTAATAATAACTTCAGATAAAGATGAACTCTGAGTTACAGATATGCTATCAGTATAAAAACGATCAATATAATCCAAAGCTCTAACAGTTATCGTGGATGTAGTATCAGTTGGGATATTTACAAGGGCATTATGTATTGATGAATCAGTAATATTCTGATAAGATATTCCATTGACATAAAGCTGAAATTCTTTTATTCCGGTACCATTATCAATACTTTCCCAATTTAACAAGACATAATCAAAACCAGTTGTATAACCATCCATAGGATTTGTTATGCTAACATAGGGATCAGAGACATCTAGAATTAAGGATACATACGCTGTTTTACTATTTCCTGCCTTATCAAATGTTGTTAATAAAACATCAGTTCTACCTTCCTTATCAAGGAGAATTGATGTTGATTCATCTGTTCCAGAGTACTTTGTAATTTGGTTAATACTTACTTCTGTATGATGAATACCTGAACCAAAATAATTGTCATTGCTATCCCAATTAAGATTCAATGTTGTATCAGTTAAAATATCACCTGTTTGATGGTATAAAATTGTAACATTTGGTTCAACTGAGTCTTTTGTAATTGTAAAAGATGCATTTCTACTATTTCCTAAAAGATCAAATGCTTCTATATCAAATTGATAGGTTTTATCCACTTCCAAGGAAATTAATTCATGAAAATTCGTTGTTGATGTCAAGTAAGAGTCATCTTTGATTATATCAAAATGTGATATCCCACTAATGGCATCTGAAGCGGTCCAATAGATATCAATTTCAGGATTTTTTATATACGTACCTGTTAATGGAGAGGTGATACTAATGAATGGAGCACTACTATCTTTGGTAATAAAAATGGTGTTTTTACCTCGATTCTTTAAATCATCAACACCTACAATAGTTATGTTGTATAAACCATCACTAAATGTTGGTACTAATACCCACTCAATTGCAGTATTATTAAGTAAGAGAATACTATTAACCCAAACTTCATAATAATCAAAATCCCCATTGGGATCGATGTTTTCGTAGTAAACAATTATTGATGCGTTACTTACATAATAGTTGTTTTCAGGACTAAGAATATGCACTTCTGGTGCAAAAGCAGTAAATCCAATATCAATTGAATCTGAGCCGTTTTTTCCACTTACATCAAAAGCAATAATTTCAATATGGTTATCTAGACTTGCTATAGATACAAGATGTGAATTTTGACTTCCTGGAATTCGATTGAACAGAACGCTTTCAACTTTAATATCATAATGATGAATGGCAAAATCATCACTAGCATCCCAAGTAACTAATACCTTTGAAGATGAAAATGTTGAACCACTTGTAGGTGAGGTAATTGAGATTTCTGGGGGTTTAGATTTCCCGATCACTTGAATTTGTCCAAAATTATCTCCAACAATTACTTCGTTGTCACCATCTTCATCAAAATCAAAAACAGTAATTGCTTCTCGGTTTCCTGGACTTGAACCAATATCACTGGACCACTCAAGTATAAACTCATAGGACGAACCTTGATCCACAACTTCACCAATAAACAATGTGCCATTATTAGCGCCAAAAATTAACTCATTTCTAGTATCATTGTCAATATCAGCTATTACAGCACCACCAGCTAAAGAAGGATTATAAGAACCATCATTTACTAATAATTCTAAGGGAGGAGATGGATTAGCAAAGGTGTACTGTTCAAACATCCTCAAGTAATCTCTCCCAACAATTATTGTCATAATTTCCCCATTATTAGCTGCATCACCAACAAGAATAGTGTGACCATAATAATCTTCAGTTGTGATTGAGGAGATACCAGGCAAATCATCATTATTGTTGTCTAGATATTTGTTAGCTGCAGTGTATCGGTATATCTGTAAGTAAGTTTTTGGTTCATCTAGTTCATTATATGGTTGTGATAAAATTATGAGTTCATTGAGAGTATCGCTGTCCATGTCTGCCACTTCTACAGCATGAATTTTTATCACTTTTTCACCCAAAACATCTATTGGATCAAAGGGAGAATCATAATCGTTGTCGAATTCATCTTTATCTGAATCATAATACAAAATTATTAGTTTACCTTGTTGATCACTACACACGATTTCCATTTCAGAGTCATTATCGGGATCTCCTATTGATATATAACCCATTAATCCAGGGGAATGGATGAAAACATATTTTGATTCACTAAAATCCTTAGTGATATCATTCCAACCAGAAAAACGCAATAATCGACTGTCTTCTCCACAAACATAGAGTTCTTCCTCGCTGTCTCCATTGAAATCATACGCAGCAATTCCTTTTATTTGAAAGAGTTTACTTTGATGACTTGTAGTCCATGAAGACCATATTCTTGTCATCTCTCCATCTACAAAATCATATATTGCCAACAAATAATCCTTATTTGCATCTGTTTCATTTGAACTAACAACTATTTCTAAATCACCGTTACTATCAACATCAATAGTTCCCATGAATACTCCTTTATTTACACCGATGACATCTGATTTCAAATTTGTATTTTCTTCGATTACATAATCTGCATAGTAATTTGATAAGCCTGTATCTTTTCCCAGATAGATATCTCCAAGGAATCTAGCACTTGTTCGTATCTCAGCTGGTGTTGAACTAACATAGGGCCAAGTAATTTCTTCCTCAAAAGAACTATAGCTTTCAAATGCTTCAAAACCAATTCCAGTAATATTTCCTGCTGATATCCCTAGTATTGCTAGTGGAATTCTAAGCTCATATTGTCGATGGGAAATCGATTCAAAATATGACCCATCAAAAGCAGTATTCATTAAAATCTGCGATCCAGCTAAAGGTATTCCTGGAGTATTCGATTCTATTTCTATCCAGGTTTCTGTTAAATCATTATAACTACTATAGTAAACAATTGCACCAGGATCCGCTTTTAGAATCACCGCACGATCATTAGTTGTAAAGACACCATTTTGATCTTTATCAATATAGATTGCTGCTCCCCATACAGATGCTGGTGTTTCAGTTTGAAAATTCGCTAAATCTAAACCAATGTATAAATTGGTGTTATCATTTTGCATTAGCACTTTTGAATCTAAATTTTCATCAAAATCATACATACTGTAGACTGCAGCTGCTGACCATTCTGTTGCTAAGGAGCTTGAATTAAAAAGAATCTGACCATCTAAAGTTGGACTAGTATCATTCCAGAGGGAAAAAATTTCTGTTGGTGTTGCTTGACTTGAATGAGCAGAACCATAATTGAATGGATTGAGACGATTCGCATAAAGCGTTAAAACTAGCATTAATACGAGTAAGATAAGAGCAAACAGTTGTTTCTTGCTTGCCTTAAATGACCTTTTAAACGCCATTAATTTTCCCTTCGGTTTAAAGAAAAGCACTTTTCTTTAAAAGATACTTCTTTAATTTCTACTACACTTATACCTATATCTAGTAATGTTTTAAAAACCAAATGGTTGCGTCAAAATCGATTCAAATTATTTAGGAATTAAGAAAAAATAATACCGTTATTGGGACTATTTTTGTCTGTTTGCCTTAAGAAAAAGAATATTATCTGATAAGCAATACAATGTTGTTAGAGAAGAGAAAATAATATCTAGTACAGCTTGGGTGCTTATTTAATGCCGAGAGAATTAAAGCAATTAAGAAAAAACTATGTACAATTGCAAAAGAATGAGATTTTCCAAGTTATTAGAAGTATACGAAATCAAATTGATTTGAAGAGTGATGAAAGAGAAACAACAGAATTTGCTGAACTTTTATTTTTATTAATTAAGCATTTTAGCAAAACAAGCGATTACAATAGCGAACGAATCATACTTAATCAATTAGTTGAAGTTGCTTGGTGGGCCCAAGAAGAATTAGCAATTATAGATTTTCTTTCCCAAGGGATTTACAAAATTCTTATGGATAGCAATACTGCAAGAGGTGAAGATAGAACAAATCTTTTCAGTGATTTTATAGACATCATTTCTAGGTTTCCTGAGAATCGTAAAATATATTCAGCTATCTCTCGAGCGACAATTGAATTAATTAAGTGGGGAACAGACAAAGAAATCCTTAAGATTCTTGAAATCATGAAGCAAAAATCAGTGTTATTTCCATTAGTAGAATCTTTGCAAATCCTTGATGCAAAAGTCTTCATGAGCATCCTATTTTATCTCGAGGAACAAGATTGCAAAACAGTTAAACAGATCTATAATCAATTCAGTAGTTTTGCCATAAGCAATTTTGAAGAAGAACAGAATGGTGATACTGCGAGAATTTCTACTGTTTTACTTGGGGAAGATGTTAATGAGATTTTACAGGAAGGAGCTATTAATGCCGTTATTAATATGGCTCGAATAAATAGCAAAGAAGAATGTGAAGAATGTATACTTGCTATTAGAAGAGTAATTCAAGATTCAGAATATCTCCTCCGAAAAGATGGGAAAGAATTCTTTAGAGATATTTATCGTCTAAGTTACACCTTGGATCAATTCAAACTATGGGATCATTTTCTCGATTTACAGCTAATTCAAGATCTGAAATTAGAGCGAGATAAAGATGAGAAGTATCAAATGGGGGAGAAAAAACTATTCACCATTCAAAAAATCATGCGGATAGAAGAGTATGATTCTTTAAAGGGTGGTAGAAGAGGATTAAAGCTAGCTTATGACTTGGATGATTTAAGTGATATAGAGTTCGTTATCCATGAAATCGTAAAACAGAAAGCATCAGAATTCAAACCTGTTGATTTAGTTGAAGAAGTAGATGCAGTAATAGATACAGACGAGGAATTGAAAGAACATCTACGAGAAATTGGAGAAATTCCACAAGATAGACAAAGTGTTGATGAAATTCAAGATCAAATAACCAAAAGTGATGATGTGACAGTTCCCGCTACAAAAGAAAGTAAGATTGAAGAGCAAATTAAGTTCTTAAGACAATTAGAGCTTGAAGATGAAAGAAATTTAATGAATCAAATGTTACATGCTGAAGCTCTAATTTTAGCAGTTGGAATGTTTGGTTTCTATAGTCCTACACTTAATATTACTCCAGAGGAAGTTCTCTCTCATTTCGAGAATTTAAGTGAGCACAAGATGTTTATTGAGTTAGTTGAACCTCTTGTCAGAGCAGTAACACTACGAGCAGCTCGATTAGATCATCATGCGGCAAATATCTTACTTGAAATTCTTAACACTAAAGGACATAAATTTCTCACAAAACACTATAGATTGTACAATTTTGTTGATAATCTTGTAAGATTAATCAGTTATTTAGGAAGAACAGGTAAGAAAGAAATTTTGATTAAAATAAAAAATGAATTGGAGATAGCTAATCGAATTAGCTTAGATGATGAGACAATACCATATAAGATTGCGAAAGCAATTAATGAAAGCATACTCTCTTATTCAGCTGAAGATAACCTGATGAAAATACAGCTTTTAGAATTAGTGAAAGACATAGCTCGAATGCATTCCTATAATATTGATTTACAAGTGAAGTTTGTAGAAGGACTGAATTTTCTAATACTTGATACTGGTTTTTCCGATATAGATCAAACTGAACAGTTAGCAGATGAACTCATAGAATTTGCTAGATCATATAGAAACAATCAACAAATAGAAGAAAAAGCAGCTCTTGGAATCTTATGGACCCTAGTCTTTTCAAAATTAAAGGATCAAACAACTAAACTAGCTAAATATAAGAAAGAAATTGATTTTATAGCTACTAGCTATCCTGAAAGTGCTTATCTCAAAAAAATAAAAGATTTGACTGAATTTATCTTAACAAATTAGGATAAACATTTATGTCGACATAGGTTTATTTTTTCAAATAACTAGCTATAGTATTTTGATAGCTTTAAATAGGCAGTCGAAATATTTTCATAAAATTGCCGAGGGAAATTTGAGAAAGTTGGTCAAATTCGTAGGATGGCAGAAGTTTAACCTACAATCAATGAGTGGGATAACAAGAGTAAAGACTCTAAATTTTTTTCAGACAACAATAGTTGTCACTCCCGTCGAAGGAAAAGTATGTAGTAGACTAGAAGTAGTAAGGTGAGAAGAAGAATTTGGTATTGATGGTAAAGAAATTCTGAACCATTAATACCAATGAAATTCTTCTACTTATCATGCTGACTGATTTTTGCTTAGATGTTCATCTAATTAAACTCTATTGTAAATTTTTGAATACACTTATTAATAACATAGGTTTTTTATAAACGATGGTTTGGTCGTTAAATTGTTCATAACACAATAGGACTCAAATAGCAAGGGTTCATTTACATCGAAGTAAACTAACATACCATCTTCATAACTATTACATCTATATATAGCAGTAGAAAATCTCTACTAGCATAGATAAAAAATTGGAGTATAGTTAAATGATTAAACCACATGGTGGTAAACTAATAGATAGAATTGTTTCAGAAGGGAAAAGAGAAAAAATACTCAAAGAGTATAAAGAACTCCCACAACTTAAGATTACTAATGAAACAATTGAAGATTTGAAAAACATTTCCCATGGAGTTTTTAGTCCACTTGAAGGATTCATGGGTACAGAAGATATCGATTCTATAATCAAAAATGATCGACTTGCTAATGGGCTTCCATGGACAATTCCAATTACATTAGATGTTTCAAAGGAAAGTGCAGATAAAATTCCCGAGGGAGAAGAAATAGCACTAATCAATGGTGACCAAGTACTTGGTATCTTACACCTTGAAGAAAAATTCCCTTACAAGAAAAAGGAAGTTGCTCAAAGTGTTTTTCAAACCTTGGACATGGAACATCCAGGGGTAGCAAATGTAATGAATTCCCACGATACCTTGGTCTCAGGGAAAATTGATCTCATAAGCACTGACATAAAACAATACAAAGAATACACCTTCTATCCCAAAGAAACACGAAAGATGTTCAAAGAAAAGAAATGGAAAACAGTAGTTGGATTCCAAACAAGAAACGTACCACATTTAGGACATGAATATGTACAGAAAGCAGCATTAACACTTGTAGATGGATTATTCGTGAACCCAATAATCGGAAAGAAAAAGAAAGATGATTTCTTAGATCCAGTAATTTTAGGAGCATATAATATACTATTGAATAACTATTATCCAAAAGAAAAAGCCATAATGGGTATTCTAAGAACAAGAATGCGCTATGGCGGTCCGAAAGAAGCAATCTTTCATGCTATTATGCGAAAGAATTTCGGTTGCAGTCATTTCATCGTAGGAAGAGATCATGCAGGTGTTGGCGATTATTACGGACCATTTGATGCACATGGAATCTTCGAGGAATTCGATGATCTTGAGATTCAACCCATTTGCTTCCGATCCTTCTACCTTTGTAATAAATGTACTGGCGTTGTTTCAGATAGTGTTTGTCCACATGATGGATCTGAATACCAGAAATTTATTAGTGGCAAAAAAATACGTACTATGATTGTGAATAAAGAGTTAGATGAGTTAGGTGAATACATGCGACCAGAGGTTGCCAAGTATTTAATAGAACAAGAGGAGTTATTTGTAAAATAAGTAAAGATGTGATTAGAAATGAATAAACCCGGTTTTGTAGTTTGGTTTACAGGATTATCAGGTTCTGGGAAAACAACACTGGCTGTTGAATTAGAGAAGGAATTACTGAGACGTAATTTACGTGTTCAAAGACTTGATGGTGATATTGTTAGAAAATCTCTCACAAGAGATCTAGGCTTTTCAGAAGAAGACCGCAAGAAGAACATTGAACGAATTACCTTTGTTACACGATTACTTGCTAAACACGGTGTAGCTACTTTGGTCTCTTTTATTTCCCCATATATTTCCGTTAGAGATAATGCTAGAAATGAAGTTAATGAAGAGAATGCTGAATTTGTTGAGGTTTTTGTAAAAGCTTCTGTAGAGGAATGTGCAAGAAGGGATGTTAAGGGTTTATATGAAAAAGCATTTGCAGGTGAAATAGAGAATTTCACAGGTGTTAGTCATCCTTATGAAGAACCACCAAATTCTGAAATAGTTTGTAACACCGAATATGAATCTGTAGAGGAAAGCACTCAAATCGTTCTTGATTATTTGGAGAAAGAGAGTATTATTCCAAAAGCAAAGGAAATAATTCCAAAAATAGAAAAAGTTGGACCTAAGGTTTAGCCCTTATCTACTTTCTTTTTTTATACTCAGAAGATTGAACCAAAGGGCAAATAATCGCCCTTTACACTTTTCTTTATTATTGTAGTAAAATTAATAACTGCCCTTTTTGAATCAAGCATGTTTGGCAATTTATTACCTATTACAGGTGGACTCTATGGTCAAAAAACAGGAGAAAAAACAAAAGAAAGATAGAACCCACTTAGTTGTGAAAGAAGAACCACTAGCAGGTATGTCTTCAATTAACATCTGGCGTCTATTATTTCAGAATAGATTTAGGATTCATCCTAAATACTGGTTACGATTTTGGTATGCGATATTTCTTAGTTCAGTTATGACTCCGCTAAGAGTTCTTGAAGCATTAAGATTCAAAAGAAAGATTAAGAAAATAAACATCACAACAGATCCCTTATTCGTTATTGGTCATTATCGTACAGGTACAACTTATCTAATGACTACTTTAGCATTAGACAAGAGTAAAGGTTATGTTTCTAACTTGGAAGGATATGCCCCTCATTATTTTTTAGGTGCTGAAAAAATAATAACTAAAGTTCTTGATGCCTCTTTACCTACAACACGTCCAATGGATAATGTACCAATGGGTTCTTCTGAACCAACAGAGGAAGAGTATTCCATAGGTGCAAGGCATAAATATGGTTATTATAATGGATTTATTTTTCCAAAGAATTTCAAACTTTACTCTAAGTATAATTCTTTCGACCAATGTTCTGAGAAAGATGCAAAGAAATGGCAAAAAGAATACTGGTTTTTCCTACAAAAAATGACCTTGAAGTATAAAGGAAAAATGCTCATACTAAAAAATCCTGCAAACACTTATCGATTAAAGTATCTGACAAAAATGTTTCCCAATGCAAAATACATCCACATGTACAGAGACCCTTACCTCATGTATGCTTCTTCTGTAAGATTTTTCAGAGAAGTTTTTTCAATTTATGCTCTTCAAACTTGGAAAGATGAGGATTTACAACAAGGAATCCTAGACAACGTCAAAGAAATGTATGAAAAGTTAGAAGTTGAGAGAGCTCTCATTCCAAAAGAAAACATCATTGATATCAAGTATGAGGATCTAATTAATGAACCAATGAAGCAATTCGAACGAATTTATAAAGAACTAAAAATTGATGGATGGGAAGAAGTCAAAAAAGATTACAAAGCATACACTGATTCTCAAAAATCATATAAACCAAATAAATGGAATATGTCAGATGACTATATCAGAAAAGTCAATGAGCACTGGGATTTCATTAGAGAGCAACACGGTTACGAAAAATTAGAACCAAAAAGTAAGAAATAAGAAAAATAAAGGAATTATTTCTTTTTATAATTCCCAGCCCCTACGGGACAGATGACCACTAATCCCTACGGAAATCACCTCCATAACCACCATCATTAGCCACCTCCTATATTTTGGATTAAGGGGTTACAGCCTCCTCTGGTGGGGCTAAACCCTCCTAACCCCCTCAACCCATGATCGGTAGGGTAAAATCAGTATGCCTGCCTACTGGATTTAGCCCCCTATCCTTTGATCCAGTAGTCAGTGGTGTAGTGTTCATCCTTTTTTCTTCTATTATCCATCTACTCACGTGAATGAGCCTTGTTCTTCACTATCTCTTAGTCAAAAGTCGATATTCTCGGATATGGTGCGACCTAACGTGGAAAAGTTCACTATGGATTAGTGAACGCCGTCTATCGAATGAAAACTGTGAGAAATGCTCACAAGACTCCGTCAGATTTCATGATGATGTTAGTTCCTTTAATTTTTCACTCATCTTTTTCTTGTAATCTGATTTTATTTTCTTGATTTTCTCTGCTTGTTTTTGTTTGTCTTTGAATTTCTTTGGCTGGCAATACTTGTCAAACCAATCTACAATTCGCTGTAAACGATCTAATCGTCTGTTAGGTTGACCTGAACGAGAGAGTTCGTGTCCTTCACCAGGATAACGAACTAGTTCTAAATCGAGTTTAGGATTCACTCGTTTTACAGCAGTATAAAGCATTTCAGCATCTGGAATAGGTGCTCTGTAATCAGTTTCACTATGGATTATGCAAAGTGGTGTTTTGATGTTCTTAGCATATGCTGCTGGTGAACGTTCCCAAAGGAATGCAGAATCCTCAATGGGTGTTGCACCTAATTCATCATCAATAAGAACTCGTGCCCAATCAGTAGTTGCCCAAAAACTAGAAATGAAATACACTCCTCTTTGAGAGACAGCTGCTGCAAAACGATTATCATGACCGACAATCCAAGCAGTTAAGAAGCCACCATAACTTCCACCGGTTAGCCCCATTCGTTTTTCATCAATGAACCCTCTTTTTACAACCACATCTACACCTTTCAAAATGTCTTGGCCATCATCATCACCCCAAGCCTTCTCTGCTCCTTTATAGAATTCTTGACCGTAACCATCACTACCTCGAGGATTACAGTAAAAGACAACATAGCCTTCTGCTGCTAATAACTGAAATTCATGGAACATAGGAATGCTCTGGTGTTTGCTCCACATTACGTGAGGGCCGCCGTGCATATTCAATGCAAGTGGGTATTTCTTTTCTGGATCAAAATCAGGTGGTGTTAGTACCCATCCTTGAATTTTGAAATCATTATTGTTTCCATCGTACCAAATTTCTTCAGTTTCTCCGAGTTTCTTACCATCAAGGTGTTTTTTGTTTGGTGCATGAATTAGCTTTTCTTTCTTTGTTGCTATTTTGAAAGAATATAGCATAGAAGGATCGTTAACATAAAATGCGGGATATGCTAGCCAGGTATTGTCCTCAGAGATATCAAAACCATAGATTAGTTTGTCGTCTCCCTCAACGATTTTCTCGATTTTTTCTGTAGTAATTTCGTAACGACAGATTATTGATACTCCTTTCTCAAAAACTAGGAAGTATAGATATTTGCTATCTTTAGTCCATTTAGGAGATAAGACACTGTTATCTATTTCTTTGGTTATTATTTTACTCTTCATTGTTTCAAGATCGAAAAGACAAAAGTCTGATTGTCCAAGGGAACCTATTTTTTCATTGCCAATTTCTGCAACCAAATATTTCCCATTAGGGGAGAGTTTGAAGTTTGCCCCCCAAGCATAATGATCTTTAATGATTGGTTCAACCTTACCATCAGGAGTAATCTTGAGGAATTCCCATATTCTTGATTCATCTCCTGTTCCAGGTTTTTGTCTTGCACTGATTACATAAGAATTCTCGGGCCCAATTTCCACTATTGCATAATCATCTTCCTCGCTATTAGTCCAACGAGTTACTTCTTTTGTTTCAAGATCAATAATATGAACTTGTCCTTTGCGGTCATCTAAATAAGCTGTTCCAGTTCGGTACACCTCTCGAGTAATTACTCGAGGTTCTATTTTCTTCTCTTCAGCTTTCTTTTTACCCATTTGAAGCAATGCAGCATCTTCGGATTCCATTAGTTTCATTTCTTCAGGTGACGGTTCTGTCAATTCTTCCTTATTTAGCCTCGAGATGAAGACAATGTTTTTTCCATCTTGACTCCATTCAAGAGTTGAAACACCATTGGGCATTTTTGTTAGTTGAATCGCTTCTCCACCATCGAAAGGTATAAGATAAATTTGAGGTTTTGGTGGTTCACTTGATTTCCCGGGAGCTGGTTTCTTCAAAACAGTTCGTACAGAAATAAAAGCCAGAGTCATCCCGTCAGGAGACCATTTCATGCTAAAATCACTTGGCAATCCTTGAGTAAATTGCTGTGGTTCTTTTCTAAAACGCCAAATAGAATTTCTATATCCATTATCATTCCTATTTGCCTGATTTATTACATAATAAACTTCATCAGAATTAGGTCTAATTTTTGGATCAATGATTTGTTTGAGATGATACAGATCATCTAAGCCTATTTCTTCTTTTTCTTTAGGGATCTCTTTTTTAGACATAATTAGTAATTCAATCTTATGAATTAATAAATCTAGTTTTGCCTCTTTTTGAAGAGAGCGAGAAATAAAAAATAATTAAAGATAATTCACTTCTTCTTTTTGGCATTAGCTTTAACCATTGCATCTACATTTTCATAGCCAAATTTTGGAGCTAATTTATCTAAAGTATTGGTTGCTGCTTCTCTAACAAGTAGGCTTTTATCATCTACTTTAGCTTTGCATAATTCTTGAATGGCATTAATTACATTGTCACCCATACCCTGCAAAACTATTGCAGCACGTTGTCGGACTTTTTCACTCTGATCTTCTCTTAACGCTTTTACTAATGCTGGAACTGCTTGTTTTGCTTGATTACCGATCCATTGAAGAGAAATCGCAGCTTCAACTCGAACGTTTTCACTTTTGTCTTCTAATAGGGCTTTAATGAGTTCAGGAACAGCTTCATCTGCTGCTAGAGTACCAATCCACCCTAAATCTCGTGCAGCTTCTATGCGAGTGCTTTCGCCCCAGCCCTCTCTTAGTTGCCAAATCATCTTATCTAGCTTTTTCTTATCTGGTCCGCTCATAGTAGTAAATCCTATTCTTTTATTAAGGAAACATTTTAACAATCAATGAACAATAAATATTATTAACATTAGTAGTAAATAAATTGCACTGTTCGATATAAAAAAACAGCATATAGTATTATATAAATTGCATGGTTGTAACTAGATTTCAAGTAAAAATCTTGGCAATTTACTAATTAAAAGTGAAGCTAGAAGTGTGGATTGAGATTAAAATGACTTTTAAACTCAGAAAACAACTAAAAATTACTTTTCTACTTGCAATTCTTTTCTTGTCTAACGTGGTTATTGTTTCTCAGTTCAATATTCTTTCAATAAAAGCTCAAATAACCGATGAGCAAATAGAACCAACAACTAATTTTGCTCCTAGCAAATCATCAGATTACTTGTTGGGCATCACCTATACCTGGTTAGAGGATTTCAAAGTTGTTGGATCAGCAGTAGTTAGTGACTCTCTTGGGAACAGTTACATTACAGGGACAGTTAATACTGATTTAATTACCAAAACTGATATTTTTCTAGGAAAAACGAATGCATCCGGAGAAATTTTATGGTTAAAGAAATGGGATTTCCAAGAAAAGGATATTGCCAATGATATTGTCATTGATGAAAGTAGAAATCAATTATTCGTTATTGGTGAAACTCTGATAAATACTACTTTTGGATATTCAGATGTTCTAGTAGTTTGTTTTGACACTAATACTGGGGAAGAGATTTGGAATGCAACATATGGTGAACTTGATCTATCTGAAGAGGGAAACTCAGCAGTATATTACTCGAGTAAATTATTCATTACTGGAACCCAAACAACATTCTTTCACCTATACTCCTCACCAAATGTTTTTTCAGTTTGCATTGATAGCTTGAGCAGTTCTATTCTCTGGATGCAAAATAATACTAGTTCATCCTACGATTTTACCCCATCAATTGTCATTGATGAAAATCAAGAGGAGCTTTTTTTAGTTTTTAATCGTTACTTGAAAATTTCTAATGATCAGCTTTATCGTTTTCATTTGAGAAAGCTATTATTGAATGGTAGTACAATTTGGGAATCAATTTTCGGCATTGATGAAAGTATTAAGATTAATGATGCCTATTTTTCAGAATCCACAGATACGATAAAAATCACTGGTCAATGCAATGAAATTGATAGTCCAGCAAATAAAGATGCCATATTGCTTACGTTAGATACTTCTGGTGTTTTACTGCAAGAGATAAAAATTGGGAGTGAAAGTCTAGATGAATTTGCTCTTACAGTAACCGCGGTAAATGAATCACTATACATTGGTGGCTACGGAGAAAGCGATGTTAGAAGCAATCAAGCAAGTTTCTTATCTAAAATCAGCTTAGATGGAGAAATTTTTTGGTTTGACAAGATAGACAAATACGCAATTAGCTCAATTAATGATTTATCAATTGATTCGCAAGACAGGCTTATTGTTGTCGGGTCTTGTAAATTTGATTATGATTATTTATTTGAAAGATTATTATTAGCAATCACTAAGGATTCTGACAGCGATAATCTTAGTGATTATTTTGAAGAAATAATTGGAACTGATCCTGAAAATCCGGATTCCGACGCGGATGGTTATACAGATGGAGAAGAATACCTTGGTTATACTGATCCATTGAATGCTAATAGTAACCCTAGAAATAGATTACGACTGAGAAATTTAGCTATTGTGTTATTCATTCTTTTAGTTGTTTCATTTATGGTCATTCAATTCAGCATTAATACCTTCTCCAGAAAATCAAAAACAAATGAGAAATCAGCTATTGTTTTGTTCTTTGAAAAAATAAGATTGAAAATTAAGGGTCGAAAGAAACGGATTGACAGCTAGAATGAATTCATTTCTTTTCTAAAGATTTAAGAATCTACATTAAGCAAAAGAAAATTGCTCATCAAATGATGACAATATCTCGAGGTTATTTCATGCCAACTTGTTATGAATGTGGATCAACTGTTGAAGAAGGAATAAATTCATGCCCATTTTGTGGCGTTAAACTGAAATTTGAAAAACAAATAGTCCTACCCTCAGAAATCGATGAAGAAACTGTTGAGATTGTCATCAAACAAAGAGCTGTTCCAATAATAGATGAAAAGCAAGATGGAGAATCAGAGGTTCTTCATACTCCTAATATTGAAGAAATGGAATTCCTTGAAGATGATGAAGCGCAATTTGTAACCCAAACATTGGATATTGTTCCAGAAAGAAACTATATCTATTGGGCATTATTAGGAATAATTAGTGTTGGAATTGTATTTCTTGTTTACCTTTTCATTAACATTGAAGACCTTGAGAAACATTCCCAATATCCAAAAGATTCTCGAGCGGAATCAATTAATGTTAATGCCTCTCAAACGTTATTGTTTTTTCTGATCGCCATTTGTTTTGGCTTCATACCAGTATTGTGGTGGGTTTACTACAAGAAATACTCAAGTCTCTATTCTCACATTCGAAATCAACGAAACGATACTGCTCCCTTTAAAATTCCTCATACACTTTTCTATGTGCTTCCATTGATTTGTTCTCATTTACTTGCAATTGTTCCATTAATAATTGGATGGGTTATTAGAGATAATGTTCGTTTTGTAATGCCAACACTCTTTTGGGGTTTGTGTGGCGGAATAGTAGTTCTCTCAATTATTCCTCTTGTTTTGGATTATTTCTGGCAAAGAGCTTTCAACGCACATCTGAAATTAACCATGGCAAAACTACAAATTATGAAACAAGCTCAACCCAAAACAACAGAAAATTAACCGAAATTTTGGCGTGCTTTTATAGTGAAAACTCAATAACATACTATGCAGTTCATAGACTCACGTAATTGTTGCCAGAATTGCGAGTATCTTCGAATAGATAATTTTTGTCTTTCAAAAGGAAAGTATATTCTCTCCAAGAATACAAGTAAAACAAGAGATTGCCCAGTTTTTAGCTGTAAGAATCTACAATTAAGTAAGGACATCAAAGAAATTAAAGCCACAGGGGCCAGAGAAATCAAAGAAATATTATTGCAGGTGCAAAACAATACTGAAACAAATTCTATGAAACAAGAATCAGCTGAAAAGAAGTAAGATATACAAAGATCCCGGAATAAACGAAATTATTTGTTGAACTATCGAATTGCCATAATTCAAAGAGTATTTTGTAGCCATTTACTTCATATCCTAATTGTGTGAGGATTGTTGAATCAAAGATAAACGTTGTTTCAGTTAGAGAATTTGGTCCCCAGTGTTGATTTTTATCTAGTACTTTACTTTTCCAATGCTCTTCATAGAAATAGGTGGAAGTGTTCGATCCAAAGGAATTCTCATCTACGATTAGTGAATACAAACCGATCTTCAAACGAACTTCAAAGAATTTTGCTACTCTATGCTGATTATTTACCATGAAAAACAATGTTATGTTTTCAGATAATCCTTCAGTTTGATTATAAACAACATTTGTTGGATAGTTATCTGCTTCATACAATTCATCGACTTCATTATAAGTTAAGATACTTAATTCTGAGAAGCCGCCTCCACCCAATGGCGTAGTGAAAATCATTATTGTGGTGACAAGGATACCTATCAAAGTTAAAACCATTACAATCTGAGCAACAAGTCGGAAATTGACTTCTCTTTTTGGTTTTGGTTGTTCATCACCTGATGTCATAGTTTGCACCATTTTATTCTTCTTCAATGTACACTATCTCGAGATCCTTGAATTCTTCATTACGTCTTTTTCTATACCAATCTCTAATATTCCTTCCAAAGAAAACAATGATAGCTGCCACTAAGACGATATTGAATGGAATGAGAATATACGGAAATAATCTTCCTGACTTATGACTTGCAATTAAACCTATCATTTCTTCAGTAATTTCATGTGCTTTGTCATAAGCTTCAGTATAGAGCCCATCATTGTAATCTTGAATTGCACTATTGATTTTGGTTATTTGTTGGGTTACATTAATACCTTCTCTACTTGCCTCTTCTATCTTGATAAAAGCCAAAGTTATCGCATCATATGCTTCTGTTTTTGTTGCACCAGTTACCAGATTAAACTTATTATAGACTGGAAAGAAAAACACAATGGATAAGAATAGATAAACTAAAACTACTTTTCTTGTAAAAAGAATTCTTTTGCTATGAGTTCTTTTCTTAATCAATCTAGTTTTTCTTCCTTCATTTCAGTTGTTATTTTCTTTTGCTTTCTTTTAAAAATAAATCCATCTCGAGCGAGTTTTATTCTTAAAATAAAAGTGACTATCATACAGACTAATGTTATTATTATCAAGCTTAATCCTATTGATAGTGGCGTGAAGTGAAAAGTATAATTTAGGAATACGCCATCTAGAATTAAAACAAGTATACTCAATCCTGTTGCAGTTGCTACTCGTTCTAAGAATCTTAATTCATCATTTATTTCTGGAAATATTGCTGAGGTTAGAGACCAACCAGTTAGTATAAGCATGAAAAAGCTTACAACGGCATATCTAAGGTAAAAGAAAAAGCCTTCATCTACATCTACTAACACGAATATTAAGACTAAAGCAATAACTCCAATGCTAGTCCAAAACTCTTTGGTGTAATAATTATTTTTGATAAAATATTCCCTAGGTTTTTTCGGGAGTTCTGTTGAAACTGGGATTGGTTCTTGTAATGTAATATTTTGATTAATTTCCCGTTCTCTTATTACAGATAGAATTTCCTCTTCAGGTGTTTCGTATTTCTCTTCTATGATTTTAACTAATGATCTTACATCTTTTGGCTTGTTTTCTTTAAGAACAGTTTCAATTTGTTTGCTAATTTCCTCTTTTCTCTTTGCTGCTTCGATTTTTTCTTTACCTTTGTTTTTACTCTTCTTTTCCTTTGACAAAGACAACTACTCCCTAAGAAAAAAAGGAAGGAATTATTATTCACTTCCAGCAGATGTAGCTATTGCTTTTGAATCAATTAATGCTCGGGGTTTATCCCTTAAGCCCACTAACCATCCAAGTGTGATTACTAATTGATGAAGCCAGGACCACATCATTGAGAATGCTCTTACTTTTAAGGCTCGATAAATTAGCATTAATCCCGCGAATAATAGTATCCAGAAGAAAAATGGGAACCATGTAGTCACAATATCTGCTACATTCTCATACAGTAAAGGTTTCGTATCACTCAGAATACCATTTGCTACTTTCCATGTTGCCCATTTTTGAACGCCAAGTCTTAGAAAATTTAGTGGGAAGATAATTACAGGTGTTAATCCTATTGCTAAACCTTTATTCAACTTCTTTGCTGGCGTAACATAAAGTAGTGCAACCATTAATGCGAATAGCAGTATACCTGAACTAACAACATTCGTAATGAATGCATTATCAGCGTTCAGTAATTGGAACGTAGACTTGTACCAGAAGAAATTGTAAGATACAGAACCTGTTTGGAGTGCTCCAAAGGAGGTTGCAATTCCATCTGTTGTTGTACCAATTAATCGATTTAAATAAGGAATAAAACCAATGCCAATAATTACAATAGCAATTCCAGCAAAAACACCAAAAGTTTTCTTAAAGAATGACCACTTATTTGATTCAATTTCTTCTTTTGGATAGAAGTTCTTCTTAGCAATTTCTTCTACTCGAACAGGAACGCTTTCTGTTGTAACAGATTCATCATAAACGGCAACTTTGTCTAGATAATATGCTTTCCCTTGAACTCGCCAAGTTATTCGTTTTAAGCCCTCAGCCCCTGCATCTATCCATGCTCCGAACGTTGAGACTATTCTCACACCAGTGCGTTCAATAACCAAAGTAAAGATAACTATTCCAACAAAACCAAAAACCTTGCTCAGCATATCATGTGCCCAGAAAAACGCTTTATCAGCATCGCCCCATAATCTATAAAGATACTCAGTAAACCAGAAATGAAAAGCTACTCTAAAAGTATTACCAATGTGCATCATTAGTAAGTTTGTAACATGTGCAACTGTTTTATTTTGCCATTTTGCAGGTGTAATGAATATCAAAGTCATTAGGAGTGCACCTGCTTCCATGCCAGTGCATGCACGAATAATAAGAAGAGTTCGTGGATAGATCGGCATTCTTAAGCCTGGAAAATATGGTGTGCCGAAATAAACATTCGAATTTGTTAATGGATCTAGATCAATTCTTTGGAAAAAGCCCACAGTAAATTCAGTTGTATCCATACCGAATATTGAGTCCAATAACCAAACGGAATTATCTCTTACTAACACTTCAAGAAATTCAAAAGCTCCCAACCAATCCAATACAAAGTAGAGGAAAAACATCAGGACAATAAAAGCCGGGAAAGTCTTCAAAAAGAAGTTCAATCTATCTCGAGAAGTATTAGGATACCAGGATACGTAGCTCATTAAAATCAGACCTTGTGTTGTTTTCTTGACAATTATTCAAAAACATTTGCTTTGCTTTTCTAAGGTTGGAGCATTCATAAATTGACTTTATGTTCGTATATAATTCTTGGTATAATCTTATCTATTGTTCATTTTCCAACCATTTCTTAATGGTTTGCTGACCAAGTCCTGTTATTTTCCAGAGATTTCGCCTCTCTCTCTTTTCCATCAAAACAACATTTTCAAAAAGCATATTTTTAAGATGATAAGCAACTGAAGCATAATTTGAACCAATTCCGTCAGTTACTTCTGCAGTTGTGAAAAATTTATCGGATTCATCGTATAGGAACTGAAGAATCATGTTCCGCATCTTTAATCCGACACGAGTATTCCTTTTTTTTCTAAGGATTGCTTCTGAACGTTCTATCTTTTCTTTTGGCAAAAAACTACCCAACCAGCTAAAATGTAAAATTCTAATGCAAGTATTAAGTATACTTAATTTCTTAATTAATGATTCCTATCTGCATCTTAATAATTAGTTGGTTATGATAGCACATTTTTTATAGAAGCTTTGTGAAATTCGACAACGTTTGGTACTAAATAGAAATAAGCTGATTCCGATGAACAAAACAAACGAAGAAATACAAGTCACAAAAGGTATTGGGAATGTACGTTTCGAGAAATTCTCAAGAAATGCTAAAATTAGAAGCCCACTAGAGAAATTTGAAGTTGTTGAGCAACAAATAGAATTTCGAAAAGATCCTTTAATCAGGCATTGGTCAAGAATCAATAAACTAAGAGCTGAGCGTGTTAAACAAGCATCTACTCCAAGTGAAAACTTTGAATCAAATCTACAATCTCTTGTTGAGAATTCTGGAAAGAAATGTTTCTTCTGTCCAGAAAATGTAACAAAATCCACTCCAAAATTCGTAGAAGAGCTAGGATTGGGCGAGAGAATTACTGTAGGAGATTTTAATTTATTTCCAAATCTCTTTGTGTTTTCAGAATACCATGCAGTGGGAACATTGGGTAATGAACATTTCACACCTCTAAGTGAATTTACATCTAAGATTTGGCAAGAAGCAATAGAGGGATCAATCAAATTTTTCCAAGCAGTTCATAATTACGATAAAACCGTGAAATATCCATCTATAAACTTCAATTTTCTACCTCCATCAGCTTCATCCATAATTCATCCCCATATACAAATCATTCAAGATATTAAAGCCACAAAATTAACAGAAAAATTACTACAGAAAAGTCAGCAATACACAAAAGAAAGTAAAAGTAATTATTGGTTGGATTTAATTGCTTCCGAAAAGAAGCTTGGTGAACGCTTCATTACAGAAAATGAATTTATGACTTGGTTAGCAACCTATTCACCTTTTGGGAAGAATGAATTAACAGGAATTGTTACTATTCCTAAAACTGATATTACAACATTTACCAAAGAAGATTCAAGAGATTTAGCTGTTGGAATAACAAAAGCACTTAAAGCACTTTATTATGCGAGAGGTGCAACATCTGTAAATATGGCACTATATCTCGGACCAATTGGTGAAGATAAATCGGATGATTACAGGATTAACTTAAAGATTGTAAGTCGACCAGACTTGCTTCCGAACTACACTGGTGATATTGGTTTTATGGAATTACTTCATTCTGAACCTATTGCAGCTGCTAATCCTGAAAGCATAGCAGAAACAGTGCGAGAGTACTTTTAATTCAAGTTAGAGAAATAAGCAAGAAGATTCTGCTTTATTTTCTCTTCAGTTAATGTTTTATAGTAATAGAACAACCTTTTTTTACTTAAATCTCTGTTTATTAAATATAATTTCACAAAAAATATATAACAAATGGTAATATTAAAGATTTGATAAACGAGTCATTTATCAAATTTCATTTACTGGAAATTGCTGAAAAGACTAAGACAAAGGTATCTGGAGATAAAAAAGGTTTGAGTTTCCTTAGAAGATTAATTAGCGCTGATAAAAGAAGAGGTGTAGAAGGCGGTCCTGCCAAGCAACATGTAGCAATTATTGGACTAGATGCTGCAGGTAAAACAACCATTATGAAGAGAATTTTGCGTTCAGAATATACCTTATCTAAACCAACATTTGGAGTCAACATTGAGGTTTACAGATATCGAACTTTAGAATTTATTGTTTGGGATCTTGGTGGCCATGCTCCCATTAGAAAGACATTATGGAAGAAATTCGTTACAAAAGCTCAAGTTATTGTATTTGTTGTTGATGCTGCAGATAAGAAACGATTCAATCTAGCCAAAGATGTCTTTTATGAATCTCTAGAAAATACTGAACCAGATGCTCCGATTCTTTTCTTAGCAAACAAATCTGATAAAGAAGATGCTGCTTCTTCAGTAGAAGTTATGGAAGCATTAGAACTCCAGAAAATGACCCGATCCGATAGAGCATTTAACATGTTTCGATGTTCTGCTCTGACAGGAGAAGGATTATTCAATGCTTGGGATTGGCTTGTTGATGTTGTTGCAAAAGACAAGCATGTACCAACTTGGCATGTTAAAATATTTTCCGCAGTAGCTTTTGATTCAAATGGTAAGGAATTAGACCAAGCAATCTTTGGCAATCCAACACAACAAGCTAAAGTAGCTACAGCTTACCGAGAATCCATAAAAGAAACAGAACGCTTTGCTAAACAGATGCGGGACTACACAGAAGCTGTAACTGTCTTAGAAATTATGGAAGATTACCAATTAGTAATTACAAAGAACAAGTTGTTTGTAATTGGTATTCTCATTGATGTTAATGATCCTGTTAGCAGAGTTTTAACAATTGCAAGTCGTATTTTTGATGCAATTGAAATGGATTATCTGAAAGGAATAACAGTTTCACTCGAAAAAGTGATTTCAAATTACTTCCCATTAGATGCAATTTCATGAAATCACCATTTTATTCCCTTTTTCCATTTTTTATATGATTTGGGTAACAAACCGATAATCATATATAAAACACTGTTTCTAGTAATAGTAAAAAAATTGCTGATATAAGGTGATTTCCTCAAAAGGGAGAGAAATCTATGAAAAATACAAAGAAAACAATCGAAGCATTCTCAACTTACCTGATGAAGAAAGAGCATACAATTCCATGGGTATTATTAATGGGAGAAAAGGGTTCAGGAAAGACAACTTTGCTTTATTATTTGCTTTCATCTAATCGTGACAAAGTTTTCCCGGACACCGCTTTTAATTGGATAGATATTTCTTATGGTGCAGAGTGGTTTAAACTCATAGATCTAGGAAAGGAAATTTTAACCGATGAGAAGGTTGTAGAATACTTTTTGTCAATTGCTGATGGCATTGTCTATGTCATAAACGGTGAGTCAGAAGAGACTCTTAGAGAATCGACAGAAAGATTCCATAATATAGTGGAAAAGATTCCTTCGAATGTCCCTCTATTAGTTATGATTAACAAGCGAAATCCAGAAATAAAAGTTAATCTGAGTCAAGTCTTAAGCTTTTATGATCTCGGAAAAATTTCCTCCCCAACTGATCCTCGCTCATTTCACTTTGAGATTTGCACAATTATGACCGGTGAAGGAGTTTACAGAGCATTTGATTGGTTTGTCTCTAAATTAATGGCGTATGAAGGGTATCATGAAACCGTAAGTGTTCACAGAGTATTAATCTATGATGTCAATGGTTTACTTGATTTCGATGCTCAATTTTCAGATATAACGGATAGCGAACAAGATGCAGTTTTAATCACAGGTTTACTTTCAGCGTTGAACTCGATGACAAGAACTTTATTTAAAGAATCGAGTTTCTTAGATGTTGTAACTGTTGGAGATTACTCTATGGTTCTTGTTTCAGGTAAACAAAAAATCTGTTGTCTATTTGTTGAACGTGGTGGAGCAATCGGCAAAGCAAAACAAATAGCTGAAATGATACTTGATATTTATTTAGAAGAAGGAGAAAAAGGGCGACTCGCAATAGAGAATATTGTTGAGGAAAGTAAGCATAAAGATGAAGATATATCCATTTAGCAATTTTTATTAATTAAAAATCAAGTTAATGTTAATACACTGAAGAGATATCGGTAAAAACAAGTTTATAAATTTAGAAAAATATGTCAATATAGAATCATTGCACAAAAATCAAAAAAAAGGATGAAAAAAAATGTATGGAATGGAATCGAAAAAAGAGCATTTGTTAGGAATCGTTTTTGTTACTTTTGAAGATACTGGTCCCTCAGTCATCTTTAATGATACTGATCTCACTGAAGAGCAAACTTTGACATTAGCTGTAGAAGGAATGACAATTGTCGGCTTAGATGAGGGATCACAAGGAAAAACTTTGAAAGAGAAAAAAGCACAAGTATTCGATACTATGGATGATAAACGCTCTTTCGGACCATTACCTGTTCCCGATGCTCAAAATCTTCGTGCAATGGCTATTACCTTCGATGTTGAATCTGTAGATTCAGCGGATCATAGAATTACAGAATTTGGCCGAAAATGCATTTTATTCCTTCTATTCAAAGAGGATTACACTCGAGAAATTCTTGATGCTTATGGCTTAATAAAACCATATTTCTCTGTAATTGTTAGAGACATTACAACTGAAAATCATCTAACTCAAGCTAATTTACAAGATATGTCCCGAAAAATGGGCATGCTCTTTTCAGGAAAACTCCCAAGAGTCTTCACATTAACGGATGATGGTTCACCTAAGGAATTAATTGGAAAGAAAATACCAGCATCAGATGTTTTCTTAGTTGCAGATAAAAACAAAAGCACATTATCAATACTATTCTATCATCCTGACCCAACTGTCTGGAGAAGAAGACAAATCTATAAGAGTGCTTCTGAATTGAATTCTAGCGTTTTCAAGAATAAATTGAAAGTTATCTCTGTTACTGAGATAGCTGAAATGTCTAAGATACTTGACAGATTAAACGTATCCATAGAAAAAATACATTGATCCATTGAAAAGCAAATTGCTTTTCCTTATTTTTTTATTTTCCCTTTTTGGCAATTGTAGAAACGAATAGCTTTATATTAAATGTAACAGTTTAATGATTTGTTAGAACAAATGTTTTAGGGGCGCTGCAATTGTCAAAGATTATTGCCAAAGTTGTTTTCGGTGGAGATGGTGGAGTAGGTAAAACCACTTTGATCCAGCGTTATTTAACTGGCGAGTTTATTGATACAACCAAATTGACAATTGGTGTTGGTTTTCACATCCATCAGATGAGTTATCAAGGTAGAGACATTTCTTTGAGTGTTTGGGATTGTGGTGGACAAGAACAATTCAAACAAATGGGCATTTTTGACAACTATTTCAGAGGTGCACTTGTAGCTGTTTTAATGTTTGATCTCACTCGAGCCTTATCTATTGGTGGTCTCGATACTTGGTATGGTTTTGTGGACAAAAATGTTAAAACAGATCTAATCATCGTTGGTGGTAAAAGCGATCTGCCAAGAGATCCATTATTATCTGATGATATTTTAGAGGAAACCATCAAGAAGTATAATGCTAAAAGATATATTGAGACATCATCAGCAAATGGGCTTGGTGTAGATTTAGTTTTCAATGAAATTGCTCGAATGTCTTTAGATAAAATACCTGATTTGTATTAGCATTAGATTTTATATTTTGTAATTAATTCTTGTATGCGAGAAATAACGTTAGGAATTGCGTCTTCTACTTCTTTTGATAGACCTACGCCAAATCCCTCTAGATTTTTTACTTGCACACCAATTATTAGAATTTCTTTTGGAAGTGTGAAATCATCCAAAGCAAATGCAAGTTTTAAAGCTGTTAAAGCATCGAAACCGTGTGTGGAACTTAATCCTTTCACTTCTGGTAGGTTTTTGTCTTTAATTTCAAATTCTACAATCGCCCCAGGTTTTAGATTCTTGATATCAACGGCATCAATTATTATTGCATGTTTCCAATTATCTAAAGCTAAAGCAATATCAACTCCTCCCGTACCTAAATCTGTGATTTTTATGTTTTTAGGAAATGTGATTTTTTCGAGTTCTTGTATAATTCTAATAGCTACACCATCATCTAACCGTGTTAAATTTCCAACACCAATAATGTGTAAATCTTTTCCATTAGACATGGCTATTCTTCCATTAGCTTCGGGACTAAATCTTACAATAATTTAGATGATTGGGCTTTCTGTTTTATGTTTCGATTTAAAATGAGATTAACAATAACACTGACGCCTTTCATCATGCCTATAAACATTAATCCCCAAGTCAAGAAATTAGTGGTAAAAGCAATCCAACCTGTGTTTCCAATTTCAGCACTGTAAACTGATAAAGCAGTAATCACATTATTTGTTAAATGAATGAAGATAGCTGATTCGATTCCATATTTAACAAAGGCATAACTAAGAAAGAATCCTGATAAACCTGCTTGTACAATCTTCCATGCGCCCCAACTACCTGTCCAGCCTTCCCAATGAGCAAATCCGAAGAGCAAAGATGAAACGCCTATTAATGACCATTCTATGTAGCCTATTGTTTTGTATTTTCCACGAAACGCGAGTAATATATCATGGATCTTCAATTTCTTCTTCTCATCTAATTTTTCTTGAGATAATGGATCAGTCACAGATTTTTCTTGAATTAAGTACCGAACTAAAACAACAATGGTCATTGGAATACCAATTAGAATGAGTCTAAAGCTGATTTCTTCGAAAATACCTGCCCATGCAACTGCTGCTATTGTAATAAATGGGCCTTCAACAGACGGTTCAGTATCACCTCCGCTAATAAATGGAGTTAAAACTAATATAATGATTATAGATGATATCATTGATGCACCTAATAATTCGACAGATTTTGTTAGAGTCATATTTTTTAATCTGTAAAATACTCCTGGCATGATTCCCTTTCTTTCTTCTAGAGGACTTAGTTGAAGAATGTGAAGCTCTTGTTGTGACTTGGATTTAGCTATTTCTTTGTCTAGAAGCTGTGGTGTTTCGTCATTACTATTTGTTCCCTCATTTTCAACTTGTTCTGAACGTTTTCTTTTAAGGAGGTATTTCACTAGTGTTGGTACAGTCATTGACAAAAGACATAGAAAGTAAATGAAGAATAATAATATGTAAAGATTCAACTTGGTCATATTAATTGGTATAATAAATATGTAAAATATCCAGAAGTACTCATTCAGTGAGACCATTTCACTGGGATTATAGAAAATCCAACCAATGACAGAGAGAATTATAAGAATTGCAATTAAACTTGAAAAACTAAGGAATATGATTCTTGAAACTCTATAGAAGCCATTCCATGCATCATTATCTGGCTTATATGTTAGCAACGATATTCCTGTTGTCATTAGAATAATTATAGGTGGTAAAAACATTCCAGTTAGCATACCATAAAGTGCAATATCAGTAATTGGAGTTTCTATACTTCCTAAAATATCCGTAAATAAATCTGTTTCATAAATAAAGAACATAAGGAAGAAATTAATTATAGCACCTATTCCAATCACAATGAATATAATTCCAAAAACAGTAGCAATTGTGTTTCTAGATTCTAATTTTTGTTTTCTTCGTTGTTCTCTTATTTTCTCTTGAGCTTCTGGTGGAAGTTGGTAAAAGGGAGTAGTAATTACTTGTGGTTTTGAACCATAAGCTATTGGTTTATCCTGTGATTGAGGAATGTGAGATGTCTGTGTAGTTTGTTGAGTCAATCTCATAGGTGCCCCACAATAACTGCAATAGGAATTGTAAACAGGAACTTCTTCACCACATTTAGTACATTTCACTTCTTCAACGAAATGTTGACCGCAAAAATTACAGAAAAGATTAGAGGGTGAGTTTTTTTCACCACAATTAGTACAAATTATTTGTTCCTTATCGACTTCAGAATCGTTTTGGTCTTCTTCATTAGGTGATTTATTGTTCTCCTCTTTCATAGATCTGTCACCGAATAAGTTGAAATCTAAATAATGAACTATAGTAGTTATAATTGCTGCCCTTATTTTAAATAATTGCATTCTTTTTTTTTATTGATTTTTTTTAGAGGTTTTTAAAGAATTTTCGGAGTAGAATAACTAGTGGTTTGAACAGTAAAAATAGTTACTAGTTAAAGGTTGTAAAAATAAGTGAGTAAAATTACAGGTATTCTACTTGATTTTGACGGTGTTTTATCCTCTATAGTTGTGAGATTAGGTTGGCCTTTTTATCATGCCCTAAAGAAGGTAAAACCAAATGCAAAAAGAATGGATATTCTGTATTCCCTAAATGATATTATGAATATGTATTTGCAGGAAGAAAATCGTAATCTTTTTTATGTTCCAAAAATGGTCATAAAAATAAGTAGAAATCTACAATTGAACTATTTTCAGATGTTTAGATTCGTTGTATATCTTTTAATCTTAATAAAGAAAAACAACAATAATATTGCTCCTGAGGATCAGGCTGACAACGTTTTGAAATTTGTAACAAGTAAATATAAAACAGCTATTATTACTCATGCTGAAAGAGAAGTTATTCATTCAGCTTTTAAGAAGTTCAAATACTTGAAAGATATTGACGTAATAATCACACAACAGGATTTGAAATATACTAAACCGCATCCTGAAGGATTAAATAAAGCAATGAAATCTTTAGGATTAAAACCTGATGAAACTATTTTTGTGGGTGATTTACCACATGATATTCAAGCTGGTAAAAGAGCAGGCACTATGACTTGTGCGGTTGTTAATTTCGATGGTGCTGAAAAAGGCAAAAGAGATGTTCTGAAGCGATTTAAGCCAGATTTTATTATTAATCATGTAAGAGATTTACCTATGCTTCTTAGAAGATTAGAGAAAAAAACATTGCTTGGATAAGATAGTCATTCTAAGAAATTACTTTGGGAATATCAATAATGATTATTGAGCCCTTTGATTGATCCTTTGCATCACGGTCTTTCACTGAAATATAGCCATTGAAACTCTCAATTATAGCTTTTACGAGTGTCAATCCAAAACCAGATCCATGAATCGTACCTTTGCTCCTCGCATATCTATCAAACAAGAATTTCTTCATTTCCACGCCAATTCCAGGTCCATTATCCAAGAATTCAATACGCCAATAACCATCAAAATCATCAGAAGTAGTGATAGTAATATCGATAGCTACTTCATCATTTCGATCATACATGACTGCGTTATCTAAAATGTTGAAAAATGCATTTCTTAATAATTCATTTCCTAATGTGAAATATTTCGTTGATTTTATATTATGAGTTACTGTTACTTTTCGTGGCTCAAACTTATCTTGTATAGCTTCAATGGCTTTTTCTAAAGCAATACTGATATCAAAAGAACTAAGATCATATCCTTTCCTTTTAATTCGGAAGAATTTCTCCATATTAGCAATTAACTCGCCAATACGCAAAATTTCAATACGGCTTTTTCTTTGTTTAATTATAGAATCTGTAGGATTTGATTCAACTTTGAGTAAAGATAAATCTATTTGTGACAAAGCATCTTGACAGAGATTAAGAACATCATGGAATAATAAATCGCTATAAAATTCTAGTTCACCTTTCTCTTCTCGAAGGGTATTCACTAGTTGCCTTAAATCACTTAAAGGATCAAGAACTAGAATGAAACCAGCTTTTTCTTCATAGGATATTGGTGACATTTGGACACTGAAAGGTAAAGGCATTCGATCTTTCCTTATACAAGTTATTTCTCCAGAGTAGTTCTTTCTTGTTATGAAAATCTTATTCATTTCACTAATAAGCTCTTTTGCAGCATCTTTTGTCTGAAATAAAATACCGATATTTTCTCCTGTCAAAATCTCTGCAGAATACTGGAGAATACGTTCTACAGCATTATTAATCCAAGTAATCTTTTGATCAACTACACTCAGAATTAAAGATTCACTATTATTCATAATTGATTTAAAGAAATCAACAGCATTAACAGTAGTTTCAACACTCCTAGGTTCGTGTTGCTTGAAAAATAAGAGAATGCCTTTTGACAAGTTATTTCTATCAATCGTATTCCCATGAATTCTCACAGGGATTTCTAAATTACTTTTTGTTTTTAGAAAACCCTCAAAGAATGATTCACCCTTGCTTTTCAGATCTCTATTACATGCTAACAGAAATTTAGCATATTCATCTTGGCTTTTAAATAAAAATTCTAGCGATTGATTTTTCACTTCATTATGTTTATATTCAAAAAATTTCTGCCAATTTTGTGAAGACCAAAAAATCTGATTGTTTTTCATGAATAATACTGGTGTTTTGATTACATTAATCATAATTTCAAAGTCACGATCATCAGAGATTGCCTTGATAGGCATAAATTCTTCTGTGATATCAAATTCTACTATTAATGTCCCAATTCGTTTCTCAGCTTCAGATTCTTTAAACTCTTGAGCAATACCTCGAATCCACCGCATTTCCCCCGATGGTTTAAAAACACGATATACAAGAGGTATAGAATACCCATCCGGTTTGAATTTTGAGAAAATTTCTTTCACTGAATTCCGGTCATCAGGATGAACATATCCGAAGGTAGTTAGGAGCTGAAAATCTTCAAAGGAATAACCTATTACCTTCTCTGAATTTTGAGTCGTATAAAGTAATTCATTGTTTAAATCAATAAGAGTAATTCTGATGTTGATTAATTTTTCAAACATACTAGCCCACAACACAACATCATGTTCATTAAGAATATCAACATACTTTGTGATCTTTTGTGATAGGGAAGAAGTTTTTTCTTCATCTAGAATATCTTTGTTTATACGCATCTGATATACAAATCCATTATTTACTTGGTATTTTCAATTAATATATTTAATTATAATGCCTTTGCAAAAATCAATAAATTAGTTATTTTGAAGAAAAATTGATAATAGGTATATACAAAATGGCTTGGGATTCTATAAACAACCCGATAAAATAAGTTACCAAATAGAAATCAAGTATTTAGTTATATTAAAAAAGAGTGATTATGTATAACTATAAAGGTTTGAAGTTTAGCTTCCTATTTGGAAAAAACCAAAACCGGAGTGTCAACGATGGGTAGCCACAAGGAAATTCTATACATAGATGGAATTACCAAGATATTCGGTAAAGCAGGCTCAGCTCATAGTGTTGTTGCATTAAACAATATTTCTTTCTCGTTAACTCCTGGTGCGAATTCCATTCTTGGACCAAACGGGGCTGGAAAAAGTACTCTAATTAAAATTTTGTTAGGGTATCTTAGAGCCAACAATGGTTCAGCACAAGTATTAGGGTATGATATATTTAAGGAAGGAAAAAAAATCCGGGAAATTGTGGGATATATGCCAGAACACCACACTTTGATTCCTGGTGTTAATGCAATTAAACAAGTTTCTCTTTTGGGAAGAATTTCTGGTCTCCCTAAATCTGAAGCTATGCAGAGAGCACATGAGACTTTACAATATGTTGGTCTAGATGAAGCACGATACAGAAAAGTGGATGAATTTTCATCTGGTATGCTTCAAAGATTAAAATTAGCTCAGTCATTAGTGAATGATCCAGAGCTCTTAATCCTCGATGAACCAACAAATGGTTTGGATCCTAAAGGCAGATTAGATATGATCGCCTTAATTCGTGAAATCAGTCAAGACCATGCAATCAATATTATTGTTTCTTCTCACCTTTTACCAGATGTTGAAGCAACTTGTGATTACGCAACAATCCTTAATTATGGGAAAGTGGTTGCTCAAGGAGGAATTTTGGAGCTTACTGGATTGGAAGCGAAAAGCCAAGAACAGAGAATTATGAATGTTCGTATAAAAGGTAACATGAATGATTTCCTAGTCGGTTTGAAAGACAATGGCTTAACTTTTAAAGTTGAAGATAAAATTATTCAAATTCCATTCTTAAAAGATGATATTTCTCGAAAAATCTTGGAAATTGCTTTCGAAACAAAAGTGCAAATCAGATCCATTAGTCCTCGAAAGACTATATTAGAGGATGTATTTGTTCACAAAATTGAGGATGTCAAAGATGCATCTGTAGAGACTGGTTTTGTGCAAGAATCTGGAAGTCAAACGAATATCAATATTGCCGAATTAAAGAAACTGATTCCCTTTGTTGATCCCGAGAAAGAAAAAGGACCTTTGGTGAAAATTGAAGACAGATTCGTTAGGAAAAAGGATTTTGACAAAGCTGTGAAGACAATTCAAAAGAACATGAAGAAAAAACAAGGAGAAAGCGAAAAATGAGTGTTTTTGATCGAAGTTACAGAAGATATACCGGTGAGCTCAAAGGAAGATGGGCAAGAATATGGTCAATAGCAACAAGCACTTTTCGAGTGCAATTCTCAGGTAAAAAAATCATATTCTTACTGATACTATGCAATCTTCCAATGATATCCTTTACATTAATGATTACTTTTATGGCAATATTTTTCCCAGCGAATATCTCTTCATTCATCTTTGATATTTTTGGAACTATAGATGTTGCCGTGTATACAGTTATTAATTTCACATTTAATCCAGGATTAATTTTCCTGCCGATTGTATTTGTCTGTGCACTAAATGCGGGTACTATTGCCAATGATAAGAAACACAATAGTTTAGCACTTTATATGGCAAAACCAATTGATCGAATTGACTATATTGTTGGGAAAGCATTATCCATTTACATGGTATCAGCTTTTGTAACTCTAATACCTTGGTTGGTCTTTTTAATCGCTTTCACCCTACTAATGGGTGTTAGTGGATCACAATTTATAGATTCACTCTGGGTTTATTTATCAACAACTGCGTCAGCATTGATTGCTATACTCTTTCTTGGTTCAATTGTTCTTATGTTTTCATCGATGAGTAATCAAAGTGTTCTAGCTGGTATTCTCTCAATCATGATTTTGTTTTTACCATCACTAATTACAGGTGTTATTGGAAGTGTTCCAGAGCTAAATGTTGATTGGCTTAATTATTTCTCTATTTCATCTCTACTAACAGCTTCTATTCATGTAGTCTTTGGTTTCCCTGAATTCGATGCTGGTTTAACGGGTGGGTTCTTTATGAGTAATATCCGTGGTAGCATAGCTATTGTCGTTGTTCTAGGGATAACAATAATTGCTATTCTCATAACCATTAATCAACTCTACAAGGAGGAAATTCACTAATGAAAAGCTACTTCATAGAAACGTATGATTTGAACAAATGGTACAAAGAAGTCATGGCTTTAAATAAAGTGACTGTAAAAATCGGTAGAGGAATAGTTGGATTGCTGGGACCAAATGGTGCTGGGAAATCTACTTTTCTTAACATTGCTACAGCTCAAATTAGACAAAGCTCTGGAGAAATCTTTGTAGAGGGACAAGAAGTCTGGAACAATCCTGAAATTCTGAAGAGTTTCGGCTTTTGCCCAGAACAAGAGAAGCTATTGGAATGGATGACAGGTCGAAAATTCGTAAGAGAATTAGCTAGATTAAGTGGTATTCCAAGAGAACAAGCTGAGAGAGCAGCAAGAGATGCGATCGAAATTGTGGGTTTAACTGATAGCATGGATCGTTCTATTAAAGGATACTCAAAAGGCATGAGACAGAGGATAAAGATTGCTCAAGCAATTGTTCACGATCCTCAAATATTATTCTTAGATGAACCACTCCAATCAACAGATCCCATTGTCAGAAGAGATTTAGTGTTATTAATACAAGCATTAGCAAGAGATCATGGAAAAGATATCTTGATTTCCAGTCACATTCTACACGAAGTTGAACGAGTAACTTCGAATATTCTGTTAATCTTCGCTGGCAGAGCAATAGCTCAAGGAGATATTAGTAATATTAGAGATTTAATGGATAAATATCCACATACAATTCGTTTTCGAACAAAAGATCGGAAAAAATTGGCGACTCTTTTGCTTGATTATGAATTTGTTCAGAACATCGAAATGGATCCTATTAATGAGGATTATATTGATGTTCGAACAACGGAACCTGATAAATTCTATTGTTTAATACCAGAAATTACGATTGAATCGAAACTGGATATATTAGAGATGACTAGTCCAGATGCTGGATTAGAAGCAGTCTTTGAATATTTGACTAGAGGTTGGTAGGAGGAATCAAAATGGAAGAACTATATGTTAGCTTAACTCAATATGAGAAAAAACACAAGTTTTCAACTAGATTTGGATCATTGTATAGACTATATTTGAGTAAATTGTGGTCAACTTTAATTCGCGATAAGAAGACTTGGATATTTAATGCGTTGGTACTTCTACCAATTGTTGCTGGACCGATAATTGCTTTAGCTGCTCGATATATTGATACCGGTGAATATTTTGAACTGTATTCAGACATAATGTTCCTAGGCTACTTTGGAATAATCATTCCATTATTTACAATGTATATAGCCTCAATGATGTTCAATGATGAGATTGGCGATAGATCAATAACTTACTTAACTTCAAGACCAATAAATAGATTCGAACTTGTACTTGTTAAATATATTAGTTACTTATCAATAGTTCCAATCTTTACAGTCATAGCTACAGGTCTGAACTATCTTTCGTTTAGTATATTCGGAGGATTCGAGTATTTTGATATGGCACTGTGGTTTCTACTAATAACATTCGTAGCGTCTGCTGTTTACGGAGCATTCTTCATGTTCATTGGATTACTGTTCAAGAATCCTCTCTGGTTTGGATTGTTCTTCGTGTTCATCTGGGAATTTGTTTTTGCATCCTTTTCAACAACTCTCAACAAATTAACTATTGCTTATTACATTAAATCTATGATAGTCGCTGATCCTTATAGTGATCCTGGCAGAGGTTCTCCTGCTATAATAGGACAAAATCAAGCATTCCAATTCTGGTTTTATAATAATCCTGCAAAAGTTGCTAGCTTTTCAATTGTATTATTAGTTATAGTTGTGATTTCAATAACTTTGGCATGGGCGCTCATTCAGGGAGATCGAGCTAAAATACCATATCAAGCTGGAAGACGACCAGGTGGTTGGAAATACTATTTGAAAGAAATTCGAAGTTTCTTAATCACAATAGGAATATTGTTCATCACATTAGGACTTGTAGTGGGTCCTGTTAATGGAGTAAGAAAACCTGCTAGATCATTGTCTTTCCTTTCATTTGAAGTTGATGATGATATTGGATGGTATAATGAATTTAACCCGTCAATGCCTAGTTTAGCGGATATGGGATATGGCGGTTTTATGTCTTATACTGTAACGCAAGGTGATGTAGTTAATATTAGCTATACAATGAGTACTTATCATCCCGTATATATGGCTATGGGATTTGTTTGTACGGAAGAAGCGTGGGATATCTTCTATGAGGATACGCAATTGCTTTGGTTTGATTTTGCTGAACTATATGCAGTGCAATACTTCAATACAACATTGTATGCTGAATTCATTAGTGATTATAGTCTTTTAGCAAACAGTTTCATATCTAATACAACGGAATGGGTTTTCTACAACGAATATACACCAGCTACAATTAATCTAGTCGCTACAGAGAAAGAAGATATCCATATCGGATCAATAATCACCTACTTCGATTTAGGAACTCCCTATATTAGAGGAGACATGACAATTGATGTTGACGGTGAAATCTTTAGAAGAAGCGGATATTCCTTTGGTTGGGTTATGTTCGGTCTTGGTCTAGTGACATCGGGTTTCGCAATTTACTCTTTAATTACTTATTCCAGCAAAGATGAAATCAAAAGGTACGAAGAGCAGATTACTCAATACAATAATATGGAAACTGGATCTGTCCAACAAATAGAAACGCAAACTGAAGAATGATTTATAGGTCAAGAGTTATTCTTGACTTATTTTTTTAGACAAAAAGCTGCTTGTTTGCTAGAGATGATAAGTTAGTGTATATTTTTCAAACACATAGGTAGCAAAATATCCATTTTATCAAAAGATTTTTCTTAAAGCATCTCTATTTGAAAGTATAGTGCTGGTGAACTAACAGTGAATTTTGACGAGAAAGATAGACTTATTCTAGAAGAATTGGCTAAAGATGCTCGATTACCCACGAAAAGAATAGCAACCAATTTAGATATTCCCAGAGTAACGGTTCATACACGAATTGAAAAAATGAAGGAAGAAGGAGTCATAAAGAAATTTACTATTTTAACTGATTTCAAGAAAATTGGTTTGCCTGTAACAGCATTTGTTTTTGTTGCTTATAATCATCAAGATAATATTACACAACAAGCTGTAGCTGAGAAAATTGCTCAGCTAAAGAATGTATTCGAAGTTCATCTTATTTCTGGTGAATGGGACATATTGGTGAAGTTAAGAGGTGAATCCTTAGATCAAATTGGACAACTTGTTTTGAATGATATTCGTACAATAAAAGGTGTAGCTAAAACTATTACTTGTCCATCCTTTACAAGCATCAAGAATGGAGTGTAAGAATCTCCATTAGCTTTCTTTAGCTTTGAAAATTAAGATACAAAGAAGCATAAACTTTGGCAGTTTTTTCAAGTGAATCGATGAAGACATGTTCATCTGCACCATGCAAATTATTTCCTTTAGGACCAAAGTGTACTGTAGGAATTTCTCCTTCTCCCATGAAGGTATTAGCGTCTGTAATCATCTTCAAATAAGCTGTTTTAGGTACTTGTGACAAAACTTCCCTATAAGACGCTTCTAAGGATTGATATAATTTATGATTCTTTGAGATTTTGTAAGAATTATAATATGGAGGGATGATTTCTATAGTCACTTTTGATTTAAGTTTTAAATCAGCTATCAATTGTTCGAAATCTTTTCTTACAGATTCTTTTGTTTCTCCAGGTAAGGTGAGACGATTCAAGATTATTTCACAGTGTTCAGGAACAATAACACTATATGTTTTGTATCCACCATCGATTTTTAACACACAGTATGAACCTTTTCCAAAATCAAAATCATGTGGAATTTTGTAATTACCAATAAAGGAAGAACCGGTTTGTGAAATCTCCTCAATAACACTAACAATACGTGAAGCATCTGAAACAGCATTTATCCCCAGTTCAGGACGAAACGCATGTGCAGAAACTCCTTTAACAAGGATTTTGTATAGAACTTTCCCAGTCATTCCAAGAGGGAGAGCATTCTTCTCTGAATCTCCATACAAAGGTTCTGCAATAACAATACCATCTGTCCTTCCCTTCCCAAACATGGGATTTTCCAACATTTTCTTCGCACCAATTCCATATCCTTCTTCATCTATCACAGCTGTAAAATGTAATGTTCCTGGTATTTCTTCTCCGGAATCCAATAGGGCTTTAATAGCAGCAATCTGACATGCTATTCCCCCTTTCATATCGGCTGAACCTAATCCGTAAAGTTTCTCATCTGAGAAAAAAGGCATAAAAGGATCATGCGTCCAATCTCCACAAACCTCTACAGTATCTAAATGACCGTTAAAAGTCAGTGTTTTTCCTGTATTGTTAAATGAATGCTGAGCATATAGATTTGGACGATTTGGCTCTACATCTTCTAGTTGAATAGCTAAACCTAATTCCTGTAATTTTTCAGCTAAGAAGACAGCAAGTTCTTTTTCTTTACCTAGAATCGAATCTATTTCGATCATTTCTTCTAATAATGAGAAGATAATTTTCGAATCAATTTTTGAATGAACTTTTTCTTTAATTTCTTGCAAGCTACTCAATTGTATACATCCTCAGCATATAATGTTAATACAAATAAGAATCTTTGATAATAAATTCTCCTAAAAAAAGAAATAAAGAAAGTGAAGAAAGTAAGTTTTATTCTTCACTCTTTTTCTTATCATACAATCCAATATAGGGAGCTCGTTCTCCTTTATCGTATCGTTTATACGGATCCTTGATGAATGCAACCAGAATTTCTCCTATGATGAAGAACAGCAATATGCTAGCTAATGCTATTCTAAATGAATGATTTGCTGATATTGCCAGTTTGAAACCTAGTAGCATCATACCTGAGAAAATCAAGGGAGAAGCAATTGCACTAACTCTTCCTGCGATTTTTTGGAACCCATTGTATTGAGCAAGTTTAGACGGCGGAGCCAGTACCATAATGAACTGACGACCAACAATCCAAATACTACCAAAACCAACTCCTATGCCAATCGCACCAAAGAACATTATCCACCAGGGGATGAAATATATAATCGTATTATAGCTCCAACCATTCCATACTAGTTCTGTTTTGTACTGCAATCCAGCCAACATAGTTAGAATTATTGCAGCCATCCATGCTATACCACTTATCAGAAAAGTCACTTTTGGACCTTTGTTCTTCAAAACTCGACCTGTGATGAATCCAAAAACAATAGAGAGTAGAATCCCCGATAAAATGATAATGTATGTTGTTGTTGAATTATCAACTCCAACTGCTCCTTCAATAACTGGAACCATAAATAGAATAGTCGTATTCGCAGCATCTACAAGGAAAAACCAACCAATGAAAAATAAAAGTGAATTTCGATCTTTAAGTATTAATTTCAGTGATCCCCATAATGAACTCATAGATTTCTTCAAATTTTCTTTTGGTTTTAATCCACTAGGATTTTCTACTTCTTTGTGGAAGAGATATGGTAGTGAAAACAAAATAATCATGATACCCGCAACTAAGAATACATAACGGAGATTTCCTAAATTAACTGCAGGGATTTCTTCATTTGCTAATTCCCAAATATTGGTATTTACTGGAGTCCATTTATCAGCAGGACCAAGACCATTAAGAACAAGACCAACTAGTACTCCAAAAATAGAACCAAAAGCGGCTATTGCACCACCAATTGCTTGAGTAGTACTGCGATCTTCCGTTTGAGCAATGAAGGGGATTTGAGAATCATATAGCATCCGACCATTCTGATACATGAAATTAGCTATCACAAAGAATCCACAAGCCCACCAGAAATTTTCCCAAACAGCAATAAGTATCGTTGATGCTACCATTATTGCAGCAACAATAATCAGAATAGGTTTTCTTTTCCCGAGTGTATCAGAAATTGCTCCAATTATTGGACTTAGTATTGCTACGAGGAGATTCGATCCCGCCATAACTATAGATACTATAACAAAAGTATCGATGTATGTCCAACCTTTTAGAACACCTAAAAGCATAGCAAAAGGAGTAAATGCTAAGCTAATAACCGTTTGTGAAAAGAAGGTGTCAGCCAAATCATAACTGTACCATAAGAAAGAATTTCTTCTATCCGTTTTCTTGGATTCCAAAGATGTCTCTCTAATATCTTTATTTGTTACTTCTTCTGTCATTTTCTTTCTCCTGTCAAAATTATTAAACCGTCAATAGTTAAGAATTAAGTTTTTTTGCCAAACTTAATCTCTATACTTAATTGTAATATTAAATTATTTTGTCTAAAATGCACGTTTCTCTCTTTTTTGTTTGCAATTATTCAGATTATTCGCACTTTTTCGTCTAGGAAAAACTCTTAAAAAAATAAACTATTGAGTTGTTTAATATGACTTCAATTGCTATCGAACAAAGAAACAAGGAATTAGAGCTTTTAGCAAAGCATGAATTTGACATCCTCATTGTTGGAGCTGGAATAACAGGAGCTGGTATTGCATGGGATGCTGCAATGCGAGGTTTGAAAGTAGCAATAATTGACAAAGAAGATTTTGGAGCTGGTACAAGTAGTGGTTCCTCAAAATTAGTTCACGCAGGTATGCGATATTTAGCATATTTGGAATTTAATCTTGTCAAGCGTGCTTCTCAAGAGAGGATGTGGATGTTTCAAGCTTTTCCTCATATAACTGAACCTATGCCATTTTTAATCCCTATTTTTAAGAAAGAGAAGAATAATTTTGTTAGAATGTTTTTCGCTGGTACATTATATGATATCTTATCTAGATTTAAGAACACTAGAAATTCCACTTTTCTTTCCAAAGAAAAAACTTTGGAAAAAATTCCTAATCTAAGAAGTAATACCTTGAAACGTTCCTTATTTTACTGGGATGGTGTTATGGATGATGCTCGCGTTACTCTCGAGACTATTCTTTCTGCACAAGAAAATGGAGCTATTACAGTAAATCATGTTATGGCGAAATCATTCATTAAAGAAACCAAATCTGAGACAGGTGAGGTTGTTAAAGGCGTGAATGCTATCGATACCTTATCTGATGAAAAAATCACAATAAAAGCGAAAGTTATCATAAATGCTACAGGACCTTGGACAGATCAAGTTATAAAATTACTTGGCGATGAATCAAAACTTCTTAGATTAACAAAAGGAATCCATATAGTAACTAAGAAGATTTTTGATAGCAAAACTATTGCTGTAGTAGTCACTGATGATAGGAGAGAAATGTTTGTTATTCCTTTCAGAAAGAAGTATACACTTATTGGAACTACAGATACTGATTATAAAGATAAATTAGACCATGTGGCAGTAACACAAGAAGATATTGATTACGTTGTTTCTGCTGTGAATAATGATTTCCCTGGAAGTATTACAAAGGATGATGTAATTAGTGCTTACTCTGGTATTCGACCACTCATTCTTTCACAAAAAGCTAAATCAGAAACTGCTACCTCGAGATGGTTTGAAATAATTGAAACAAGACCAAATCTTTTGACTGTTACAGGTGGTAAATACACAATCTTTCGTTACATGGCTGAGAAATCAGTCAATAAGTGTCTCGAAGTTTTAAATTTAAGTAAAAAGGATTACCCATGTAAAACAAAGAATAGTCAGCTTCATGGTGGACAAGGAATAACTTACATAATTGATTATTTACGAAAACATGTTCCTCCATTAATGAAGAAATACGATTTAGATTTTGAAGTGGTGGATCATATCGTTCATACCTATGGTACTTCTCATACAATGATCTTTGATTTAATTGATAAGAATAAGGAACTCAAGGAAAGAATTGCAGAAGACAGACCACACATTTTGGCTGAAATTATCTATATTCTGGAAAATGAAATGTGTCATACACTGAGCGATTTCTTACTAAGAAGAACACAGCTACAATTAATTGAGAACCAAGCACTTGATTGTGTGGACAAAGTTGCGAATGAAATGGGCAAAATTCTGGGATGGGATGCTAAACGAAAGAAAGAGGAGATAGCAAATTATAAGAAAGACTTAATGTGGAAACCATAGAAATACAAGATGGTTATAATAGAAATGAAAAAAGTGAGATAAAAAAAATGAAAGCGATAATTTGTAAAGAAATAATTCCTGTAACAAAAGAACCAATCAAAGATGGTTTTATTCTAATAGATGACAAGGGAAAAATCAAAAAAATTGGTTCCAGCAAGAATGTTCCGAAAGAAGCAGAAATCATTGATGCAAGTGATTTAGTTGCATTTCCGGGAATCATAGATAGTCATTGCCACGCGACTGTTTTTGAGGAAGGCATTGGTATGGGAATGCAAGATGGAAATGAGAGTACAGATCCTATAACTCCACATATCAGAACTTTAGATGCTATTAATCCCGATGATAAAGGATTACGTCGAGCCATTGCTGGTGGAATTACTACTATTGCAGTTGCACCTGGGAGTGGGAATGTTGTTGGTGGACTAATTACTACTATTAAAGCTGCAGGAAGAATAGTCGATGATATTATTATCCAAGAAAATACAGGCATGAAATGCGCTTTTGGTGAAAATCCGAAGAGATTGTACGGCAGTAGAAATATTATGCCTTTAACACGAATGGGCAGTCTAGGATTATTCAGGCAGTTAATGGTTGAAACAAAGAATTACATGACTAAACTGGAAGAATACCAAAGTAAACTGAAACAATACAAAGAAGATTTGAAGAGTTACAATGAAAAGAAGAAAGATGACAAAAATAAAGACTTGAAAAAACCTGTGGAACCAACTAGACCTGATAAGAATATAAAGTATGAAGCAATGATCCCAGTTTTTGAAAAGAAGATTCCACTCAGAGCTCATGCACATCAAGCTAATGATATTGTTTCCGCTGTTCGCTTAGCTAAGGAATTTGATGTTAACATAATTATTGATCATTGCAGCGAGGGGCATTTAATTCTCGATTTCTTAGTGAAGAACAAAATACCAGCTGTTGTTGGCCCAACATTATCATATAAATCTAAAATCGAAACAAGAAAGAAAACTTGGAAAACCCTAGGGATAATGCACAAAGCTGGGATATTAGTAGCCTTAACATCTGATCATCCTGTCACTCATTGTCAATATCAATTCATCTATGGCATTTTAGCACATAGAGAAGGATTGTCACGTCAAGGCACCTTCGAGATTTTAACAATTAATGGTGCAAAAATCTTGGGTCTTGAAGATAGAATCGGATCCCTAGAAGAAGGGAAGGATGCAGATATTCTCTTGCTTAGTGGCGACCCATTAGACGCTAGAACAAAAGTTCAGAAAGTATTCATTGATGGCAAACTAGTTTTCGATATCGAAGATGGAGAAGAATTATTTTAATTCTGTTCTCCTTTATTTTCTATTTTTCTTTCAATCATTTTTTACTATTTAATAATAATTGAAGTGTGCAAAACGCTTAATTAGCTATATGATAAAGAAATTTTACGTGATTACTTATGAAAGCTATTTTATGTGGTAAGATAATTCCAGTCACAAAAGATCCCATTGAAAATGGGCATATTTTGATTGATGATAAAGGTAAGATTAAGAAGGTCGGAAAAGGTTTCGATGTACCCAAAGATGCAGAAATTATTGATGCTAAGAAATGGGTTGCTTTTCCAGGAATAATTGATGTGCATTGCCACGCTGCTGTTTTCGAAGAAGAGGTTGGTCTCGGTCTACAAGATGGCAATGAATGTACTGATCCAATAACTCCTCATGTTCGTGTTTTGGACGCTATTAATCCAGTTGAAAAAGGTATGAAGCGAGCAATTAGTAGTGGTGTTACTTGCGTTTGTATTGCTCCTGGCAGTGGTAATGTTGTAGGAGGTCAAATGACCACCATCAAAACTTACGGGAGAATTGTCGATGATATGGTCATTCAAGAAACAGCTGGTATGAAATGTGCGTTTGGTGAGAATCCAAAAAGAGTTTATGGTGGAATGCAAAGAACTCCCTCAACTCGTATGGGGAACCTTGGCGTTTTCCGTCAACTTATGATGGAAACTCAGAATTATATGAACAAATGGGATGACTACAAGAAAAAGCTCAAGCAGTACAAAGAAGACTTGAAAGAGTATGAACAGAAGACAAAAGAAGGCAAAGATAAAGATCTTAAGAAACCAGTAGAACCCACCATACCCGATAAGAATATTAAATATGATGCAATGGTTCCAGTCTTCAAAAAAGAAATCCCACTCAGAGCACATGCCCATCAAGACAATGATATTATTTCAGCAGTTCGACTTGCCAAAGAATTCGATGTCAATGTCACTATTGAACATTGTACTTATGGGCATAAAATAGCTGATTTCCTTGCAGAAAACAAAATTCCAGCAATTGTTGGTCCAACTTTTGGATTCAGAACAAAGATTGAACTCAAAGATATGACCTGGAAAACATATGGTATTTTGTATGAGAAAGGTGTTCTCGTCGCTCTAACATCTGATCACCCTGTTGTACCATTGCAAGAACAAACTGTTTATGCAGCTATTGCTCATCGTGAAGGACTTTCCAAACAAGGAGCCTATGAAATCATCACAATCAATGGAGCTAAGATCTTAGGTTTAGATGATAGAATTGGTTCTATTGAAGCAGGAAAAGATGCTGATATAGCATTATGGAGTGAAGATCCACTTCTTGTCCATTCAAAGGTCCAAAAATTATTCATAGATGGTAAACTAGTTTATGACATTGAAACTGAAACAGAAAAATTATTCTGAACTAAAACAATAACCACAACCTAATGTGGTTTATTTTTCCTTTTTTTATAGTAATTGTGCAATTTGAGCGAGTTGTATAGCTGTTGATGTAGATTCACTTTGCGTAGCGATTCCTCCAATCAATGCTAGTGCAAGTAAACTCACAGTAGACAGAATCGTAATTACAATTCCTTCTAATAAATCAAATTTATTATCATCAGAAATCATCATACTCAGTGCAACAGACATGATGAAAATACCGCCCATAACAATCGTAATATCCATTGATATTGGAATTCCAATATCTAGTATTCCGCTTAAAACGAATGGTATACCAAAGAGAAGGAAGAAAGTCTGATTAATTGCAGATACTTGATGAACCAAACCGACTTCTATTTTTTCTTTATCTTTACTTAATAATCCTCTTAAGGTTACAACAAGCTCAGGTGATGAGGCCACTATTCCTACAATTACAGCGTAAACTAATACGTCTGTTTCAAATCTTTCAATTCCGTGTTCAATTGACGAAGCTAAAATTTCACCGCCCCAAATAATTCCACCTGCTCCTACTAAGAAAAGGGCAATTATTATAATCCAAGGAAATCTACGTAAAGTCGCAAGAGCATCATTTCTTTCTCGATGTGATTTCTGATCATTTTTCCTCATTTTTCTTTTTGAATTATTATTATCAATGGCTTCATAAGTATCATTTTTGGCTGTTTGCTTTTTCTTGCTTGCTTTTGCTGGTTTATCACCTATTGCTCTTAATCTTATTTCTGTTACAAGTGTAACAGGTTCAATTTGAACCAACTCATCCTCATCTGGGAAGAATTCAGTAATAAGAGTTTGTGGAGTTGAAGTTCGTTTCCCAAATCTAGTTATCAAGATTATTAAAAAGAAAATATAAACTAATACTAATGCAATACCTATAACGATTTCGAAATACTGATCATAGGTTGTTACAGTTGACCCACTGCCTGCAAATTCAAAATATAACCCGTATATCATAATTACAAATGAAAATATCATCATTCCTAAGATTAGATTCGCTTCATAGAATGTTAATTCCCGTGGTAAATCAAATGGTTTGTCTCGAGACACAAAAATCATTGCTATTCCTAAGAAGAAGATATTGATTATAACCGTTGCAAGTATTAAAACAATGGCAGTCGTTGCCATATTATCAGCAGCTATGGTATCACCAGCTATTCTATATCTATTTGATTTTATTAATAAAATCATAACTACTATTAATTCTGCTAATGCAGCGCCTATTGCTTGTAAAATTCCTTCTAAATAGGGGTTCCAGTTCAGTTTATCACTCATACCCTTAACACCGAGTATGATAATCTCAGAAGCTCCAAAAACCAGGAATAATCCTGCTGCAAAACCAATTAGCATCTTCAGAATAAGATAGCTCCCGTCAGGCAAAATCCTTTCTAGAATGATAAAAGCAATACCAAATAAAAATCCTAGAATTGTTGATATTATAGTTGTTTTGTGGATATTTGTGAATATAGCTCCAATTGCTTCTTCTGCTTCAATAATTTCTAAAATATCTGGACTGTCATCCTCTTCAGTAATAGTAGGGGGTAAATCCCAATCTTCCGGTTCTTCAAAACCGTCAATTTCTTCAGATTTACTAGGCGGGGGTTTACTCATCGGTTTCTGATAACCTCAGTAGGGAACAAAAAATGTTCAAGACCAAATAAATGTGAGTTTATTTTGTAATCGTTCCTTTTAAACTATTTGCTTTCACCTATTACAATAAATGAAAATTAAAAGAAAGAGCTCATAGCCCTTTCAATAATCCAAAGTATTTAGTGAATTTCAAGAGGTATTTGATCCCTTTGATTTTGAGTTTTCCAGTGAGAATTGCTTTTACCGGTTTTGTTTTTCCTAGTACCAAACCAAAGAAGCCAGGCTTCGAGGTAATTATTGCTCCATGACATTCTTTCTTTTCTTTTCGAATGTTTTCTTTGGTGTTCTTTATTGGGTGAAAAGTGAGTTTTCCATCTTTTATTACAACTTTTACAGCTGTAGCATCATCATTAGCAACTAATAGCAATGAGTAGTCATCTAGTTTATGTTTCTCTGCGAATTCCTTATTCTTGTTAAGTTGTTTTAGCAAAGTATAGATGATTCCTGAAAAGCCTTCGTATGGTTTGACTTCCTCGTATAATGGTAGAACCATTTCTATTGCTTTTCTGAAGCGAACAAGGATTTCATCAATTACAGCTTCATCCATAATAGTGGAAAGCATGAAACCAGTAACGCCTCGAGTAATTACATACAAGCCTTGAATATATAATGCAATTTGCAGATATTCCGAGAACTCCAAGAATGGAATGGTGTTGAAAACAACCTGCTGTTTATTCATTGGAACGCCATCAGGGAATTGGATAAATGCTATGGATTGAATACCACCAACATTGCATTTTATGTTCAATTCATACATGATCTTTCTCAAACCATCTCGCAGTTTCTTTCCTAAAACATCCAGTTTCTTAACAGCTGCTTTATCATATAATTCTAAAGCAACAATCCCAGCAACCATGGACATAGCATTTCCACTAAAAGTGCCAGAATGCATGACATATCCTTTCTTAAGAGGACTAAATTGCTCCATAATATCTTTTCTCCCACCAAAAGCTCCGATTGGTAATCCTCCTCCGATAGTTTTTCCTAATGCTGTCAGATCCGGTTTTATTCCAACGATTTCTTGTATACCACCATAGGCCACTCGGAATGTGATGACTTCATCAAAAATTAATAAAATATTATACTTAGTACATAATTCTCGTAAACCTTTCATATATTCCAAAGTAGCTTCAGCAGCACCACCATATCCCATGACAGGTTCAAGGATAAAAGCAGCGATTTTCTTATGATGTTTTTTCATGATTTTCTCTACTGCTACTAAATCATTGAAAGGTACAACGAAAACATCCCTAAGTAGTGTTTCAGAAATTCCTCTTTCAGGAAATGCTTTAGGCATTCCTTCCGCAGTCAAATCGGGATCCATATTTATCATTACATAATCATGTGATCCATGATACCCTCCTTCTGCTTTAATTAGCCCTCTTTTTCCAGTAAAAGCTCTTGCTGCTCGAATTGTAAACATGGTTGCTTCTGTTCCGGAATTACAGAAACGAATTGATTCAACTGATGGTACACGTTCACAGAGAATCTTTGCTAGTTGTAATTGGCTTTCCAATGGTGCTGATTGTGAGGTTCCCATTTTTGCTTGTTTAGCTAAAGCTTCCGCAATCTTTGGATGTGCATGACCATGGAGTAAAACTGTCATATTATTTTGAACATCAAGATATTGATTGCCATCAACATCGTACAAATAATACCCTTCCCCTCTATCTACGAAGAAGGGATAAGGAGGATAATAAGCAATATTTCGAGTACCACCGCCTGGCATGTACTTTAGTGATTTTTCAAAAAGTACCTTCGATTTTGGTGTTCTTGCTTCAAACTGCTTTTTAATATCGTTTTTCACTTTCTCAGAATTCCTAGATGCCATTTAAATCAACTCTACTGATTATCTCAAACAACTTATTTACAAAATACTTAGTCTTATTAAAAACTTTCATTTAGTAAAAAGAAAAAAAGAGGAAAAAGGAAAGAAAATCTTCCTTTAGCTAATAATCAGACTAATTTAGTAGTCCACCTACAACTCCTAAAGCAAGCAGACTCGTTATAGACGCTAAGAGTATTAGCATTCCTTCTACTCGATCAAAGTGATTATCATCAATAATCGTTAAGTGTAGTGCTAAGGAAATCACAAATATTCCAGTAAAGACTAATGTCGTATCTAAAGCAACTGGAATATCCACATTTATAATCGATGCAAAGAGGAATGGAAAACCAAAAAGAATGAAGAAGGTTTGATTGATAGATGAAACCTGGTGTACAAGACCTATTTCGACATCTTCTTTCTCTGGATCAAGAATTGCTCTCATCGTTATCGTGGCTTCTGGTGCAGATGAAACAAATCCTACAATTACACTGTAAACTAGTATTGGCAAGCTAAAGATACTTAACCCACTTTCTATCGAATCAGATATCATCGTACCTCCAAAAACTATTCCAGCAATCCCTACAATAAAAGCAATTGCTAAAATGTACCACGGAAATCTTCTGAGTGATACGAATTGCTCTCCTTCTTCATCTTCTTGATTTCTACCGAAAACATTCTTAACAAATTTCTTCAATCTGTTTTCTTGATGGTCGCCTTTTTCTTTATCATGACCGTTTTCTTCCGGAAAATATTCAGTTATCAATGTTTGCGGACCAATCCTACCAGTACTTTTTGCTTTCGCATCTCCAATCATGAAAACTATGAAGAGTATATAGAAAGATAGTAGAGCTACTCCAATTACCCCTTCAAATGCCCTATCAAATTGGGCAATATCTAGCGAATTATGAGTGAAACCAAATACCATGAGTATTAAAGAGAATATTGTCATCGCTAATACAAGATTTGATTCAGTATTCGTTAGCGGTTGAGGTAATTTGAAAGGTTTCTTCCTTGTTATTACCAACATTGTTACTCCAAGTATCAAAGTGTTTATCAGTACTGTTGTGAGGACAAGGGTAATACTTGTGAGTGTTAGATTATTAGCTAATGCAATATTTTCTGCTAATCCTGTTGCACTTAGTTTTTTCGCTCGAGTAAGAAGTATAGTTACCACAACAATATCACTTGAATCAGCACCAATAGCTGCAATGATCCCCATGAAATACTGGGACCAATTCAATTTCTGACCTATTCCTTTTACTCCGAAAATAATGAGCTCAGAACACCCAAAGACAAAAGCTAAACCACCAGCAAATCCAACAATGATAGTTCCAATCGGATGTCCATCTAATATATTGGTAAAAGAGATTATGAGTAAAATTATTCCAACAATTACAGAAGGAATTGTTAGAGGATTAATTTTCTCAAATAACTCACCGACCGCTTCATCTGCTTCGAGTTGATCTAGTTCAATCTCAGGTACATCATTTTTTTCTTTGTTTTTATTATAGGAAGAATCAGAATTTTGATCAGAATCATCAAACTTAGTTAAATCTTCTTCGATTATCTCAGAATTAATTATTTTATTTACCAATTTATGTTTGTGCCTCTATAACATTAACAATTATTTGATTCCATGTACAACTGGAATGTGCTAGCTCATAAAGCTATGGTTTAATTTCTTCATTTTTTTAAACACTAAAATATTATAAAATAAAAGCTAGAAAATATTTAAGGATAAACAAATAGTTTACAACAAATAAGAATAAGATGATTAAAATGACTTCAATAGATTTGAGTGATTTTGTACCATATGAATTATTAGTGGATGCTGAAACATGTAAGGTTGTTAAAGCAGGAGACATTGAACCTACTTTCTCTGCTCGAAAACTCTTGGATATGAAAGATGTAATTTATGATCAAGAATGGTTAGTTACACAAAAAGAAAATTTTGATTTGTACTATATGTATCGTGATCTTACTCGAGCAAAAGATAAAGAGCTTTTCAAAAAACATGACATTAGATTTGATGTCACAATAATCCCTCCAAAATTTCTTGGAAAAGAATATGTGAAAACAGCAGGACACTTCCATCCTGAAGCAAAAAACGGTCATAGCTTTCCTGAAGTCTATGAAGTGATGTATGGGAAAGGATTGTATTTACTTCAAAAACCAAAAAAAGAGTTAACAAGAAAAGAGAAAAGAGCTAATATTCTAAATCCTGTGGAAGTTATTGTGATTTCTGCGAAGGCTGGTGATCAAGTTATGATTCCCCCAGGTTATGGTCATATCACAATTAATCCCTCAGAAGACACTACACTGATTATGAATAATCTTGTTAGTTCAAGCTTCAATTCTATTTATGAACCAATCAAGAAACAACAAGGAGCGATTTATCTCTACCATATTAATAAAACTTGGATAAGAAATCCAAGCTACAAAGATGATAAAATTTTAGTGAAAGAAGGAACTCCTGAAAAAATAGTGGATAAACCATTCTACGCATCATTCATTGAAAACCCAGAACAATGGAAATTCCTTAATGAACCATGGATAAAAGAATACTAAATGTGAATAATACTTGGGATTTGGAATCATTGACAAGTGAAGAAGACAAAAAAGAATTGATTCTTGAAGTAAAGGATCTTCATACTTATTTTTATGATAGAGATGAAGCCATTTGGAAAATCCTTGAAGGTGTTAATTTAAAAGTCTATAAAGGTGAAACACTCGGAATCTTAGGACCTTCGGGTTCAGGAAAATCCGTTTTAGCACAATCCATCTTAAAATTAATTACTTATCCAGGTAAAATAGTGAAGGGACAAGTTTTCTTCAAAGGAAAAGATCTTCTCACCATAGATGAAGAAATTTTCAATAAAATCAGAGGAAAGGAAATTGCTTTGGTTTTACAGAATGCCCCTGGAGCAATTGATCCTCTTCGAGATATGACTTACACCACTATTGAACCTTATAGAGAACATTCAGACGAAGAGCTAGTTCGATCAGAAATTAAGATGTTAGTGGTAAGTCAATTAGGTCAAGTTGCAATTTCTGAACCTCTAAAAGTCTCAGATAAATACGCTCATGAATTAAGTGGAGGGGAAAGCCAAAGAGTGAAAATTGCCTCTGCAGTAATGAATAACCCAACCTTACTAATTGCAGATGAACCTGTAGCAAATTTGGATGCAACAATTGCAGGACAGATACTAGAATTACTACACCAGATGAAAGAAAAATTCAAACTAACCATGATTCTGGTAGCTCATAATTTAGGCATACTTGCAGAATTTTCTGATAAAATTGCTATTCTTTATGCTGGAAAAATTCTCGAGTATTCTGATGTTGAAACTATTTTCTATCAACCAAGACATCCTTTCACTCAAGGGCTTTTCTATGCTTCACCAAGTATGGCTCCTCGAGGGAAATTAAAACCAATTCCTGGAAAAGAACCTGATGCGAGAAAATACCCAACTGGTTGTCGATTTCATCCAAGATGTGAGTATGCAATTGAGAAATGTAAGAAAGAAATACCTGAATTGAAGGAAATTAGAGACGGTCATTCAGTGGCTTGCTGGAGAGTAAATGATATCCCGGATTTCGAGCGAGAATAGATTAATATTTAGCAAATTTATATGTAAATGAAATGTTAATCTTTAAGGAAGCAATTGAGAATCTGTTAGCAAACGAAAAAATTGGCAGATGTGATTTTCATACTCATTCATTCTTAACAGATGGAGTGCTTTTACCAATAGAGCAATTAAGAAGAGCATTTATTCATGGGCATGTAGGTTATGGAATAACAGACCATGTTAGTTTGTCAACTCTGGATGTAATTCCTAAATTAATTGAGGATTGCAAATTAGCAACCAAACATTGGGGAATACTTGCGTTACCAGGTGTTGAAGTTACTCATGTTCCAGTAAACGCTATTGAGGAAGTTGTTGAAAAATCGATTGAAATGGGAGCATTAATTGTTGTAGTGCATGGTGAAACCATAGCTGAACCTGTTGAACCTGGTACAAATCTAAAAGCAACACAATGTAAAGATGTAGATATTCTAGCAAATCCAGGATTGTTAACAAAGGATGTTGCTGATCAATGTAAAAAAAACAATGTGTTTGTGGAGATAACATCGAACAGGACGCATTCAATTACCAATGGACATGTTGCCAAAATTGGAAAAGAGTCCCAGGTAAAATTCATCCAAAATACAGATACTCATAGTCCTGGAGATATGAAAAGCTATGAAGAAGGTGAACGGATTCTTATCGCATCCGGATTTTCCAAGAAAGAATCTAATGTAATTCTTCAAGATAATATTCGCGAATTTCTTTCAAGAATATATGAACGATTATAGAATTCGGAAAAAAACTGATTCTCAAAATCATTCAATTGAAGTGGGTTGGACAGGGAGAAAGTCCCTGTCCGTTTAACGAGTGGGTGCCTTATAAAATAAGTTTCACAAGGAGGATGAGTTTGTGGTTTTAAGGCAAATCACTCAAGATGTTATTGGGGGGATTTTATTTGAGATTTGGACTAATACTGGAGGGATGTGGAAGGATTTTAAATGACATTCCTTTCGGAATGTCACTGCAGATTTAAAGTCACCCTATTTCTAGGATAAATTTACATTATAACTTCTGTTACCAATATTAAAAGGCGTTCTGGAAAATCTCTTCAAGTCATCTAGTAAATTTACACGTATAAAAATGAAAAAAATAGGATAAATGGAATATAAAGTAAGAAAAAGGAAATTTCCTAAAGAAAGGAAAATCCTATTGTTGATCATATCGTTCTTGCCATTCCGTTTGTTTAACACTAGTAATTTTTTGTGTTCCAAGTAGAGTCAAATTCCAAATTAGTATTAATACTGTTGCGAGTATGAACAGTCCTGAAACAATTAAGGCAAACATAAATTGATTGCCCGTTTCTTCAAAGAAATGGAGTTCTCTCGTTTGCCGTGCCAGAGTATTCCAAATAACAGGATAATATATTGCAGGCATTAACAATGCTACGCCGCTGTTTAGGAAACTTAGTCTTTGTATATATTTGAATGCTAGGAAGTGTATTCCTAAGATTATTATTGCTGCGGCTATTAATACGAGAATCGTTACTGCTGGTGAAAAGAAGGTTGCTTGATTTTCACCATATAGTGGTTTTAAAACTGAGGGGTTTACTGTAGTATCATTATATGTATGTCCGGCATGAATGGGCCAATCATGCATTGCTGGCCACACAAGGAAATAATGATTTACAGAATTTACAACAGTTAAAGCAGCTGCTGATCCTAATAGAATTAGTAATCGTAAAAAGTTCATTTTCTTTCGATCAGCCTTGACTAAGGAACTGAATACCATCTCTGCAAAGAACACTATCGTTATTTCTATAGGGAAATTAAATGCCATCATAGTAAAGATTGTGTTGAATCTTGGAAGATCTGTTATATTTCCTAGAGGAGGGTCTATTGATTGATCCGCATTTGGAGAGATTTCAGGTTGACCAGGTGGACCTTCATTATACATTGGAGATAATAGATCCACGCCCTTCTCAGCAATTACATAATAAGTCCCAATATTATAGAGCAAAACTGCTGCTGAAACAACAAGGATAAATGTGGTTTTTTTCAATCCCTTCATGCGAGTCATTTTGTTCCTTCCTTTATTATTCAAAACATTACTATTTCATTATTATATAGAGTTTACGATTACAATGTTCTTTTTAACAATTTCTAAAATTCAAGTAAATTTGATGATTTTCCAATTATTAATGTTCCTTATTTAAAAGAGAAATAAAATGCTTTGTAATCTCTGCAGTTGCACCCCAAATTATTTTGCTTTGGAAATCGAAAAACCAAGCTTTATGATGATTGGTTTCAAGATTAATATCTTTGTGAACCCATTGCTCATTGTCTAGAAGATCATCTAAAGGCACTTCAATTATTTCATCTACTTCTTTTTCGTTAATGGTTAGTTGAAAGGGATAGTGTACTAAGCAAACAAAAACTGAGAGTAAGTAATTAGAAGAATGAGTTTTATATTGATTTAATTCTCCCCAGACCTTTAAAGAGGAAGGGGGAAGCCCAATTTCCTCATTAGTTTCTCTTAACGCACAAGCAAGCAATGATTCATCAGTTTCTTCTTTTCTTCCACCTGGAAATGATATTTGACCTTTATGCGAAGGAAGATCCTCGGTGCGTTTGGTAAAAAGTACAAAGATTCGATTATTTCTTTCAAAAATAGGAATAACAACAGCCCCTCTTTTCGAACCATCATCTGGCAAATAAACAGGTTTATGTTTACCAATCTTTGATTTTATGTGTTCGAGAGTAGTCATTGTAAATTCTACAAATGTATTGTTCTTTGTTTTTAAAAATCTTTCAAATCGATTGAACTAAATTCTTGCACTTATTAAGATATTAATAAATCAGTAAACATTAATCTCTAACAATGGTTTCTAATTCGAGGTAAGAACTAGTGAGTGGTCTAAAAGAAGAATTCGACGAAAAGCTACAAGCAGGTCTCAAAGCCCTATACGATAATAGATACAACGATGCAATAAAATTTTTGACAAAAGCAACAAAATTAGATCCATCATCAATCACTGCATGGTTTAATCTCGGGAAAGCTTTTTCTTATTTAGATAAATGCTCACAAGCAATTAATTGTTATAAAAAAATTACTGAGTTAGAGAAATCTGCAACAAATTACCAAAATTTAGCTAATGAATATTATGCTTGTCAAGAATATGAATTAGCAATTAAATCCTATGAACAAGTAATAAAATTGGAAAAGAATTATAGCTTGGCTTATGATGGTTTGGGAAGCTCTCATGGAGTTTTGGGTGAGTTTGATAAAGCGATTGAGTTTTACAAAAAAGCGCTTAATCTGGAGAAAGAGAATGAAAAATATCTTAGTCATCTCGGATGGGCTTTAGCAAGCAATGGGGAATATGAAATCGCGGTTATGTATCTACTAAAAGCTCTTAAAATTAATCCTGACTTAAGAGAAGCACTATTTAATCTCGGATTTTCTTATTACTATATTGAAGAATACGAAAAAGCAATTGATGAATATCAAAAAGCAGTAAAACTTGGATTAGAATCTGCAGATCTTTATGTTAACATTGCTTATGCATACGAAGAATTAAAGGAAAAGGAAATTGCATGTGAGTTTTTCAAGAAAGCAGTTAATGCAGATCCACTTAATGTTGATAATTTATTTTTGCTAGGAGCTAGTTTACAAGAAACTGGCAAAATAAAAGAAGCAATAACTGCTTATAGAAAAATAGTGGACGAAAAACCTTCGAATCTAGATGCTTGGAGAGAAATGGGAATTTGCTATGATATAATACAAGAATTCGAAGAAGCTAGTAAGTGCTTTAAACATGTAATAGAAATACAAAATAAATACTCGAGAAAACGACCAACCATGGAAAAACCAAAATTAGGCGATAACTAATTTTCCCAAAGGATTCAATAATTAATCTCTGAATTCATGTACTTTTTGCATAAATTCCTCTACTTTCTTTCTATCAACTGGCAACGAAATCTTATTCTTGTGTTTCAAAGACGTACCTATAATAACACCATCAATATACGGTAAAATTTCTTGTATACTATCTGATGTAACTCCACTTCCAACTAGAATTGGTTGGATTTGTTTTTTACGTAGTAATTTCAAATCGGAAAGCTTTGCAGGCAAACCAGTTCGATTACCAGTTATAATAACAGCATCAGCTAATCCTCGCTCGAGAGCGTCAATTGCTTCTAACTCAAGGGTTCGAGGAGAAATTGGTGAAGCATGTTTACAAAGAACATCACCGAAAATCAAAGGATTAGTCTCGGTTTTAATGCAACTGAGTTGCTTTTGTAATCGCTTAAGGATATGAGCACAACCAACAATAACTCCTTGATCTGTAACATAAGCACCTGTCAAGAAATTACAACGGATAAATTCAGCTCCAGTAAAAGAAGCAATTACTAAAGCATCAGAACAGGCATTACGAAGAACATTCACACCAACAGGAACACTTGAGGATTTGACTAATTCCTTAACTATGAGAGACATTGAAACGATAGTAGAAGGTTCAACAGTGAAAGGATGAAAAGGATAATCATTGTAATTCTCAACTAATACTCCATCAACCTTTCCTTCAATTAAACTATTCAAATCATCAACTGCGAGAGCGAGAACTTCGGAAACAGATAAGGAGCTCTTAGGAGCACCGGGTAAAGCTTTCAAGTGAATCATCCCAATAACAGGTTTTTTCACACCAAATAATTTCTCAAGCTGATTGAGTTTAAAGTGAGTCTCTGTCATTTGCATCAAGTAAAATAAGAAAATAAAAATAATAAAACTATTGAAAGAATAAAGAAAGAAAAGAGAAGAACCTCACAAAAGTGAGATTTTTCAAAGGATTTAGCGCTTTATACGTCTGATAAGAACAGTAGTTAAACTAACGAAACCTAGGAAAGCAAATACTATCAAGATTTCCAAACCCCAAGTTTGAGTAGGAGTTGTGTAATTTGGATGACTTAATGGGTTTGTGGGATCAAATCCAAGATCAATTTCAGTGGAATCGAGCCAGCCATCGTCATCGGTATCGGGATCTGTTGGATCTAACGCATAAAAATAAGGAGAAGTAATGAGATGAGTATATTCTTCTAAATTAGTTAATCCATCCAAATCATTATCATTGTAAGCATCTGGACCGTAAGTTGGATTTAAGTTGTAAAATGCTTCCCAACCATCAGGCATACCATCGTCGTCAGTGTCGGCATCGAATGGATCAGTATTCCAGAGGTATTCTTCGAAGTTTGATAAATCATCCGCATCGGGATCGTCAAATTCATCATCAGCAACCAGAGGATTAAGGCCCCACAGAATTTCATAATCATCAGGAATATAATCACCATCTGTATCAACCAGAATTGGACTTGTTCCATAAATTAAGACTTCATCACCATCTGACAGACCATCGCCATCAGTATCAGGATTAAATGGATCTGAACCATAGAGAAATTCCATTGAAGCATTAAGACCATCAGAATCATCGTCAGTCGCAGCATCTGGAACTAAAGGATTAAATCCATATCGGACTTCCCAACCATCCCATAAAATATCAAAATCTGTATCAGGATTAGTAGCGTTTAATCCTAAATCCAATTGACCTGGAATATATCCGGTACCATTCGCAGCAGGATTTGTTGGGGCATAATAACCAAAAATTTCACCATAATCATCAAGTTCATCATCATCTGTATCGCTTTTTGCTGGATGAGTGAAATAAGTATTAACTTCGTCTTCATCGCTTAGATTATCATCATCTGAATCTAAATTATTGGGATCTGAACCCCAGAAATAAACTTCTACCCCATCAATTATTGTATCATCATCAGAATCAATATCTAAGAGATTTCCAAAAGTATCTAGATCGAAATCAAATAATGGGTTGATATCTCTATCCTGCCAATAATCGACTTCATCGCCATCGAGTATCCCATCGGAATCTGTATCAGCAATAGCTGGATCTGTTGTCCAAATATTATTTTCTTCAAAATCTGCTAATCGATCATAGTCGGTATCTTTTCCAAGCACTTCAAATGAATCCAAGTCATCTGCTACATAGAGAATATCGTCATAAACCATCAGATTTACAGATGATCCACCATCATTGAAATAACCATAAGCACCCAAAGCTGAAGGATTACTTGCTTCTATTATAAAGACACCATCGTCTTTAGCTGTAACATAGATATCATCGCCATGATAGAAGACTTTTGTTACATTGTGAGTTCCTACTAATTTGTTATCTAAAGATGTTATAGTGTTTATATCAGTTATATTGTATAATTGTACTCCATTTGTTAATTCAGCAATTGATAAAACAGTATTATTCACAAAGATACCATCAGCACCAACAGTAACAGCATGTGTTGAATGAATACTTAATGATGCAGGATTACTAATATCGACAATTGAATAACCATTTGATCCCATAGTAACAAAGGCATAATTGCTATTTATTGCTATATCAAAGAGTTCATTCACAATACCGGCATTGTCCAATTGTACTGGTGCAGTTGGAATTGTTACATTTATTGTCAGAAGATCATCGCTTTCTGTTGCTAGATAAACAATGTTGTCTGCAAATTCCAATGCTTTTGCTTTTCCGACAGCTAAGGTTGCTAAACTCGTTGGATTGCTCACATCTGTTATATCTAATATTTCCAATCCTACACTTGTCGCACAATAAACAAGAGTATTATTTATTATTGTTTCATAATATGATACTCCTACTTGTTCATATTTCGATATAATTGTTGGATCAGTAATATCAGTCAAGTTAATCAAATCTAACCCAATTAACCCGTTTGCGAGAATGCCAATTTCATCTGAAACATACGCAGAACTAGGTTCTCCAGCAAATATTACAGAGCTTTCGAATGTAGGGGGATCAGGATGTTCCGAGCTATAAATTCTCAGATCGAAACTATTCGCCAGATAAAGTGTTGTTGAATCGACTTTAAGGTCGTAAGCTGCTCCAGGTTCATTTGCAATTTTCCAATTTTCTGTTATATCAGATAAGTTATCAAGATTTAATGAATATAAGTAACCAGAGTCTCCTGTGGTAAGATATCCTTTCTTACCGATATCCCATTCAAAGAATTCTGCATACTCTCCAGGACCGATATCGAATGTTCCTAACAGAGTGATATTAGATTGAGTTGTATAATTATAGACCTTTAGACCATTTGCGCCATCTGCCACAAACAAATATGGCCAACTGAAGTCTCCATCTTGAGCATCGGGTGTTCCATCGAAAAGTACTGTGATTAATGTTGGATTTAATGGAGATATTATATCAATACAGGCTATTCCTTCATCACCAGCGGAAAGGAAAGCGATATTGTTAAGAGGATCAGCAACGACATTGAAAATTTCGTCAAGTCCAAAATCATCAGCAGTGATTCTTGTGAAGTTTCTATCATTATATCTGAAGTTAAAAATCTCGAGACCACCAGTACCATCGGCAACGTACAAGAAATCAAAACCCAAGAACTCTAAGTCATATGCTTCGCCACCATCGTCAAATGTGGCTACACTTTCTATATCATCCCAATCGCTTACATCTAAGATTTCAAGACCATCCTCGTGAGAAGCAATATAACATAATCCACCGTGTTCAGCAGCATCATAGACTGTTCCACCACTGGAATAACTGCCTAAAACTTCTGGATTAGCCGCATCAGAGACATCTATGAATGTAACACCACCACCTTGACCTGCTACAATCAGAACATCAGTCTCACCGCCTAAAGCGTCTACTAATTCCAAACCATAGGCATTTCCAAAATCAACATCTAAAACACCCATTTTGGTTAAGCCATTAGATGTTGCTTGTAATTCTAAATAGTGATTCCAAAGTTCTTCTCGCTTCTGCGCGTCCATTAGGGAATCATCTTGTCCTGCAATTATATCCTTTTGAGGCACTCCTTTATTCTCTGCGTAAAAGGACATTGATAACATCATTAACATTATTACACTTAATACAATGAAAAAGCTCTTGTTTCTCGTCATTCTTTTCACCAGTTTCATTGCCATAATCTTAGATTGGATTCTGGTCTCTTCCTATACTTTATTTTGACTGAAAGGTTTAAAGTTGATAAACTTTTCTTATTCTCTTTCAATCTCATTTTACTTTTTAAGTATTTATTCTATGTAACTAATAACATCTATTTTATTCTTCTTCTTATCTCTTTTTCAGTCTCTGATAATTATTTTGAACACTAAAAATGAGGAAATTCTCTTTATTTATTAAAAACGAGGGAAAATTTCATTTTCTATAAATGAGCTCATAACGTGAATTATTATGAATTCGAGAACAACATTTCGTTTCCAAGAATTACAATTTGATCTTTATTACTCTATTGAGGAATCCCCTGAAGATGAAGTTAAAAAAGTGATAGAATTACTGGAGAAAGTGAAACAAAAGAGGCAAATCAAATTTAATGTAATAACCGAATTCACAGAAAGCGAATATAAGAAGATTAAAAGAGAAATCAGTGCAGCTGCTGGTCCAGGGAAATTCAAAATTGTTAGTGGTGGTGGAGCAGCTCTTGCTATTTCTAAATCCAAGAAACTAAATTTCAAGCAAGGAGCTATTCTTGTAATTCTCTATGAAGATGAGATCATAAGAGTTTGTCCATATGGAGAACAAGGTGTGAAGGGAAGTAGAATAAGCCCATTTGATTTTTTAACAGAAATTCTGAATAATGAAACAGATGTTTTCGCTGATTTAGATGAGAAGTCATTCACTGAACAAAATTTGCGCAATTTGATAATTAAGAAACCTACACTCTTGGGTGAAGAATTAGAGTATCTTGAGGTAGAAGTAAGTTTAGAGTCTGCTATAATAGATTTAGTTTTAATTGATAAACAAATGAATCATTTACTTTTAGAAATAAAACTAGATGCAAAAGATCGGACTATTGGGCAAGTAACTCGGTATAATATTGATGATTACGCTAAAAAGAAAGATATAGCACCAGAGAAGGTACGAAGGGGCATTGTAACACTAAGTTATACAGGCCAAATTGCAAAAGCTTGTAAAGAAAACAAGATAGAACTATTTGTGTTAGATTTCAAAAACATTGGATATATCTTCGGATAGAAAATAAATAACAAAAATAACTTTTCAAGCTGATGTGTAATTTAATATATTATAATTTTCTAGTGGTCATTAACTCATAAATAATATAAGGTATTGGCAGGACTCAGTTATGACTGAAACAGGGATAGAGAAGTTCGAAAATGCTTTGAAATGCACTAAAAAAGGTGACTACCAAAAAGCATGCGTTATTTTTGATGATCTAATTCTTTCCTCAGTTTCAGTGTATAGTATTGTTTCTCAAGAGATTTTTAAGATAAGTGAATGGGAATACTTACAAGATATTACTGATTGTGAAAGAAAAGTGAATACAGATAAACCAAATTTCGATGGGTACATGGCTTTAGGTTTTCTGTTTAAAATTGCGGGAAATACAGAACGTAGGAACATGTTTATTCAAAAAGCATTAAAGATCAATAGCATTAATGCTCGAGTATGGCGAGAATATGGGGAATCAGAATTTCATTTAGGAAACATAAGACAATCACTTTTGCATTTCCAAGAAGCGGTAAATCTTGATGCAGATGATTTTATCTCTTATGAAGGCATTGGTTTATGTTTTTACTATCTTGATGAACCAATAAAAGCAATAAATCCACTAAAGAAATCAATGTCACTCTTACAAAAGAATCACATTGTGATGAATCATTTAGCTTTTATTTTGTCTGAGCTTGGAGAACTAACTGAAGCTGAGGATTTAATCAAAGAAGCTTTGAAGATTAAAGCGAGTAATAATGTTTATTTGGACACTTATGCTTGCATATTATATTTACAGGAAAGATACCAAGAATCATTGAAAACCTTCGAAAAGATTCTTGTTAATAAACCAAAAGAATGGGAAATCTCATGGGATATTCTAACTCAACTTTATGATGTACTAGGTTTACATGTGAAAGCAAAACAAATTGAAGAAAAACTCTTCTTGTAAATTATCATCCTTTCTAAAAAACAAACGCTTTATCACACTGGACCATGAGTTTAATTGCATTATGTAAATGAATCAATTCTACTCCTTCTATAATATCTTCTTCTTTAAGACCAGTTAAGGCTAAGGAGCTCCGACAGGTCATTACATTTCCACCGAATGAAATTATACCTTCAATTAATTCATAGGGAGTGAAACTTACGTCATCTTCATCCGGAGCATCTATTGTTTCAGAGGATAGCTTATCTTTCTCACCGAATTGATCCAGTGTTTTTTGCTTCATGTCTTCAGGATTGGTTGCTAGCCAAATTGCTTCTTCTGTTAAAAGAACATTTACTTCATACTCTTCCATTAAAAGTGTCAAACCAATTCTCAAACCAGCATTAATACTATTTCGATGGATATCTTCCTTTGGAGAGTTGGCAAATAAAAGAAAGTACTTTGATGGAAAGTTGGTTGTCATAATTAACACGACATAAAATTTTTTACAAAGAAAAAACAGCTACACCATTTAAAAATCATTCTGGATAATGCAAAATTAGTTTAAACAAATTCATAAATAGAATTGAGAAAACTCTCTAGAAATATGTGTTAATTTTGAAAACTTTACAAGTTTCTATTGTGATTAATATCCTAAAAAAGCTATCAAGAAAAAGATTAAGTTTATCAAAATCGCTAGGTTGGAATTAAAGTATATAAGAACATGTTTATATTTCAGAAAAAATTATTCTAATTGAGATTTAAAGAACAAGGGGACTTACTGACATTTGTCTTTTATATCTGACAGAAAAAAATCACTTATGAGAATGTTGATTGCAGGTTCAGCATTGATTCCTGTATATGTTATCTACATTACTTTCGCATCTGAACCATTACCAGTAGGTATATTCACATTTGTTTATTCCATTTTCATTGTAATAACTTGGTTCCTATTCTATTTCGATTTCTTCATGAAGAAACCAACTTTCAATGGCACAACCACAAATGGCATATCAAAGTAAGTTATAGATTTTTGATTTATTTTTTTATTTTTCATTATTTATTTTTGTTTTCTTAGGAAAACTGACTTATACAAACATTAAAAATAATCAAGCAATTTTAAGAGTTAAAAGTAGATTGAATGTATAATATGAGGTGTAAATAATCTCTCAAGTTAGTTCAGATTCCAAAGCAAACAATGATCAACTTTCTAAATTGCAATTGGATATTCGAGAAATTCCGGATTCTCATATCAAATGGTTATTTCAACAAATTTTCAGAAAACCAGCTATAGCTATTACAATTGTTGTTGGAACTATAGTATCTATTGTTTTAACTATGGCAAGACCTTTTTTAACTGGACTATTATTTGATTTGTTATATACTGAATTTCAAGCAGCTATACCGTCAACTGTGGTTGATTTCTGGTCAATACTTCTTATAAATTATGATGCTCTCTGGTATATTTTCGGGATTCTCCTAACTGGAATTTTGGGATTTGTAATTAATGTAATCATTGGAGTATTGAATGAATATATAGCTCAACATACAGAAAAAACGATTAGAGAGGATTTCTACGCATCCGTACAAAGTAAATCTATGGCTTTCCATGATACTGCGAAAGTTGGAGAATTAATGTCTCAAGCGACTTTTGATGTAAGAATAATTAATGCCACTATTTCCCCTGGTTTACGAATGATCACCCAAGCAATAATTACTGCAGGTGTTGCTTTTGGAATGCTTTTTTGGTACAAATGGGAAATTGGTCTTTTAGTTATCGCATTTATTCCATTCTATATTTTGACACTTAGAAAATATGCTAGAAATATGGCTCCATTAACTAATAAAGTGCAAGAGCAGTTTGGTGTTTGTAATGCTCATTTACAAGAAAATGTCTCAGGAATAAGAGTTGTTCGAGCATTTACAGCTGAAAAATATGAAACCAAAAGATTCCAAAAAGAAGTGGATGAATTAAGAGATGATATTATTGGTAGAGGTGTGCAACAAGCACGCTACTTCCCACCATTAATCCTTTCCCTTTCAATAACTGTGGCAATAGGTTTGAGTGTCTGGTTTATAACACAAGGAATGATGACTCCTGGAGAAGCAATCATAATTAATGGTGCATTAATGCAGCTTTATAATCCAACCTATATGATATCATGGGTGTTGTTCTTAACTCACATGGGGTTAGCAGGTGCGAAAAGAATTACAAGAACGATGAAAGAAGAAGAAATAATCATTGAAAAGCCCGATGCTATCAAATTAGATAATGTTAATGGTGTAATTGAATACCGTAATGTAGATTTTAGTTATCATAAATTGAGAGAGAAAAAAGCTCCGAGTGGAAATGAAGAGACAAAAAGCAAAGAAGAACAACCTGTTATAGAAATAAGGGACACTCTGAAAGGTATTAATTTTGAATCACAACCAGGAGATATCATTGCTATTCTCGGACCAACAGGTTCTGGGAAATCAACGATTACAAAATTGTTGGCTAGGATGTACGATGTCGATGCAGGAGAGATCTTAATTGATGGTCATAATATACAAGATTTAACTCTTGAATCATTAAGGAAGAATACTGGAGTTATTGAACAAGATATATTTCTTTTCTCTACCACAATTAAAGAGAATATAAAATACGGAGTTGATCGAGAAGTTCCAGACGAGGAAGTTGTGGAATATGCGAAAGCAGCTCAAGCACATGAGTTCATTATGTCCTTCCAAGATGGATATGAGAGTATTGTAGGAGAAAGAGGTGTGACATTATCAGGGGGGCAAAAACAGAGAATCGCAATAGCTCGAGCATTTCTCGCTGATCCAAAAATTTTGATTCTAGATGATTCCGCATCAGCAATTGATGCTCAAACCGAAGAAAAAATCCAGAAAGCAATGGATAGATTACTTGAAAACAGAACAGTTTTCATAATTACTCATCGTTTAGCCACAATTAAACGAGCTAACAAGATTATTGTTTTAAGAAAAGGAAAAATTGTAGCTCAAGGTCATCATAAACAATTGCTAAAAACGAGTGAAGATTACAGAAGAGTATTTGGTCGTCACTTAGATCTACCACCAATTAATTCAGAAGCTGTTGGTGGAATTGCAGGAGGTACAAAATAATGTCTTGGTTTGGTGTAGGTAGAAGTGAAGAAGAGGATGAAAAGAAATTCACAGATAGAGAACTTACACTGAAAATGATCAACTATATCACTCCTTACAAACGAGCAATCTGGATCACTACGATTCTCATAATAATTAATACTGGACTTACTTTGGCTCCGCCTTACATAATTGGAAGATTATTTGATATGGGATTAGAATCAGATCCATCGATCTCGTTATTGATCATTCTCATAGCTACAAATTTAGTCCTTAATTTTCTTACTTGGTTTTTAGGAGAATATCTAACTAGAGTGATAACCATTCGGGCAATAACAAAATCAACTAGAGATATTCGAATGGATATGTTTCATAGAATCCAGAATCATGATTTTAGATTCTTTGATACTCATATCACCGGGAAAATTATGTCTCGAGTAATGAATGACACAGATACTCTTAGAGATACATTGTTCTTTATAACGCAATTATTTGGCAATGTCTTACTTGTCCTTGCTTCTGCAGGATTACTTCTTTATTTTAATTGGCAGCTTGCCCTGATTTCCCTATCATTGACACCAGTATTGTTCTTACTCATGTTTGTTTTTAGGAAAATTGTTCGACGCACAATGCTTAATTGGCGTAAAACTGTCGCTATTGTTAATGCCGCTATGGGAGAAAGCATTTCCGGGATAGCTGTCAGTAAATCTTTCTCAAGAGAAAAACAAAATCTAGAGGATTTCAAAAAAGTAAATCATAATAACTTTGTAGCGTCATTCAAACGAGCTTTAACATTTGCTACTCTTTGGCCAATTGTGACTTTGTTACAGATTCTTGTATTAGTTATGTTATATTTATACGGTCAAAACCTAGTGCTCTTCAATTCAGCTGTAGTTATCACTCCAGGTGTACTGTATAGTTTCACTATTTACCTATGGAGATTCTTCTTCCCATTAACACAAGTTGCTAACTTCTATTCTCAATATCAAGCAGGCCTCGCTGCAATGGAGAGAATTTTCGGAATAATGGAGGTAGAATCTGAGGTTCAACAAGCAGAGAATCCAATTATACCAGGAAAATTACGAGGGAAAATTGAATTCAAAAACATGAATTTCTGGTACAAAGAAGAAGAAAAAGTCTTTGAGAATTTCTCATTAAAGATAGAACCTGGAGAAACAGTAGCTATCGTTGGAGAAACGGGAGCTGGAAAAACAACCCTCGCTTCACTTCTCTCAAGATTCTATGAAATCAAAGGTGGTCAAATCCTCATTGATGGAGTGGATATTCGAGAACTTCATATTGAGGAATACAGAAAACAAGTAGCATTAGTCTTACAAGACAGTTTCTTATTCGCTGGTTCGATAAAGGATAATATTAAGTTTGGAAGAATATGGGATGATCCTACTGATGAAGAAATCTATCGTGCAGCAGGAGTAGTCCAAGCAACTGAATTCATAGAAGACTTCCCAGATGGATATGAAACAGATGTTTTAGAACGAGGGAAGAGATTATCCACAGGACAAAGACAACTAGTCACCTTTGCTCGAGCATTACTTGCTGATCCTAGAATTTTAATTCTTGATGAGGCTACAGCAAGTGTTGACGCGTACACTGAGGCCATGATCCAAGATGCTCTCGAGATGATTATGAAAGGAAGAACCTCTATAGTCATTGCTCATAGATTGTCTACTATCAAAAATGCAGATAAGATTGTTATGATTGAGCATGGTAAGATTGTTGAAATGGGTAGTCATGATCAGCTTTTGAAAAAGAAAGGACATTATGCTGAGCTTTATGAGACGTACTTCAAACATCAATCATTGTTCTAGTTCGTCTTATAATTTCATTCTCCTAAAAATTAGGATGATTAGTACAGATGTTAGCAAAATTGTTCCAATGAAAGTCCAGAACGGCCAAGACCTAATGATTTCCCATCCTTGGTCAGCAAATTCTACAAAGTTAATTCCACCAAAAGAGGCAATTAAGTTTGGTACGGTTATGACAGCAGTTAGGACTGCGATTAATCTCATTGTATCATTCATTTTGTTTGATGCTGAGGACAAATAAATATCAACTATACTGCTTAATCGATCTCTTAAAGTAACGCAAGTATCATTCGCTTCCAAAATATGGTCGTAAACATCATTGTAATAGGTTTGTGCCACATCACTTATTAGAGGTGAATCATCTACTGCTAACTCTCGCAAAACAATTCTTTGAGGTCGAATTGCTTTCATAATTAATAGAATATTAGTTCTGAGATCAAAGGTTTTATCGAGAATTTCTCTTTCAGGTTTATGAACAACAATCTCTTCGATTTCTTCGATGATATCCTCGATTTCTTCCAATCCGTCAATATATCCATCTATAAAAGTGTCAGTAATAATGTAGCTGAGAAAACCAGCTTTATGATCAAGAATACGTTTATTCTTCAATAAAATCCGATTATGGACAGCTTTGAGACTAATCCCTCCATGCTTCTCCCTTATAGTTATGATATAATTTTCACCTAAGTACATAGCGAATTGGTATGGTTCAAGTTCTTCCTGATCTTCAACCTCTCGAACGCCAACCAGAATAATGAACATATATCCTGGATATTCTTCTACTTTTGGTCTTTGATTTGCTTCCATACAATCCTCTATTGTCAAAGAATGAAAATCAAACATCTTCTGCAGAGTATTCAATTCCTCTACAGTAGGTTCGATAATATCAATCCAGAGAGTTCCCAAATTTTCTTTCACAGCTGATTCAATATCGAGTTCATGTAATTTTGATTCCTTCTTTGAGAAAGACAATATTCGTTTTATCATAGTTATACACTTCCCGATCATCCTCAGGATCATTGGTTAATATGGCAGATCTATTCCTTTTGTTGAATTAATTCGAATAAATTTCCATCAGGATCTTCTAGTAAGAAAGAGATGAAATTCTCTTGAGCGTATATTTCAGTATCTGCTGAACATAAACCAGCATCCTTGCATTTCTGCAACATCTCAGCAATATTATCCACTTCAATAGAAAGTACTCCTCCTTTTCTCATTGGAGATCCATCATTTAGTGGTTCAGGATAGAGATAATAAGCAGTATTTGGTCCTCCTTCTGGATAAGTGAAGATTATTGAATTCTCAGTTTCAACAGTTATTGAGAGACCTAAATTCTCCATGAATTCTCTAGTTATTTCTAAATTACTGGAATGTAACCAAGTGGAAACTATTTTCTTGAATTTCATATTTACTTCCTCCGGTTTTACTAATTAGAATGATTGAACCTTTCATTTAAAAGTTATTATCATCGAATTATTATTGATCTATTATGTTTTTTGATGAAAAAGATTGTTTCTGATCTTACTTATTCCAAATGAACTAGCATAAAGTAAATTAAGAACAAACACTATTTTCTTGATTATTATAGAGGAGATATTCATGTGTGTTACGCTAGTGGCTTTAGGTAACTCCACTAAAAATGGCAAGGTTATTTTTGCTAAAAATAGTGATCGAGAACCAGATGAACCCGCTGAAATATTATACTTTCCAAGAACAAAACATCCTGCTGGTTCTGAAGTTGAAACTACATATATTTCAATCCCCCAAGTAAGAGAAACAGCAGAGGTATTACTATGCAAACCAATTTGGATTTGGGGAGCTGAAATGGGTGCAAACGAATATGGAGTAGTCATAGGGAATGAAGAAATAACAACCAAAGAAAAGACCCGTAAAGAAGATGGATTAATTGGAATGGATTTTCTTAGACTTGGTTTAGAAAGAGGAAAATCAGCGCAAGAAGCTCTTGAAGTTATGGTTGATTTACTGGAATTATATGGACAAGGAGGAAATTGTGGATATCGTAAAAAAGTGGCTTATCATAATTCATACTTGATAGCAGATAAAAAGGAAGCATGGGTATTAGAGACTGCTGATAAATATTGGATTGCTGAGAAAGTAAAAGACGTCAGATCAATTTCGAATTCATTAACTATACAAGGAATGGGAGATATAAGACATCCTGAGCTAGTTGATCATGCGATAGAAAAAGGATGGTGTAAAGATCCAGAGAAATTCAATTTTCGCGAGAATTACAAGAGTAAATACCATAATAGAGAAATATTTGCTTTAGGAATGAAAAGATACAGAAGATCAACATCTCTTCTTAGGAAAAACAAAGGAAAAATTGATGCAAAAATAGCGATGAATGTTTTAAGAGATCACTTGCCTGAAATGGAAAATTGGAATCCAGCGAAAAATGCCTCATTTAAATCCATTTGTAATCATACTAGAGATTTTGTGACTCGTTCACAAAGTACTATTTCCATGGTATCGGTTCTAGATGAAAAAATCCAAACACATTGGATAACAGGGACATCAGCACCTTGTACTTCAATTTTTAAACCTGTTTTTCTTCCCGGCGGTATGCCTACAATAAATACAAAGACAACCGAATTTTATGATAAGAATAATTTATGGTGGACTCATGAAAAACTACACAGGTTAGTCCTTCAAGATTATAACAATCGATTATCAGTTTTCAAAGATGAAAAGGAAAAACTCGAAAACCAAATCATAAAAGAAACTCATGATTTACTCTATGAAATAACTCATTCTGCGAGAGCAAGAGACGTTATTTTAGATTTATCCAAATTTACCAAAGAGAAATACCTAGAAACTCGAGAAGCAGAGTTAAGATGGATAGAGAAAATAAAAAACATGCCAATTAAGAAAAAAACAGGTCTTTTTTATCGGAAAAAATGGGAAAAGATATCCAAACGTAATAAACTGCTTTTTCTAGATTAGCAAAAGAACTTTATAATTCAAACATGTGTATATTACGTAGTAATAAAAGGTCGTCCAGTTATAGTGCATGCATGGATAAACCTTTAAAACGATATACAAGAATCTGCTGCAGTTTAAGCTAGTTATGTAAGACTTAATTGGATACAAGACTTACTTAACGAGGTCTCGGCGAGAAAAATAGCTTATTTACACATCAAATCCAAATGAAAAAGGGATGGTGTATTAGAAACGACAAATATAAACTCAAAGAAGCACAACCGAATACATATTGATGGGATCTCGGATGACATTGATCAAGTCTCGGCAGGCGGAGTTGTTTATAGAAAGTGTGCAGACAAGAAAGTTAGGGTTGCGCTAATCAGAGATCAAAACACTCACAAATGGATCTTGCCTAAAGGCAGGATTGAGGAAGGAGAAACTTTAGAAGACACTTCACTACGTGAAGTTATAGAAGAAACAGGTTTGAGTAGTATTAAATTGGTTCAAAAGATAGACAAAACAAATTATTGGTTTAGAACTAAGCAAAAAGAAAAATTGACCAAAGAGGTTCATTTCTTTCTTTACAAGGATGAAGAGGGAAGTGAAGACATTTGTGTCGAAGAAACTAATTTCGATAAAGGTCAATGGTTCACTAAAGATGAAGCAATACAAAGAATTGGCTTTCCTGCTCAAAGAAAAATCCTTCATAAAGCATTCAAAATAATTGAAAATAGTTAACCACACTATTTTCATCTCTTTATTTCTGTTTTTGTTTTCCTAGAAAAGATTAATTTTAGATTAAATCATAATTATAACGAAAACTTGTGATAATGATTCCCATGACTAAAATTACTGGAAAGATCTTGGTAACAATTACTTTACTAATTTTAATTGGAACACAAGTTATGGTGAATGAAACAACTACGAATGTAAAAGCAAATGGAACACTAAATGTTGTTGCTTCTCTTTCCATTGTTGCAGATTTTGCATCACAAATAGGTTTAGGTCTATTCGTCGTACCAAGTATTGTTTCGGGAACAGAAAATCCACATATTTATGAGCCAACTCCCAGTGAAATAGAGCAAGTAGCATCTGCTGATTTGTTCATCAGATTTGGTTTAGAAGATCTTGAACCATGGATTGATGCAGTATTGTTAGCGAATCCATCAGTTCCCGTTCTTAATCTTGTTAATAGTTCACTGATGCGAATTGATCCTTTAATTGAGACTGAAAATCCACATGTTTGGTTGGATCCAAATATTGCTAAAATCTTTGTAGGAAATATCTATGATGAAATCGTTAATTTAGATCCAAGCAATACTGCAACATATAGTAGCAATCGTGACAACTATTTTGATGAACTTGATGATTTACTAGCTGACATAAGCATAGCAGCAACAGAGTTTTCGGGATTAAAAGTAGTTGTTCATCATCCAGCATTCATGTATTTATTTGATTTATTAGGCATAGAAAGAGTAGCTACAATTGAAGAGCATGAAGGAGAAGAACCATCAGCAGAACACATAGCTGAAGTTGTAAGAAATATTGTAGCTGAAAATGTGTCTATGATTGTGAATCAACCACAGTTAGAAGAAGAACAGATTATTGAAATTGCTCGAGATACTGACATTCTAATTACTGAATTAACTCCTTTATTAGGAATAATAGATGAGAAGGGATATGTAGTATCAACTGGTCTTCTTATTGAAAGTTACATTGATATGATTCACTTTAATCTTGAAGCATTAAGAAATCCATATGAACCTGCTGCAGTAAATTTGAATTGGAGCTGGTGGACTTTAGTTGGAGTGGGTTGTGTAAGTATCTTTGGAACAATAATTACTGTTTTCGTAGTTCGGAGCAAGAAACCATCAGATATTCTGAAAATAGAAAAAAGAAGGATAAAACAATGACTAAAATAATAGAATTCTTTCAAGCATTTAAATATCCGTTTATGCAATACGCCTTAATAGCTGGAATTGTTATTGGCATCGTTTGTTCGATTATTGGTGTCTTTGTTTTACTGCGTGGAATGGTTTTTCTTGGACAAGCGATTGCTCATTCTTCATTCGCCGGAGCAGCTCTCGCAATTTTACTCAATGTAGAACCAACTTTGATAATTATGGGATTTTCGATAATCTCTGCTGTTACTATAGGTTATGTTAATCAGAAACGACTTATGAAGGATGAAGTGATTATAGGTGTTGTTTTTTCCTTTTTTGTTGCTCTCGCTGCACTATTCATTGGATTAAAACAAGAATATACTTCAGATATTAAGTCTGTTTTGTTTGGTAATTTGCTATTAGTAGATCGAGAAGATTTTATTTTACTCATAGTCTTTTCAGCCTTAGTTGTCATGCTTATTCTTCTAATTAAGAAAGAACTTTATTTTATAACATTTGATTCTGAATTAGCTAAAATTTCCGGTATCCCAGTGAATTTCTTAAGTTATTTATTCTTAATTTTGGTTTCCATCACAATCGCTGTTTCTTTGAAAGCAATTGGAGCCATCCTTGTCTTTGCAATGATTGTAACCCCAGCTGCCGCAGCATATCAGTGGACGCATAAACTCAATAAAATGATACTGTTGTCAGTTATTTTTGGAGTGACTTCGTCTATATTAGGATTGTTCATGTCCTATATGTTAGATCTTGCTTCTGCAGCCTCAATTGCTACCACAATTACTGCGATTTTCATAATTTCTTTTGCGTTCTCTCCAAAGCGTAGATCTATGAAAAAGAGAATTGATGAATGTCCGTTCTGTAAAAATCACATTGACCCTACAGGCCATTGCCAGAATCCAGAATGTAAATTTGGTGATATACCTCATACACACGACCATGATAGAGTGGGAATAAGTATTGAACACTTACCTGAACGTACACCAACGGTTCACGAGCATGAAAAGGAGGAGGAGGAACAATAGGATGTTGAAACAAAAAGCAGACACCGATTGTCACATGGATGAAGATAGCAATATTCTCATTTGTATCAAAGATCTCGCTGTTGCTTATCAAAATAATGTTGCGGTTTTTGATATTAATTTAGATGTTTACCGTCATGATTTCCTAGGCATTTGTGGGCCAAATGGTTCCGGCAAAAGTACTTTACTGAAATCTATTGTGGGCGCTACCAAACCATACCAAGGCAATATACGGCTTTTCAATAAGGATGCATTGAAAAGTGAAATAAGAGAAATCCAAAACAAAGTTAGTTATTTACCTCAAATTGAAACAATAGACAGGAATTTTCCAGCTTTAGTGAAAGATGTCGTGGGTATGGGATTATATGCTCAGAAAGGATTCTTTAGACGTTTATCTAAGGAAGACAACGAACGGATATTTGATTCACTCGAGACTGTTGGAATGACAAATCTATCTGAACGGCCTATTGGTCATCTCAGTGGTGGACAACAACAAAAAGTAAAAATCGCTCGAGCATTAGTAAATAAACCTGAAATTTTACTTATTGATGAACCCTTTAGTGCACTCGATTTTAAGATAGCAAAAGAAATTGCAGAATTATTAGCGAAGATTTACAAAGAAACAGAAATTACTATCGTTTTGGTAAGTCATAATTTAGCAATAATTCGAGAACACTGTAACAGAGCTGTTTGTATGGATCGAAGGATAATTTGGGAAGGAAAACCTCAATCTAAAGAATTCGATGTAGCAGTTCAAAGAGTTTTCCATTTCTGAATAATGTATGAACTTTAAAATTTGGAAATTAAGAAAAAAAGTATGATTTTCTGTTTTATTTGTTTCATTTTTTTCTTTGTAAAAACATATGTTTAAAAGAGAAAAAAGCAAGAAAATAACTATATTTAGTAAAAAACTATTTATAAAGCAAGCATACATTAACAATTAATTTACTGAAAATTAGTGAGGTAAAAATTAAGAGGAATAAATATTATGCCAGGAACCTGTCCAAAATGTGGCCTTCCAGAAGAGCTATGTATGTGTCAAGCCATAGCCAAGGAAGAACAGAGAATTAAAGTGCGTATTTCCACTCGCAAGTGGGGAAGAGAAGTAACATTGATCATGGGTATCAATCCCAAAGAAGTTGACATTAGTTCTTTAACTACCAAGTTAAAAAACAAGTGTGCGTGCGGTGGAACCGCCAAAGATGGGATTATAGAATTACAAGGAGATCATCGTCATAGAATCAAGGATTTATTACTAAAGGAAGGCTATGATAGTTCAAATATAGACATCCAATAGAATCTAATCCTTTAATTTGTGATGATAAATAAGAAGCAATTTGTATATTGTTTCATTAAAATACTAAAAATCGGAAGCAAATAACTATTGTTACTTCCGAATCCTTATTTCTAATTTTATTATAAAATCATTCTTTTTTGATGAAACAATCACCGGGTAAGATTGATATTAATTCATTTAACGCCGTGGCATTAATTTTAGCTGAATCCTTCTCATCCAAACCTTCTAAGAATTGTGATACTATTATCTTCGCAATCTTGCTTTTTATAGTATCACCGGGGACGACTCTAACTATTTTAGTGTTATTTACATCCTTTATTGTTTGAATAGATGATAAGGGTCCACTAATAACGTAAGACCATTTCTCTTCAATTATTGGGTAAACTGCAATTTCAAGAGGAATGTTTGGTAGAATATTTTTCTTACCTTTAATTATGAAACTACCTTTTGCTAAATATTCACCGGACGGAGCGGAAAATGATACTTGTTCTGGTGTTACCCAGTAAGTGTCTTCAGCACTCACCCTATTTTTCCAGGCTTTAGAATACGTAACAGAAAAGATCGCAGCTTCATTTATTGTAGTTTCAGGAATTGGTTTTCCATCACCTTTAATTATTACGACAGCAGCTCCGTGAATATCTGCATGTAAGAAAAGATCATCTTTCTCAAGATACTTCTTAACGAGTTCATTATTTGTTCTCATATCTTTTCCAGCAAGAACAAGAAAGCCATCAGTTGATTTGAACCAATGGAATTTTTCATACCAATCTCTTTTCCGTTTCTCAATCAGAATCTTCTCTATTTTAGCTAGTTCCTCAATCCCTAATTCTAGTTTCTTGATTTTCTCTGTAAACTCATCAATTTTCTTCTGTGTCCCAGGTGCCTTGCCTTCAGCTTTCTTTGCTTTTTTATACATTTCATTAGCATTTTCTGATGCTGTTTTTAGGAAATCTAACTCAACCTCAACTCCATCTAGCTCAACAATGACAATTTTATTTTTCTCGTTTATTTTCTTTAAAAGACGGGCTCCTTTAACATTTCGTTCTTTTGCATCATCTAGTTTTTCCTTAATATCTTTCCAAGGAATATTTTTTCTTCGGGCATTAGTTATTGTTAGGAGTAATTCATCTATTTCAGCTAAGTAGAGATAAATACGATTTCCTTTATCCTTTTCTTTCTCCACTTGTACTAGTAAAGTCTTAAGATGATCTTCCTGTTTCTCTCGAACTTTTTGGAACTGTGTTATTTTCCCCTCCTCAACCTTAAATTCGACTGAAGAAACAGCATCAGAATCAAGAGTACTAAAGTGAAGATCTAAGGCTTCTGAAAAAGATTCATGTTTTTCTTTTGTATATTCGTCGAAAGCTTTCATTGGAAATGGAGAAATTTCGACAACTTCATTTGTTTTTGAATCCCGATAAATAATTGGCTGTAACTTTGAACTTTTTGCATTTCTACGTAATTTCTTGACCCCGGTAATAATACTATCAATTATCTCGTCAGTTATATCTTCTGGTTTTAACTTTGGATCAAGATCCATTCTCAAGCAAATTTCTTGAGAAAAAATCTTACCAATATTCAAAGTTTTTGAAATTAAAGAAATAAGGTCTTTTTCTCCTCTCTCAAGTAATTTTTCTTGTACCCAATCAAGATCTGCTTCGATGAAATTTCTTCCGGAACTTGGAGGAAATTTGAATTCAATCCCTGGGTGAATGTCTCTATCTCTCATTTTCTTGTAATTCTTAGCAACTAGAATTCTATCTGTTGGACTTACAAGTATAAGATTGCCTTTACCAAAGAGCTCTACAATTAGTGTGTACACTTTCTCATGGGCCTCAAATTCAAGAACACAGATTCGATCGAAATCATATTGATAGATGGATTTCAACCATTTGCCTTTAATGTGGATTCTAAATACTTTACACAACCCAGAAGGAGAGGGAGGAAAATCTCGTTTAAATTTGGTGATGTGAATCCTTTTTCCAGGTTCAATAACCAATAATTGAGTTCCTTCGGTTTTAGTTCGGAATCTAAAAAAGAACCTATCATTAAGTTCAAAAATGTTTTTAAGTTCGCTACCCCTAAATCGCTGTGTAAGTTCACTAATGATTGCATTTATGTCGAAATTGCTCATTGAATCTTTCACTGGAGACACCAATAATGTCAAAAAAGATACCAAAACAAAAAGGTTCCTCAAAGTCTAAAAAGGAAGTTATCAAAAAAGAGGAGAAAATAGACCTTAACGAATATGAAGATAGCTTTGATGGTAAAGTTGAAGGTGAATCACTAAAAGAAGCTGAAAAAATAGACTATGATGAATATGAGCTTCCTGAAGATTTCGTTCCAGAAACAAAGAAAGAATTAACAGAAGAAGAGATGAATTGGTTTCAGCGAAGAAGAAAATCTTTGGATGACATGGATAACGATCAAAGATTGTATTGGATCAAAATTCTTTCAGGCTGTATAGCCGGTATTATTCTTGGCTTCGCAGGAGCACAAACAGGTTGGTGGCTTTTATTAATGATTGGTTTGTATGCCGCTGTAACTGCAGGAGGATATTTCTTATTCAAACTTGAATGGAGTTTTAAAGGAATACTTTTCAGCGGATTCTTTCCGTATCTTGCATTATTCACTTTGTTTTGGACATTAATGTTTACTTCAATTTATGCTCCATCTATGACAGATTGGTGGCCTCACCTCATTAATACTTATACCATTATTGAGAATGGAACAACAATAATCACCACTCATACAAATACAACCTCAGCAGCACCGATTCCTTGGTTAGCATTTGTAATCATAATTGTATCTGCATTAGGATTATTGCAATTCCTACTTCGACGTCAAAAAAGAAACGAATGAATAAAAAAATCATATGAGTTTTCACAACTCATATTTCATTTCTAATCTTGAGATTTATCTTCACATAGTGGTAAATAGATGTCCAAGATATTATTCTTGGATTCTATTGGTAATGCTACAAATCCATTATAGAATCTAATTAAGGAATTAATAACGAAAGGACCTAAATCTTGGAATTCTTGCTCTGTTGCTGAACCTTTTAAATCAGTTGGATGCTCTATATCTTTTTGTTCAAAGATGTAATTAACGTGAAACGCTTCGACATTGACCTTCAAATAATCGGTATCCCCTTTTTGCACATTTTCGAAATCTACATTGATTCTGATCTTGGGTTTTGGATCATTCAAAATAGGCATTAAGAGTAATTCCGTTAACATATGGTTCAAATCATTGTCTGCTAAAATTAAACGTGGTTGATTGAAATTCCCCGTGACTTCAAAGTTTTTATCGCCATAATCACTTGTCAAGCGATTCACAACAGTTGCAAAAGCTCTTGAGATGTCAATTTTTGTAATGTTTTCCTTTGTTTTTTCAGAGATTGCTTGTAATTTTTTGATATTGCGAGTTAATCTTGCATTCTTTCGAATTGCTTCTTGAAATAAACTCAGAACCTTTTTTTGCTCTGGTGTTGGATTTAGTGTTTCAATTTGAACCATAGTCATTAACAAAGACTGATTCAACTCATCTACATTATTAACTAAGAGATCGTTCAAGAAGAGAATTTCTTTGTGAGCTATACCCAAATCCTTCATAAATTGTTGATTCTCTAATTTTAAGGTGTGTTTCACAATAACCTCATCTAATGTTCTGAGAATCTTATCTGGACTTATTGGTTTTTCCAAGTAACCACTAACATCAAACTGCATAGCCTTAATTGCAGTATCCAATGTCCCATACCCAGTTACTACTATGAATTCTGTATCAGGACTGATAGATCGTAATTGAGAGATCAAATCCATACCATTAATATCCGGGAGTTTCAAATCCACCATGGCAATATTTACGAATTCATCTGAAAGAACTGCTCTACCCTCTTCTCCAGTTCCCACAGAACGTACATTAGCATAACCGTTTTTCTTTAGAATTTCAACGAAAAGATCACCTATATCTTGATCATCATCAATTATCAAGATGCTGATTTTTTCTTTGATGGATCCATTATTACTCATTTTAACACTATCCTTCCTATAGAGCGGGACAACTAGACTATACCCACATATAGTATTCCTATTCCTCTTTGCTCTCGATACTTGACCTTGTTAATGGTAGCTCTTTAATTGGGTTCTCGTCTTTTAAAACTTATTAAATTTGCAATTAACGACCAATTTGTTTGTAGAGAAATTCCAGTGAAATTTTCCACTTTACTTCATGGGATACATCATTTTACTAACTATAAATAATTAATACCAAAAAACATGAATTGTATAACCCATACGGCTGGAGCAACGAAAGCAATGATAAATGCCCATATCTTTCGAGTTCTTAAATTAGGATTAAATAAACCAATACTTCCGGTGATTACCGCTAAAACGCTGAAAGGAACACCACCATACAATGAAATTGCAGGCCATGGGATAGCATAGAGAATTGCTGCAATAACTGTAAATATTAATGAAAGATTAGCTGGCAAATTTAATTGAAAATTTGACTTGTATACTACAATTTGCTGTTCCTTCTTTTTTATCTCTAGATGTTTTTGATCCTCATCAACTAACTGAAATCCACAATCAATGCAAGAATCATCTTTACGAGAAACCAATTCGCGACAATTTGGGCAGTATTGTTTTTTTTCAAAAGCCATTATTAACTCCAACCCAATGGATTAATTCTGTTATCTAAAATGAAAAGGTTTTCCTCACTATATAAAAGAAGAAAAAGAAATGATTGTGTCAATAGTTTTTCGGAAATCCTCTCCATTGCACGAGCAATTCTCTCGAGGTAACTTTCAAGATTACGATTCATTTGTTCCATAGTTCGTTGAATATCATACAAATTTCTTTGTAGTCCTTCTATTTCACGTTCAATATTATCTAAATCACCCTTAATGACATCATATAAATTTTTAATCAAATTTTTACTTTCATTTATCTCCCTAAGTTCTCTTTATTATAGTTTTTCTTGAAGAATAATCTATGAGCGGCCATCACACATACATTCCCTGGTTTCAAAACAATCAAGATGAAGATACTCGAGAGTGGCAAGCAGAGGCTCTTGAAATGATGAAGACCCAAAGATTATGTGTGAAATGTGGACAATTTCATCACTATCAATTTGCAAAACGAGAAACATATTATATTCATCTCAGTTGCCCCAGTTGTGAAGAAGTAATCAAGCTACCTCGAAAAAGAAATCGTATGGAAACGAAATGGGCAAAAGCAAAATGGAAATAGATTCCTTTTTCTGTTATTTATTTACTTTCGAATTCCTTCTTCATAGCTTTCACTAATTTGGGATTAGTGAAAACATCAATCGCGGTCATTGCAAGTGCTTTAGCTGCATAAATCATTGCTTCATGACCTTTCTCTGAAGAAGAAGCCTTAGCAAACTGCTTGGAATGACCTGGAATAGATTCATCACTTATTCGAATGTACGGATGAATTGTAGGAACTACTTGACTCACATTACCAATATCACTTGATCCTAACCCCGCCCCAGGGAGCATTGGATAAATTGGCACTTTTATGATTTCAAGATTCTTTAGAAACGCTTCACCTAATGTTCGATTTATTTTCCTTGAAGCATACGAGGGTTCGATTATGGAGAATTTTAATTCAGCTCCTGTACTCAGAGCAGCCCCTTTTGCACAAGCTTCTACTTTCTTGACTAATTCATTACAGTATGGTGTATCTAAGGCTCGAACGTAGTAAGATGCTGAAGCATAATCTGGAATGATATTTGGTTTCACTCCACCATTAGTTATAATTCCATGAATTCTAGCATCACTTGTTATATGCTGTCGTAAAGCACTTATCGCATTATATGTTTGAATAACTGCATCGAGAGCATTTATGCCACTTTCAGGATCTGCAGAAGCATGAGCTGTTTGACCAAAGAATTCAATTTTCACTTCAGTTAGTGCCAATCCACCTCGTCCAACCATAGTATAAGTTGCTGAGGGATGAAACATCATGACAGCATCAACGTCTTTGAAAAGACCAGCATTAATCATGAAAATTTTTCCACCTCCGCCCTCTTCAGCAGGAGTACCCATGAAGACTAATTTCCCGGGAATTTCTGATTTTATTTGGTTAAGAGCCAAACAAGCTCCTAATGCTGCTGTTGCAATGAGATTGTGACCACACCCGTGACCCACTTCTGGTAATGCATCATATTCAGCAAGAATTGCCACTGTTGGACCTACATTAATTTCAGGATGAACGGCTTTTATTGCAGTTTCTAAATCTGCTACTCCTAGAGCAACAGAAAATCCTTTCTCTTCAAGTTTCTTTGCGAGTAATTTTGATGCTTTGAATTCTTTGAAATTTAATTCAGGATTATTGAAAATCTCTAAGCTTATTTCATTTAATTCATTACTAATTTTGTCTATATAACTGATTATTTTCTCTTTCCACATTCTTCTCACAACTTAATTATATGAATAGATTACCTTTAAAGTATTATTTGGATTTATACTGTATACCTAAAAATTATCCAAAGTTTGGTAAAAATGAAAACTAAATCCGCCTTTGTAACTGGTGCCAATGGCTTTATTGGCAGTTATTTAACAAAATATCTTGCAGAACAAGGAATTGAAACTACTGCTTTTATTCTCAAAGGAACTGACTGTTTCTTGCTTAAGAATATTTATCCATCGCTTAAGAATGTAAGAATTGTTGAAGGTAATATCCTTGATAAGGATTCTTTACGAAAACATGTTAAAGGTATGAATTATATTTTTCATTTAGCTGGAGTAATAAAAGGTTATAGTCAAGAGGATTTTGATAGAGTTAATATTATTGGAACAAAATTTCTTTTTGATGCTTGCTCGAACAATTCCCATGAGCTTGAGAGGTTAGTGATTGTATCTTCAAGTTCAGCTGCAGGATATGGAACACCAGAAGATCCTTTGGTTGAAGATAAAGTTGCGGAACCAATTCTAAATGATTGCTATGGGATTTCAAAATATAGGATGGAGTGTTTAGCAAAATCCTATAATGAGAAATTACCAATAAGTATTGTTCGACCTTGTTCAGTTTTAGGTCCGGGAAATTATGTTACTCTTGATAATTATAAAACAGTTAAACTTGGAATTAAACTCATGATGGCAGGTCCAAAACGATACATGAGTGTTGTCGATGTTGAAGACCTTACTAGGGGCATTTTTCTTTGTGCAGAAAATCCAAAAGCCATTGGAGAAGTATTCTATTTTAGTAATGAAAGAATAGTTTCTTTGATTGATTTAAGTGAAATCGTGAATTATAAGATATTCAATCGTAAATATGGTAGCTTACTCACCATTAATGTTCCTCGATTTGCCCTACATTTAGTGGCTTCACTTTTGGAATTTATACATAAATTACAAAGAAAACCCGCCCCCTTTTTTAATCGTTCCAAAGTGCCAGGGGTATTTGCACCGGGACAAGTTGTAAGTTCAGAAAAAGCAAGAAAGATTCTTGGTTGGAAACCGAAATATACAATTGTAGAAACTGTTACTCGTGAAGGTAAATGGAATCAAGATCAAGGTTGGATATAGTTGGCAGAAGAAATAGCAACAGCTAATGTTGAGAAAATATTGGCTGATGTTCCAGTTAAGGAATTATTGTTGTTATGTATTCCTATTAGCATTATCTTTGCTGTTTCCGGTATGGACTTTATTGGATGGTTCATTTATCTTGCTACCAGAGCTTCTAATGAGGAAGTCTATACTCGAGGTATTCTTAATGTGATGTTGTTAGGATTTTTACTAACTATAGTTTCATTAGCAGTTATTCCTATTGTTGTTAACAAAGTTCGTTGGAAAAAACCACTATCTTATTTTGGTTCACAGAAAGGCGAGTATAAACTTGGTTTAATTTTGCTGGGAGCATTCTTGTTGGCTACTCCACTTTTCTATTTCAGTTCAAAAGAACCAAATCTCATTAACACTTATCCATTAACAAAAGATGTGTTAGGGAGATGGTCATTCTTTGCTCTTTATGAGATGAGCTATATATTATTCTATTATATCCCTTATGAATTCTATTTTCGAGGGATTTTACAATTAGGATTAAGTAAGACTTGGAAAAAATGGCAAAGTATTCTATTTGTAACAGCACTTACTACATTACTCCATTTAACTAAACCATGGACGGAAATTCTTGCAGCTTTTGTATTTGGATTAGTGTTTGGATTCATAGCTGAAAAAACGAAATCATGGTATTATGTTTGTGCGATTCATTTCACTGCAGGAGTTTTAACTGATACATTCTGTTCTCTGGCATTTTTAGGAGTGATTTCATGACTAAGAATAGAAAACGTGTTATTATTACTGGAGCGAATGGTTTTGTTGGTAGTAATTTAACGAAATACCTCAGTCAAGATCCCACTCTTGAAGTCTATGCAATGGTTCGTCCAAATGCTCCCGTAAATTTCTTGAAAGACTTTCAATACAATGAAGATTCTGAAGAAAAGTTGTTTGAAATAGTTGAAGGGAATTTATTGGATGATGATTCACTTGTTGAAGCTTTTGAAGATAAAAATATAGTAATTCACTTAGCAAGTTATGTAAGCGACTGGGGGAAAAAAGAACGTTTTTGGCAAATGAACGTTGGAGGAACAAAAAACGTTCTTCAAGCAGCAACAAAAGTAAAGGCATCTCGAGTGCTTTATTTAAGCTCATTGACAGTACATGGATTTGCAGGGCACAAATACTCAGATGAGAAAACACCTTATGCAAAGAAAAATTATGCTTATGGTGAGACCAAGAAAATTGCAGAAGAATTAGTTCTGGAATGGATCGTTAACAACCCTGAAGCTAATGGAGCAATTATACGCCCTGGATTCATTATTTATGGTCGTTATGACAAAAACTCTTTCATTCTTGCACTTGATGCAATTGCTTCTGGAAAATTCGGATTCATAAATAGAGGAAAACGATTGGTTTCATATGTTTATGTTGAGAATTTATGCTATGGAATTGGGCAGTTAATTCAAGCACAAAAGATTAGCGGTGTGTATAATATCCTTGATGGTAATATGACTTGGAAAGAATGGGTAGCAAAATGGGAGAAAGTTGTGGGAAGAAAGGCAACGAAATTAAGTGTTCCATATGCATTTCTTGTACCTATCACCGCAGCAATGGTTGGATTCTATAAATTATTACAAATTAAGAAATCCCCACTATTGAATTTTTACCGGATAAATGTTATGCGTAAAGATTTAGCTTTTGTAAATACTCGAATAACTACAGAAGTTGGGTATTCTCCACCAACAGAATTAGATGAAAGCTTGGAACAAACTTTGGAATATTACTATGAAACAAAGAAAGAAAAGAAGAAATAACACCAGATCAACACAAAGCTATTTTTTGTTTTTATTTTCAAGCTCAAATTTTTGATGAAACGCTTATGTTTTGTGGATTATTTTTCATGTAAATGTATGCACCAATTGTTTGAATAATATATAATACAGCTTCTAAATAAAATGTTAGTTTTTGTCCTAAAATACTCGTTGGCAAATATGGAACAAGAAGTCCATTAAGTGAAAAAACTAGAAAGAATGCGAATGTAATAAATACCACAAGATATGCTAAATAGATAAATGCGTATCTGTAAGGATATTTCTCATCCTTGAAAATAATTGTTATAAAAAGAACAAGCAAAACAAGTTTCAAGCCAAAGGCAACGATGACGAAAGCATTGTGCTGTGTAAAATGAGTATCTAAAGGTAAAAATCCTATAACTATGTAATCAAGACCATTCAAAATACCAAAGACTAGTATAGCAGTCCCAAGTTTTGACAAGGATGTTTCTTTATAAAAATTGGAAAATACAGAGCTGTATCCTAGTGCTGACAAACCAACAATTGTTAAAGTAGCAGTAAATATTGCTCTAGAAACTAAGTTTGTTTCACCAGAAATTGAAATTACCCTGCCCAAATCACTCACATAATTCCACATAAAGGAATAACCAGGATAGTTAGAATCAATATTTGATCCACCTTTGTAAAAGAAAGACGCTATTAGATTATTTATTAGAAATAGAGCTGATCCAAAAAGGCATATTGCTAGAAAAGCCTCTCGCCAATATCTAAAGAAAAACGTTATGTTTTCAAATCTACTTACTCTTACCTCGGAATAAGGATTCTCTTGTTTTGTCAGCAAGTCCCCCTCCCATGGTTAATCTTAACCATGAAAATAAATTTCATAACTCGTTTAAGAAACAATGATTCATTGATTACAAAAGTTTTTCGTCTCTAGACGTAAAGTTAATTGTCAGAATCCAATGTTTGATTAAAAATGGAAAATAAAATCTCATTTGCTTTTTTTCTTCTTCTTTTCTATTTCATTCATGTCAAAAGCTTCAGTACTACACATTGAGGCTGGTGAAACATCTTGAAATCTTCTTTCTTTGACCACAAGCATTTCACCTTTTCCATCTTCAGTGAAAGTCTTCACAGTGCGACCTTCATGATGACCGAAGGGTCCAGGGTATTGTACATCACGAAATGTAAGTCGGTAATATGCTGAGAGTAATGCCCAACTATCGAGCTCATCGGGATGAGCAACTTTTTCAGGAGCATTCTCAGGCAAACCAATCCAATTATACCATGCATGAACATCTTCGGGATCACCTGAGAGACGATCAGTAGTTTGATCCATTGTTGTACCAGTATAATTTATCAGTGCTTTTAGACATAGCCATTTTCCAACCATTACTTCAGTCATCTCACAAGTTACTGGACCTGATTCTGTAAATCCAGATCCAAACTCATCATCAACTTCTGCTTCTAGTTTCTCTTTAAGATATTCTTCTAATTCCTTTGTGTTCAATTATATCACATTAATACCATAATTTTTACTGTTATAGGTTTTGTTCTTTGCTGATTTTCTCAATCATTTCCTCTGCTTTCTTATCTTCTTCATCTAATGAAAAAAGCTTCTCAAAACACTTCTTTGCATTCTCTAATTCTCTATAGGTATATAGCTGATTTCCAAAATTTCTTAGATTGTCTTTGAATATCTCATCAATTTCAATTGTCTTTAGAATGAAATCGTAAGCTACATCAAATCCTTTTTGAAGATTTAGTATTTCTGCAATACTTGAGTACGATCCTTTTAATCCATACTTTTTGTTTATGTTTGATTTACATTCTTCAAGTAATTCACTAATATTCAATTCAGTTTTAGTTAATGGAATATTTCTATAATTTATCTTATCTTCATCTAAGAGAAATGATTCTCCATCCCTTGTAAAGAATACATTGTTTTGATATTCTTCTAATTTCAAGTTATCAGACCAATAAAAGTAAAGATAACCATTGGTGATATTCAAAATTGTATGATAATCTATGCCATAAATAGTAAGCTTATATATTCCTAGGAATTTCTTCCAAGATTTCTTATTTGGACCAATCTCATCATTTGTAGAATCATTCTGTTTTAAATGGTAAAGAAAGTCATTAGTTTTCCACTTCAATGATTTTACTTCTTCTTGCTTGTCCAAATTGAAGGTAAACTTGTTTCCGTCATCAGTTAAGTATTCTAGTTCACTTTGTGGATATAGAATTTGCTTCTTTCCAGAATTATTGAATACATATAGCTTCTCATCCTCGTAGACAATGTTTCGCATACTTATTCTATGACCAAAATACGTTCCTACAAGTTTTTTCAGCTTCATAGGTTCAACATCTACTACTTTTGGTTTGGTTTTCTCTTTATACATTAATTCTATTGCTTTTCTTGCAAGCTTTACTTGCTCTCCAGAGTGATGTGCAGAATTAGTGAAAACAATAGCGGAAATTTTATAATCCAATATCCAACTATGCTGTGTCTGATATCCATATCCCCCACCTCCATGGCAGTAAACTTCAACACCATTAATTGGATTTTCTTTGTAAATACCCAAACTATATCTGTTTTTCACTCCATCTTCTTCAAATTGAGTTTTATACATTTCCTCAAAATGCTGTTTGGAAATTAGTTGATTACCATTAATATTTCCTTCATTCAAATGAAACATAGCAATTTTTGCTTGTTCATTAACTGAAATATACACACCGCCAGCTCCCAACATTGGAACTTGAACAGTAGGTGTTTGAAATTCCCCAATAGTGCCTTTAGCAAATGAATGAGATAAAGCTTCATCAATATTTAATGTTGCATTCTTAATTCCTAAAGGTTGAAACAATTCTTCTTTTACTACTTCAGGATAAGTTTTTTTCACAATTTTACCTAGAACGTATCCAGTTAAATCAAGACCTATGTTAGCGTATGCAAATTCAGAACCAACTATACTTCTCAACCAGGTATCTGCAATACTTGCTATATGTTCTTCTTTTGTACAAGGAGTATCGTCAAAATTGTTCCCAACAGCAGCTTCATGTGTGAAGCTTGCAGTATGGCTAAGCATTCTTCTAAAAGTTATTCTCTCAATTTCCTTATCTCTATCACCAAATTTTGTATTTACAACAAATTCAGGATAGTGTTTTCTTATCGGATCATCGAGATCTATCAATCCTTTACTTGCTAATATCATGAAAGTTGTTGCAGTAACAGTCTTTCCCATTGATTGAGTACTAAATAGTGTATCTGCAGTAACTTTCTCTTTTTTTGTTAGATCTGTGAAACCAAAACCCTCTGACCAAACAATTTTGTCATCATCAACTAATGCTATGGCTAATCCACAGATTTCTTCTCTTGTAATAACTTCTTTAATTTCTTCTCTCATTTCTTCGATAAGGGAATGATATTCTATTGAACCCATTTTTATCACTTTCAAATTAATTACTATCGCTTACTTAACTCTACTCCCTCAATTGCTCGAACAATTCTATTTTTGAAAACATCAAAGATATACACATGCTGATTGTAATATGGCACAAAGATTGATGTTGGTGCTGTTGTTACAACTACTAAATCAAGTTCGGGTATGCAGAAAATAAATTGTCCACCATAACCATTCGCATTAAACATAGAATATCCGAAAATTGTATCTAACCACCATTGATACCCATATCCTGCGGTATAGAAGAATGGATCATGAGTTTGTTCATAGAGAACACCTTCAGAAAAATCAGTTGTTGCTTCCAGAAACCAATCTTCGGATACAATACGCTGATTATTATAAAGCCCAAAATTTAAACACATTTGTCCAAATACTGCTAAATCTCTGGGTGAAAAGAACATTCCATGCCCACCAAAATAATATCCTTGTGGATCCGTGGCTCAATAGTCGATAGAGATACCTAGTGGATTGAAGAGATAACTATCTGCAAAAACCTTAGTAGACATACCTGTTGCTTTTGTAAGAATAATAGATAAAAGATTAGTTTGAATAGTACTATACCACCAAATTTCTCCTGGATCATGCCTAAATCCTAACTCTAAAACATACTTGGCCCAATTAGGACTGTTCGAATATTCTATCCACTCATCAGCTGTGTCATTGTAATTAAAACCAGCTTTCATTTGTAATAGATGTCTAATGGTGACATTATACACTCGAGCATCCAGTAGTAAATGAGAAAATTCAGGGAAATAATCCATAATTTTTCTGTCTAGATTTGGGAAATATCCTTTATCACATGCTATTCCAAAAATCGTTGACATAAAACTCTTAGCAGCAGACATTATTTCAAACGATCCATCTCTACTTCCCCCGTTAAAGTACCATTCAATTACAAGATCACCATGTCGCAGAACAAGTACACTTTCGAGATATGACATTGTTAAACATCGAGAATAAGCAGCATTTATGAGTTCTTCATCAAACCCGTATTGTTCAAGTAAAGTAGGAGGATCTTCTGGCACTTCCTTATTTATAAAAATCGGAATAAGAATTGCATTACAAATAAGAATAGCTGTGAAAAGACTCACAAAAATTATAGGAAGTCTTCTACTACCGGACATACTTGATAAATCTACGAACACTATATAAACAATTATTACTAGTCTTGGTTTCTAATTATATACTATAACTATAAAAAAGAAAATTCAGTAATACATTTGAAGAAGATTGCTAAGGGAAGTAAACGAATTAGAATATCTCAGTCTTGGAGTTGGACAACCATTTAATATAGCTGTTATGCTAAAAATCAAAGGTAAAATAACAGTAGAGCAATTAGAAACAGTTTTTTGCAAACTCCAGAGAAGACATCCATTATTACAAGTAAGATTAATTTTTGATGAAAAAGAGAAACCCTGGTTTACTTCTGAAGGTGTTGGATCAGTACCTATAATTGAGATTAAACGAAAAAATCACTCGCATTCAGTACTTAAATTTCACAAAGAATTAGCTACACCTTTCGATTTAGACAATAAGAAACTTCCTTTGTTAAGAATTACACTAATTTCTTCACCAGAAATTACTGAACTAATAATTTGCGCACTTCACACAATTGGTGATGGTTTCTCTATGGCGTTCCTCGTTGCGGACATGATTAACTATATTGTAAATCCAGACGAGGAGATTATCTCTCTTGATTTTCCGAAAAAGGATGTTGATATTTTCACTCCAAGAGTTCGAAGAATGATTCCCAAAACATCATTTTATGCTCGAGTAGTATATACATTATTGCGAATCTATAACTTTCTTAGATATGTTTTTGTGGGAAAAAGTAAACCCGCAGAGGTTAACGTAAAAGAAGATGAGTTGGCTATTTTCTCTACTAAATTAACAAAAGATCAAACAATGAAATTTCTGAAAAGATGCAAGAAAGAGAAAGTAACTGTGCATAGTGGTATAAGCACAACATTCGCACAAGAATATCCAATCATGGGCAGTCCAGTTAATTTACGAGAAAGACTGAATCATAACATCGGCAAATCCTTTGGTTTTTACTCAGGGGTAACAGTTTATAAAATGAAATATCTTAAAAAACGAAATTTCTGGCGAAACGCAAAAAGATTACAAAAGAAGCTGTCGAGGAGTTTGCGAGATAGAAAACTCTTCTTTCCACAAAAATTATTGTCAAAAGCTACTTCTTTAGAGCTCTTGAGGAAAATAGGCACGTATTATATTGAGATTATGACTAAGAAAGAACCATTCTCTATTGATAATCTAGGGAAAGCAGATGTTCTTTTACAAAACGCGGGTTTGGATCAATTTCCACCAATTGAATCTTATTTCGGTGGTACTACTAGTTTTCTTAATACTTTCATTGTTCTTCTCTATACCATTGAAGGTGAAATGAATTTTTATTTCCATTACACTAAGAAGAAATACTCGAAAGAAGAAATCAAATCATATGCTAAAACTATAATGAAGAGATTGGTGGATGCAATCAATGAGTAGTTGCTTAAAATTGGAAAATTCTTATTAGTAGAAATATCCATTTTTGGATTAGAGGGTGATTCTCTTGAGTTTCTTTAGATCAGATAAAAAATCATTAGTGAGAAAGAAGCAGCAATCATCTATGATGCTGAAGCAATCAATATAGTATATGAAACAAAACCGGAAATTGTTGAACGTTTATTGCCACCACCTTTGGAACCTTTTGATACACCAATGGTTAGAGTTTATATTGCTAATTTTCCAAGAACAAACTTTGGCATTAGCTATAAAGAAGGTGCCTTGTTCCTATTTTGCAAATATAAAGGAGAGATTGGTGTTTATACTCTAAGTATGCCAGTTGATAATGACATAGCAATGGTTCTGGGAAGAGATATTGCTGGTTATCCAAAAAAAGTAGGAAATATTCATTTGGAAAAAAAAGGTAAAAATGTTCATGGCTGTGTTGAAAGAAATGGTGTTCGATTCGTAGATATTAAAGCAAAAACTGGGATAAAAATTCCTGAAAAACAGGCAATTAAGTTTGGCTTAGGTCCAAACAAAAGCGTAGGAACTGCTTTTAACTTCAAGCATTTTCCTGCACCAGATGTGACTGGTTTTGATTATAAACCTCGTTTAACAAGAAATCCCGTAGGTGTTGAACGAAAAACACTATTGAATGCTAATGCTACAATCGAATTTCAACCATCAGAAGATGATCCTTGGCATGAAGTAGAAGTTGTAAAAATGGTTGGAGCTTTCTATACTGTTCAAACTACAAGTATGTTAAAAGGTGAAGTTGTAGCAGAAGTCGATCATGAATCCTTCGTACCTTATTCTTTTCTGAAATGGGATAAAGAAAACTTATGATCAGTTTTCTTTTCTATTTCACTTCAGTAACAGCTAAAATGGCTTGCGTAGGCAGATGCTGTAAACAATGAGGGCATGATCCCTTAGTTTTAACCCACTCAAAAAGATGGGTAAAATGACCTATTGATTCACAAAGACTACATTTTCCGATTGTATCTCCAAATGAAATAGGTAGTTTACAAACTGTACACCTGAGGAGTTTTTTACCACAATCTGAGCAAAATTCACCTTGCTTCTCAAGAGGATATCCACACCAAAAACAATTATAATGCTTTGATTTCTTATAAGCTATCGATTCAAATTCAGTAGTAATTTTGATATCTTGAGATTGCTCTGAACGCTTTTTCCTTGTTATAGATATACCAATGGCAATGAATAGAACTATTACACCTGCTACGGAAACTGTACCCCAAGAAGACATGCTAGTGATATTACCTGAGTAGAATAACGTAAAAACTCCTCCAGATAAAGCAAAAATTAATACTCCAATTATTAAAGCTATTTTTTTATTCTTCTCCATTTTTTTCATCTATTCTTGTTTTCAAGTAAATGAGTGGTTGTTCAATAAAATAAAGCTAAACATTACTCTGGGAAATAGATGAATAAATTGTAAACTCAAAATCAGTAACACAGAACAAAAACCAGACGAAGGTAAACTAACCTCCATCACGGAAAATTGATTTTGCTTATTTTTTTGGGAAATTATTTTATTCTAACAACCGTAAGTAAATTAAGAATTGTTTGAATTCTATCAAAGCTAAAGCTATTCAAAAACAACAAATAATGGTGGAGGGAAACTCATTATTGAGTGGAGATAAAACAGAGAGTATTCCAATTAGAAATCTATACCAAAGTAGAATAGATGGTATCCCAGAACACAAATTCAAGTTAATATTTGATAAGAAGAAATCACTTCGAAACGGATTATTACTAATATTTCTGGGTATTTTATTTGGTGCTGGTGCTGGAGCAATTATTGATTTAATTTATTTATATACAAACATAACGAATGAATATGCAATAATGGGAATAGGATCAGGAGTTGGAGCACTTTTAGGGTTAACACTTGGATTGATCCTTATTGTTGCTTTAAAATCAAAAATGGTTGATGACTTTAGTGCTAGTTATGGAGCAGGAATAGGTACCAATGTTTTTGTTGGAGCAGTTATTGGCATCTTTTTCGGAGCCATTGTTGGATCATTATTTGGGCTAATTTTAGAAGTGTTAAAATTTACTAATTATACCACACTTAGCATACCTGTTTTCAGTATTCTAATCTGGACAGTGTTAGGGTTGAATATTGGGACGTTAATTGGGGTTTTAGCGAGTTTTGGAACTCTTAATGTCTTTCTTGGAGGAGCAATTTCAGGAATAATTGTTGGCGGAGCGGGAATGCTAGCAATCTTTGGTCCAGATGTCTTAGTAATTATAGGTATTGGTATCGGGTTGCTGGTTGGAATATTTGTAGCGTTTTTCGTAAGATTTGGTATAGAAGCTAACTTAGGAAGAATTGAATATACTAAATGTGGTGAGCGAATAGCTACTTGCGATAAAAAATCTGGTAGTTCCTTTATGGACGATCTTCGTGAAGATAAGAGAAAGAAATCAGGATCAGATTGTTCAGGTTGTGGTGGCGATCCATGTTCCGGTTGCGGTAGTAGCGACTGCTCTGGTTGCGAGGGATGCCTTGGTTGTGGAGCAGGAGCAGGTGGTGCTGGTGGAGCAGGTTGTGGCGCAGGATGTGGTGCGGGAATATCTTTAGGACCAATATTTATGATCTTTCTTATAGCAATACCATTCATTCTGCTTACAATCGGATTATCTTTTATAGGGAAAAGAGCAAGCATAAGATTTGGTGGTACTGTAAGAAGAGGGGCTCTTACTGCTCTAGGTGCAAGTTTCTCGATTTTCGTAATAATTGGATCAAATGTGGGTTTATCTGAAGCATACCACAATATGCTTTTCCAGCACAACGTATTGATTGGTGCGGGGATAGGATTGATTTATGGGTTGTTGATTCTTGTTTCACATAGATTATCGATAAAAGCTAGTTTCTTAGAAATATCACCAAATGAGCTTTCTTGGAAAGATAGACATACTTCTGCCTCAGTCAATATAGCAAACATTAAGCATTTTGAGTTTGTAAGAGAAGAACGAGTAGACATCAAAAAACCGGGCTGCTATGAAGACTATTTCATATATACCACGTTCATAGAAGAAAGAGAAAAAGTGCTAATTAACTGCTGGGAAACACCAGAGGGTACAGATTCGACTGAACATATTCAATCTCTATTAAAACAGTATCTTAAAGAGAAAGAGTTACAAAGAAAACAAAGACTAGCAGTAATAGAAGATACCGAAACATCAAAACCTATCCTTGGAATAGAAGAACTGAAGGAAATTGAAGAAATAAAAGAAAGGCATAAAATAAAAGAACTAGAGCAACCAGCAAAAAGTACGATGACAGGATACAGTTTCAACTTGAATCCTGATATAACAGGACAAATGGTTGAAAGTGTAAAACATCTCTTAAGAAAAGCACAAAGTGTGTCTATTGACTGGCTAGTAGCAGTAACAATGTACCCAAAGGAAACTGTTGAAGAAATCATAATCATGCATTTGGGACTACAAATAGAAGATGGGAAAGTTCTGAAATAAAGGAAATCTTCAAACATAAAACAAAATCATCTAACGAAATTAAAATCGGACGAGAGCAAACCAAGCCATGTTGAAGGAAGGGGAGTTTAATAGACAATTTACAAGTTTTAATTTTGAGAAAACAAGAAAAAAAAGAAAAAAAAGAAAATGTTAAGCAACATCTTCAATTATAAACAGAATGCCTGAAACGATTCCAAGAATTTCAGCAATACCAGGGATGAAGAGGGACAAGATTATCACAACGATACCAATGACCAAACCA
>JAGXNT010000009.1 GCA_019894765.1 Candidatus Heimdallarchaeota archaeon
ATAGAAACAATGTTACTATAACTAATCCCAATAATGAGGATTTAATTGATTATCAAGTTAAAATTGATCTCAACAATATAACTGATTATAACTTGGTTGGTTCTTGGCATTTTAATGAGAATAGTGGTTCAAAAATTGTTGATTCTTCAGGGAAGGGTTATGACGGATCTAAAGTAGGAGCATCTTGGTCAACAGGTGTTGAAGGTTCCGGTCTTTCATTTGATGGGAGTGGAGATTATGCAACAATACCTCACCAAAGTTCATTTAATAGTGATAATCAAACAGTTGCATTTTGGATGCTGGAAAATCTACCAGCACCATTGAGTGCTGGTAAAGGATTAATTGATAGAATGTCTGATGTAAGTTATGATAGTGGATTAATCTTGCATGTAGATTTTAATGGTTCTGTTTGTTTAATTACAACTGATGGTATTACAGCTAATGCAATATTTAGTCAATCAGATGTTAGTGATGGTGAATGGCATTACGTTGTCGCAGTTAAGGAATTTGACATAACAGGTGATACATATTATCTATATATTGACGGGGAATTGGAAAACTCTTTGAAAGTCAGTTATAATCATCTACAAAACACTGATGATATAAATATTGGAAGAATAAGTAGTATTAGTCTATCAAGTAGATATTTAGATGGAAAAATTGATGAGATTAAAATCTATAATCAAGTATTGACTCCTAACCAAATAAAGGAACAAATGGCTATTGGTGCTAAAAAGCTACTTGTGAAAAGTGAGATTACTCAACCAGAATATGATTCCTATAATTGTGATAATTTTTACAAGTTTGGTAGTTATTCTTGGGAAGACATACGAGTAGTAAATTCAAGTAATGTGCTGCTAAACCATTGGATTGAAAATGACGAATCCATTTGGGTGGAAGTTCCATTTTTAGCTGCAAATAGTGACATAATATTACAAATTTATTATGGAAATTCAAGTGCAAGCACAACAAGTGATGGGAAAGCAACTTTTCTAGCATATGATGATTTCGAAGGATATACAGATGGTCAAAGTATTGATGGTATTAACGGTTGGGTCGATCAATCACAGAATTATGCAGCAATAGAAGATATTGCTGGGAACATGGTTCTTGAAGTTGAAAGAGCAGGTTCAACAGATCGAGATTATATTGCATATGATTGGAATGTTGAATGTGAAGTAAATGTACACTTTGATTTATATCCTGATTATCGGTCAGGTCAATACATAGGATACCTATTAGGATATGAAAGTGATGGGACGAATGTTGTTTTTGTAAAAGGAGAAGGAGGTAATGATTGGAAATGGTATGATAATACAGTTTTACATTATTTCACTCCTAGCATGTATTGGTCTGATGATCAATGGAAAACTTATGATTTCATCTTAGGGGATAATACATTAAGATGTGATGATGGAGCATTGCATACTGGTGGATTGAGAGATAGTTATTCTACTGGCATTGATAAATGGGCATGGCAAGCTCATGCTGATTCTTTTACGCGCTTTTATGTTGATAACATAATAATTAGGAAATATGCTTCAATAGAACCAACAACATTAATAGATGTACAAGAAGTTAAGGAACCAGATTCAGATAACGATTATCTATATGACAGTGAAGAAATAATTTACGGAACAAATGCGACAAACCCCGATACAGATACAGATGGTCTACTTGACGGATGGGAAGTGAAAATATATGGTACTAATCCTCTATCGAATGACACCGATGGAGATTTAATGCCTGACAAATACGAAGTTGATTACGGTCTTGATCCATTAATAGATGACACTGGTTTGGATAAAGATGGGGATGGACTCACTAATTTTGAAGAATTTGATGTGTATTACACTAATCCAAACAGCGGGGATACGGATGCTGATTTGCTAAATGATTACTATGAAATTAATAACTCCACAACGAATCCTTTGTCAAACGATACGGACACAGATGGAATGGGAGATTACTATGAGGATTATTATGGATTAAATCCATTAGTGAATGATACTGCGGATGACTTGGATATTGATTTGTTGATAAACATAGTGGAGTATAATTATGGGACTGATCCTAGTAACAATGATTCAGATGCAGATGGTCTAATGGATGGACAAGAAGTTCTCACATATTTCACAGATCCAACTCAGAACGATACTGATTATGATGAGCTGACTGATTTTGATGAGATTTTTACCTACTTTACAAATGCTACGAGTGACGACACAGATGGTGATTTACTTCAAGATGGTGAAGAGGTTTTAGTATACTTGTTGGACCCTCTTGATGACGATATGGATAATGACTCATTACTAGATGGAGAAGAAATCCTTGTTTACTTTACAAATCCTCAATCAAATGATACAGATGGAGATCTTTTAGATGATTATATGGAAATAACGTTTTGGTTTTCCAATCCAAATAATACAGACACGGATTATGATAATTTATTGGATGGAGATGAGGTACTAGTCTATCTGACTGATTTAATTAATCCAGACACAGACAATGATAGTCTTTTGGATGGAGAAGAAATCTTAGGTATTTATGCACCAAGTAATCCAAGTGCAAACGCTACAGGATATGTCCACACAAATCCCACATTATATGATACAGATGGTGATTTATACAATGATTGGGTTGAAATTGCAAATGATGCAGATCCTAATGATGCACTAAGTGTTCCAAATAATATAGACTCCGATGGAGATGGCCTACTAGACTTAGAAGAATTTGCTTTAGGAACAGATCCATTTGATTCCGACACAGATGGAGATGGTGTCGGAGATGGATCAGAAGTAAATACGTATAACACGAATCCCTTAGATGATGATACAGACGATGATTTTGTTAGCGATTATTTAGAAATCTTTACTCATCATACAAACCCCTTGAATCCAGATACTGACTCAGATAATCTTAATGATTACATGGAACTTTATGTTTACAAAACAAATCCAAGTGCACCGGATTCTGATTATGATGGATTAGATGATTTTGATGAAGTTATCATATATTATTCTGATCCTCTTGACCCCGACACAGACGACGATGGTCTACTTGATGGACAAGAAGTTGAATTATACCATACAAATCCCAATCTAGATGATAGTGACCAAGATGGTTTGATGGATTACGAGGAAGTAAATACTTATTTTACAGATCCCAGTAATCCTGACTCCGATGGTGACGGTTATTCTGATGGCGACGAAGTAGCAGCAGGAACAAATCCTTTGAGAAAATTTGAGTTAAACATAATTTTTGGTCGATATCTCTTACCTTTTTATATTGTTCCTCCAGTAGTAATCATTATTGTGTTTTCAGTAAAACTAACCATTAAAAGGAAACAAGAAAAACGGGTGAAGGAAAAACTCCATGAGTTAATGGATTCCGGTTATTCCTTTAATTTTGAAGAGAAAAAGGAAAAAATAGCTCAAGAAGGACTTTTTGATACAAAGGAACTAGAACTCCCAACAGAAGAGATAACTAAACCTCCGGAACCTGAGCCACAAGTTAAAGCTAAACCCAAACCTACTAAGAAACTAGCGAGTAGACATGCACAACAACCACCAGATGAAGAGCTACCTTTTGGTATAACACAAATGACTACAGCATTCATTAATGGTAGACCTGTGCAAATCAAAAAATCGTTAGTTATGACTAAAAGTGGCATGAAATGGAAAGTAACTAATCTCGAAACAAATGAAACCTGGTATGAAGACCAATAATTCAACATTGTACCCGTCTTACCACTTTTTTTTCATTTTATTTCCTAAATCGTGAACTTTAAATTATAGATTACTTTAGAGTATTGTGAGAGAAGGCAAGTGAACTATTTCACAACAACTATATTTTAGTCGCTTTCTCTCCTCCCTCCCCCAAATTTCTCTGGATGATTTAAAAGGAAATTACATTTCAGCTTTTTTACGACTTACAGCTGCTTCTAAGCTATTCCCCATCTCTTCATAAATGTCAGCAATAACGAGCCAATGACTCTTGTCATGTGGTTCAAATTCAGCTATTTTTTTCCAAGTGACTAGAGCTGGTTGAAGCATCTTTTTCTCTTTCATAATAAGAGCACTCTTTTTGATATACTTCATACCCCTGATGAATTGTTTCTTTTCAATGTAAAGAGTTACTAATTCTGTTAATCCAGTAAGATCTTTTGGATCAAGAGATAAACCATGTGCACCAAATTCATCCGCTTTCTTTCCTAATCCCATCTCTTCATACATTCTCACAAGATCAAACCAGTAATTAGGGTCTTTAGAGTAATCATTAAATCTTTTGAGTTTATTGAGAATAATGTAGTTGATATTGTAAATCATTAACCGAATTTTATCAATTTCCATGAACCACATACCTGAGGATTCGTACTTCCTATCAATAGCAATAGGATAGTATTCCTTTGTTTTTGGAACAAAATATGTGAAAGAATAATCCGGAAATAAAAGATTAAAGAATCGAGCAATGCTTTTGATAATTTTCTCCATAGGAGTTTCATTTCTTACTTTATAATATTCAATCACTTTTTTAGACCAGAACTCAAATGCTTGCTCTCTGAAATCTGGTATCTTTTCAAACGGTCGTAAACCTATTTTTGTGATTATTTCTGAATATTTTGCAGGATTATCCATCTCAAGTAAGTCAAGAATTTTCAAATAAGAAGCTCGAACGTATTTTTGCATCATGAGAACGTCTTCTGTGGGTGGTTCCTTATCAGGTTTGAAAGCAGCGAATAAATCATCCATAGGTTCGGAACCAGGAGGAGGTGCTTTGCGAACAACGAGACATTCATCTCCATATTCTAAACCAATAGCATCAATCCGGTATTTTGGAAACTGAGTTTCAAAATAATCTCTAATAGCATTTACAACATTCTCTAAAGAATAGAATTTTCGTTCGTCTACAACTTGAATGATTTTTTTAGCCCATTCATTTTTTTGTTCTTCACTTGGTTCAGGAATTGGAGGTTCACTCATCTTTAACACCATTATCTGATTATCTTCTAATAACTTGTTTTTGTATTTTTCCAAGAAAAATTCACTTTGAATTCCTTTTTTCTTTTATTTCTTTCTTATTTTCAAAAAATAGTCAAAAAAATGTAATAGTCTAATTAGTTAATGTATAATAAAAAAAAAAGGTGAAAGAGGAAATTTCCTCTTATTGATTTACCTTGTAGCTATTCTTGATTTTCTTTTTCTTACAACAGCAACAATGATTATAATAATTAGAAGTGCACCTAGTGCTCCTCCTATAATGTACCAGAGGTATTGTGGGAAAACAAATCCTTTAGAAACAGTAATGTGAACATCGAAGTTTCCTGTTCCATAAATTGTACCTATGAATCCCTGATATATGGCAGTAAATGTTAGTGTATAATTTCCAACAGCATCAACTTGTACATTCCAGGTTACTAAGCTTGCATCTCCTTTCATGACGCTGAATGGTTGTAGTAAATCATCGCTAGTAGAACCTAATCCGCCTGGTATTACTATTTCAATTAAACCAAGAGTTGCATCGCTAAGCCCGAAATTTGGTATTTCAATGGTGAATTGGCGATTGTTGCCAACTGTTATTGGATCTGGGAAGATAGGATTAAATTCCAGTTTAGGTCGAAGCATAAAGGCAATTTCATTTTTCCAGAGTTCAAAGCTGTCTGTATATGTTGAGTCATCAATATCAGATGTGAATTCATCTATAAGATAGCTATTGAACAGAGTTTGCTCATCATTTCGTAGAACTATTATAGCATCACCAGCTTGCTCTGTTGGTGAAAATCCTGCTAATGCTGTAGCATTTGGGAAAACAGTTAATCGATCTCCATCATCTAAATAGGCAGTTCCTACTGTGAAATTATTAGCATTGTAATTAACAGGTTGATTGAAAATATCATGGCCAACATCCCAGATATAGACCGGAGGTTCATTAGTGAAATCAACGTTATGTTCAAATCCAAGTTTAGCCCAAAGAGGATTAGCACTTGAAGCATCTACATCGAAAAATGACATAAGTAGATGTCCACCTGAATCAATGTATTCAATTATTTCATCAAAGAAAGCATCCAAACCGTAATAATTGGGATTATCAACGATGACTAAATCCCATGGATAGAGATTAAGTGATAAATTCCAATAATCAAAATATGGACTGGAAAAACCAGCTGTTAAGTAGTATTTCACTCCTAAATCATTTAGTGCTAGTGCGAGAGGTGTTCTGTAAAATGATGGAGCCACTGTCCAATCAGTATAGATTAAGACGTTTGCTCTTGCAGATGTAAGCCAATTAGCAACGTTTAGTAAATATTGTTTGTTGTCATCTTGATCTAAATTACCACCAGAAGATTGTAACCAATTTATATCTGATGTTAGAATTACTCTTCCTTCACCAAATTCGCTGCCTGCGACTACAATGTTCATTGAACCATCATGCCAAATCGGATATGCGGGACCGGTAATATTTACATAACCATAGACACTCAATTCTATTCCCGCAGCAGTATTTTCAGTTGTTGGATGAAGAATAAAATCATTGAAAGTTGTTGTTGAGATTACACCATAAGTAGGATGTATTGATAATCCAAATGGAGCTAATAATGTACTCGTTATTTCATTTTGTTTTGAGAACCAAACGCCATCTGGTCTATCACCCATTGCGAGAAGTGATCCGCCATTTGCTATATACGTTTCAATAGCAACTTGATCACCGACTGTGTAATTAAAGTCAGGAGTATTAATGATTAACATATCATATGGTTCTAATCTCTCTACAGTAAAGTTGTCACCAACTGCTGCAGGATAGAGTTTATCAAGAGTGTAACCATTGCTAACCAAGTAATCTCTCATACCATAGTAATAATCAGGCCATAAGGAATTTTGATCCCAAGCATCAATACTAAGACGTGGATGATGAGACAAATCGAACGCAATTCGACCTTTTGGTCGAGGTGCTAACCAATCAACTGAATCTCGAATTAGTTGATCAAGTGCAGGAATTTCCTCATGATCAAGATCAAAACCTATTGTGACTACTTTACCTCCACGATCAGTTGGATCGAAAGCTAATATAGTGATTTCATTTGCATCAGAAACTCCATGTGCAATTGGTGTTATATCGCTAGCAATAGCTGAGCCTGAAAGTACAGACCAATCCCATGAACAGTAACCATAACCACCATCTGCTGGTATACTTGTTTCCAAATCATAAGCTTTGGCAACTGGGTGTCTAGCGGTAATATTGAAACCATCCGAACTAAAACTCCAATATCCAAGATATCCATCATTACCTACTGATTCAGGAGGGAGAATACCTGAATAAGCTAAAAATGATGCAGGACCATCAAAAGTTATTAATCCACCACCAGCAAGCCAGAAATCCATAACCATATCAAAGATGAATTCTCTAGGATTATTATCAACCATAGCAAAAACATCAAAGTTAGCAGTAGTCAAAACACGATTGGAGATATCAACAGCATTCAAAACCGTAATATCGATTCTAGGATTAACTGATAGGATATCAACAAGATTTGTGATGTTGTTATTATTATCACCAGAACTTCCATCGTATGTAGGTGCTGTCGCATTTGGTTCATCGTATATAGCAACTCGAACTACTCGAGTATCAGGGAATGGAAAAGCGCTAGACGGTAACAAAGTGTCTGTAAATGGATCCGGATTAGTGTCAAAGGTAAAACTACTATTGGTTATTTCTGTGGAAAGAGCTCCAGTATTGATACTTCTAATAGCAGAACTCTTCATTGGAGTTGCTAGCAAAAGAAGAGCAAAAATGAAGAAAATAACAAGAACTCTTGTCTTTCCTCTAAAAGTAAAATTACTTTTTAACATCTTTTATTATACCTCAATTAATAAAAAAGTCAATTCGTTAATACAGAATGATAGAATTGAACATTTCATTTGTTTACAATATAAAATAAATATCGAAGTTTTATATTATTAGTTGTTCTTTATTTAGTATAGTGTGAAATTTTATCCTTCTTAGATAATAAAATACTTCATTTTTCGAAATTTCTTTGGTTTCCGGAATTTTTTACAAAAAGACGAATATACTTTGTTGTTAATTAAGAAAATAATTTAACGAAGTAGTTTCTTTGGTTTACTATGATTTGTGTGGATATTAGTAAATGCACTGGATGTAAAAGATGTGAAACAGCATGTGCTTTCTTTCACACAGAACAAGTTAGTAATTATCTATCGCGAATCAAAATTTTGAATTTATATGAGATTGGAATTGATAGTCCTGTTGTTTGCCAGCAATGCGTAGAACGTTATTGTATAAATGATTGTTCAAACGAAGCGTTAAGTATTGGTTCTCAAGGAGAAATTCTTGTTAATATGGATGTTTGTTCTTTATGCTCTAACTGTGAAGAAGCATGTCCGATTGGAGCAATTCAGCTTTTCAACGATGAGGTTTTTGTTTGCAATCTCTGTTCTGGAGATCCTGAATGCATTAAAGCTTGCACTGAAGGAGCATTATCTTTAGAATTCCGAAAAGAAAATGTTTCTCTCTCTGAGTTTGAGAACACTTCAGTAAAGCTAACACCGAGCCAAAAACGATACGAGTATATTAGAAAACAAGGAATTGAGTTGCGAAAGACTTGGAGGGAGAATCGTGCTTAAGTATGGTTTTGGTGGGAAATTACTCAGAGTTAATCTTACAGAGAAGACTTTCAAAATTGAAAAAATTTCTTCTAGTTGGATTAAGCCACTTATCGGAGGAAGGACTACTAATACTCAAAGACTCTATGATGAATTAGATCCAAATTGTGATCCACTGGGTGAAGAAAATATAATTATTTTTGGAGTTGGACCATTAACAGGTTCCATTCTTCCAGCTTCAGCTTACTTTATTGTTACTGCTAAGTCACCTCTTACAAATATTCTTGGTGATTCCGCTGCTGGTGGTTCTTTTGGTCCTGAAATGAAGCATACTGGTTTTGATCAAATAGTCATTACTGGGAAAGCAAAAGAACTACTTTATTTGATGATCACTGATAACGAAGTAGAATTCATACCTGCTACTAATTTAGCTGGGAAAACGATTCTCAATACAACTAGTTACATCAGAAAAAAACACAAAGATCATGCCATACAAATAGCAGCTATTGGTGCTGCTGGTGAACACCAAGTTCTTTATTCGGCTATTGTCTCGAGTGGAAACCGAGTAAATGGACGAACCGGAATGGGGGCAGTTTTGGGTTCAAAAAATCTTAAAGCAATCGCTGTTCGAGGTTCAAGTCCTGCAAAATATGCTAATCCAGCAATTCTCAAACAAGAAGCCGAGAAAATTCATTCAGCAATCATGAAACACAATGAGTATAAGAAAAGATACCAGTTAGGAACAACTATGTTGATGAGTGACTTGAATAGCATTGGAATTCTGCCAACGAATCATTTTCAAGATGGTGTTTGTGATTACATCGAAAAAATATCTGGGGAAAAATTGGCAAGCACTTACAAAGTGAAGAATAAATCTTGCTTTAATTGTAATCTCCATTGCTCGAGATACTATATTTGTGATAGTCTTGAAGCAGAGGGTCCGGAGTATGAAACCCTTTGTAGTTTTACTTCTAAGATAGGGAGTTCTAATCTCCCCTTTGCTCTTGAGATGAATTACTGGTTAAATCAAATGGGATTAGACTCCATTTCAACATCTGAAGTTATTGCTTGGATAATGGAATGCCAAGAACGAGGATTTATTTATCCTGATGATTTAGATGGTCTTGAACTTAAATGGGGTGACACTGAGAAAGTTCGAGAAATTGTAAAGAAAATTACTTTTAGAGAAGGAATAGGCGATAAATTAGCAAATGGTGCTAGAAACCTCTCAAGAGAATTCAATAAAGAAGCCCAGAAACTTGTTTTGCATGTTAAAGGATTAGATGTTATCAATGGCGATCCTAGAGGGATAAAGGCATACGGATTAACTTATGCAATTGCTTCTCGAGGTGGTGATCATCTTCGGGCTGAACCTTTCTTTGAGTTAACTAATCGAAAAGAGGAAGCTAAGAGAAGATTTGGCACAGAAAAAGCAGCAGATAGATTATCTGAGGAAGGAAAAGCAGCTCTTGTTGTCTATTCGGAAAAAATTGCTCTTCTAACAGATAGTATGACGATGTGCAAAAATATTGGTCTGTGTATGGACATCTTGAACTTTGAGAATATCTCAGTTCTACTCAATGCTTGTACTGGTTTGGATTACACTCCTGATTATTTACAGAAAATCATGAATGATTCCATAGATTTACAACGAAAACTCAATGAGAAATTTGGAATTACTCGAGAAGATGATACGCTTCCAGATAGATTTGTTTCGGAAACCTTGAAACGGGGACCTACTAAGGGTTCAACAGTTGATATTGATAGGATGGTAGATGAATACTATAAATTGCACAACTGGAAAGATTAGTTCCTAAATTCTTATAATGACCTCATAGTTAGTTAGTTTTATGAAAATTGCTTTGTTGTATTTTTCAGGCACCGGAGTTACTGCGAAATTGGCTTCGGATATTGCGAGTGGATTTATCAAAGCAAATCATTCTGTAGATCTTCTGCGAATAAAAAGAGGGGCAGATTTTAATCTCGCTCAATATGATATTCTTGGAGTTGGAGCTCCTGCATACTCTTATCGAGCACCTCGGATAGTTACAAGATTTTTACGAAAACTAGATTTCTATAGAAAACCATTCTTTGTGTTTTCCACAAGTGGGGGTGTTCCTGGAAATACACTTTGGAATTTGTATAAAGCAATGTATCGTAAAGCGGGATTGTTTTTAGGATCAATAGAAGGTTTTGGAACAACTAATATCAAGTCCTGGATGCCAAAAATAACTGATACAAATCAAAAACTAGGTGGATTGACTAAACACGACTGTGAAATGGCTCAGTTATTCAGTGAAAAAATATTAGACCGACTTACCAGATGGAAAAAGAATTTTGATAAAATGGAAATGAGAGGACTAATTCCTCAATCTAATTTATTGTATTATATTTGGGCGGGATTCTTTACTTGGCGGTCTGAAATGGCTTTCTATGTTGGGATTAAACTTCTAGATAAAGAAAAATGCAATAGCTGTAAGCTTTGCGCTACAAAAATTTGTCCCAGTGGAGCAATAAGTCTGAATAAAAAGAACATGCCTAGATTCAATGAGCTTCGTTGTGTGGGATGCTCTGGGTGTGTAAATTTATGCCCCAAAGATGCCATTTGGACTTTAAGATCTAAAAATCATCGGCAATATGATTTGTATAAGGATTATATCCTAAAGCATTAACTCAATATTACAACTGTATCTAAAGACCTCATCAACCAAGATCCTAGAGGAAAAGCAATCACTGTAACTACACAAGCACTTGATAAACTTATGAGTAAAATACCTGCCCACCAACCAACAAGATAGAACCATATGATCCCAAAGACAATTCTTTTTCTGGTTCTCCAACTATGATGAGACTCACGATTAAACGAAAAGACCATTTCAATCTTGTCAAGCATCCAGTATCCTAAAGGAGCAGAGAATACTAAAGCAACAAAAAAAATCGCAAATAAGTACCAAATAATGGAAATCCACCAACCAAAGATCGCTGCCCAAAGTATTCGAACAATAAGATTGGCAATCAAGTCATCCAAATTGGTTTTCCTCAAAAGAAGATTAACTTTTTTATTTAAAGGATTATTGGATTAAAAAAAATAGTCAATTTGTTTCTATTTTCACTTGAATGCCTAATTCAACTAATTTTCTGAAGAAGTATTTCTCAACTTCTGCTTCTTTTACTGTTCTTCCAAAAGTTATGTTGAGTTTATCTTCAAAACTTGTTACCGAACATCCAGTATTAATTATTGAACTTTGAGCTAAAAGTAAATCAAAGCTCTCGATTTCTTTCGCGAAAGCATCAGGCATAGTTACTTTTCCAATATTGCTTAACTTACCGGAATACAATCGTTCACCAATATTCTCGTAAAGAAGTCCGCCAAGTAGTCTCTTAAGAAACAAGGGGATGATTCTCATAAGTGGGAATATTTGACCTTTAACATTTCGAGAAATGGATTGAGTAATAGTCTTCGTTGCGATTTCTTTTCTAAGTGAGTGGTGAACTAAATGTAAAATCTCCTTGAAATTATATCTACCCAGTTTAGGATTTAGTTCAGGAGCAACCATAAATGAAAAATTCCTCATAGTCTTAGAGTGATAAAGATTCCTTAAATTCACTGGAACTGCAACTCGTATAGGCTTCATTTGTCTTTTGCGTTGATGTTCAGGTAAATTATATAAAACTGATTGAAGTGCATCCAAATATGCTGAAGTTAATAATTCTGTTATTGTAACTTTATTCTCTCGAGAAACTTTGAGAATTTCTTTTACTGATACAACCCCAGTTGTAACATGATATTTCTTTCTCCTCTCACAAGTTAAAGGAGGTCTAAAAGCTGCTCCTTGGGCTTTTGGAAAAGGTAGTTTTTTTCGATAATTCCTTTTGTATGCATATTCATACTCTTCGGGTTCTGGAACTTGATTTGGGCGGAAAATGTCACCCCAATCTTTAGGGGTTATACCACGTATATGCAAATATTCTGCAACAAGAGCTTTGAGGAAAATTAATCCACCTGTTCCATCTGTTAGACTATGATGAAACTCAATTGCTATTCGATTAAAATATGCTTTCACTCTAAAGGGGAATACACCACGACTATAAATTGGTAATCTTTGACAAGGATATTTTGTTTCAGCCACAATCTTTGGATCGTTCTGGTTTTTCTCCCAATACGCCCAGAAAAATCCCTTCTTGAGACAGACATCAAAATAAGGGAAGCGAACCATAATTCGAGTTAAAGCAGTCTGGAGATCATTGATATTAATTCGATGTTTTAATGTGCAAGACAAACTGAATAAACCAGGGGATTTATTGGTATTAATAAGACTGTAAATAGTGGCAGCATTATCCAACTTGTACCATTTGAGAAGTTTTAGTTGATCATTTAACTTTGGTATAAAGTTTCTATCGTATTCGGAAATGATTTCTGCCAATATAAGAGCTATCCCTGTTTAATTAGAATAACTATCCTTTTTCTTGGATGAAAATAAATCTTTGTATATAGTTAC